>NZ_LQIH01000002.1:0-188216 GCF_001499835.1 Mycolicibacterium novocastrense
CCCTCGGATGCGCCGCCTCCACCTCCACCTCCGCCGCCTCCGCCGCCCCCGCCGGTGTACGTTCCGCCGCCGCCGGCGCCGAACGTCAGCGCGTGCGTCAACGTCGGGCGTCGGGTAAGCGTGAGCGGTTGCATCTGAGGCCTGGTCCATCTGCTTGACTGACGGCCGTGGACCGCGCTTCGTTCGACCGTCTCTTCGATATGACCGGCCGCACCGTGATCGTCACGGGCGGCACCAGGGGCATCGGCCTTGCGCTGGCCGAGGGCTTCGTCCTGGCCGGCGCGCGCGTCGTGGTGGCCAGCCGCAAACCGGAGGCCTGCGAACAGGCTGCGCAACATCTGCGCGGTCTCGGGGGCCAAGCCGTCGGCGTGCCCACCCATTTGGGTGAGGTCGACGCCCTCGAGGCGCTGGTGCAGCGGACCGTCGACGAGTACGGCGGAATCGACGTGGTGGTCAACAACGCCGCCAATGCCCTGGCGCAACCCTTGGGTGAGATGACGCCCGACGCCCTGACGAAGTCGTTCGAGGTCAACCTGCGCGGGCCGGTGTTCCTGGTGCAGGCGGCCCTGCCTCATCTCAAGGCCAGCGCGAAAGCCAGTGTGATCAACATGGTTTCGGTCGGTGCGTTCAACTTCTCGGCGTTGACCTCGATCTACTCCGCCAACAAGGCCGCGCTGATGTCGTTCACCAGGTCGATGGCCGCCGAGTTCGCGCCCTCGGGCATTCGGGTGAACGCGATCGCTCCCGGGCCGGTGGACACCGACATGATGCGCAACAACCCGCAGGAGGTCGTCGACGGGATGGCGCGCAGCACGTTCCTCAAACGGCTCGCATCACCCGACGAAATGGTCGGCACCGCGCTGCTCTTGGCTTCGGATGCCGGCAGCTACATCACCGGTACGGTCATGATCGTGGACGGCGGCGGAACGCCTCGCTAGCTTCGCGCATCTCGCCGCTGGTCGAGGCCAGGATCTGGCTGCGGTTCTCCAGGTGCAGGGCCGCTTCCAGGCTCGACGCCTCGAGGTTGGCCCACAGCACCTGCTTCGTCGACTCGAGGCCGAACTTGCCGTAGCCGCAGAGCGTCTCGGCGATCGCCATGGCATCGAAGACGACCGCTTCGTCGGTCGACACCCGCGACACCAGCCCGAGCCGTAAGGCCTCCAGCGCGTCGACCGCCCGTGCCGTGAGGATCAGATCGAATGCGGGACCGGCGCCGATGATCCGGGGAAGCGTATAGCTGACCCCGATGTCGCAGCCGCCGAGACCCAGCTTGATGAACTGGGTGCAAAAGCGCGCCGACTCCGAGGCGATCCGGATGTCGCAGGCCAGCGCGATGCCCATCCCGCCGCCGTACGCGACCCCGTTGACCGCGGCGATCACGGGTTGGCGCAGCCGGTGGATGCGGGCGGTCAGGTCGGCGATGCGCTCCTGCCAGCGCATACCCGAACGCGGAAACTCCGTGCCCTGGCCTGTCTTCTGCGGATTGGGATCGGTCAGGTCCAGACCCGAGCAGAAACCGCGTCCGGCGCCGGTGAGCACGACGACGCGGCAGTCGTTGTTGGAACCGATCTGCTCCAGCGTCGCGTGGAGGTCCTCGACGAGTTCGTAGGACAGCGCGTTGAGTTTCTCGGGCCGGTTCAGCGTGAGCACGGCGATGTCGGGACGGGGGTAGGCAACTTCGAGGTGCGGCATGCGCACACGCTAACCCGCACCCTGTCTCACACGGTGCTGCGCCATCCGGCGACCCCGACAGCGATCATCCGCAGCTGTTTGACGGCCACCCGTTTGATCTCGTTGAGCGCGGCCTGGTCGTGGGCGTCCTCGATGGCTTCGGCGATCACGATCATCGCGTTGACGAACAGGCTCGCCAGGATGTTGAGATCCTCGCTGCTCCACGTGTTGAGGTTCGGGAAGCGGGCCAGGTCGATCGCGAGCTCGGAGGTGATCAGCCGGATCTCGGTGCGGATGGCGTAGCGCAGAACAGTGACGCCGCTGTTTCGTTCGCGGCCGATGAAGCGCCAGTGTTCGCGGCGTTCGTTCACGCCGTCGATGAGGATGTCGACGCTGGACTCGATGACCCGCTTGGGGTCGAGCCTGCCCGCGCGGGCCCCCCGCAGCATGTCGCGCAGGCTGCGGAACGACTCGTCGATGAGGACGAGGCCGAGGGCTTCCATCGACTCGAAATGCCGGTAGAACGCCGCGGGCACGATGCCGGCTTCTCGCGTGACCTCGCGCAGGCTCAGCGCGGAGAAGCTGCGCTCCTCGAGCAGTTTGAGGGCGGCCGCGACGATCGCCTGCCGGGTGGCCTCCTTGCGCTCCTCGCGGGACATGGTCGCCCGCGGGTGCTCGCGCGAACGTGACCGTCCCGACCGGCTCGACCGTGAGCCAGGCGTACGACTGTTCACTGTGTGAAACCTACCACAACCTGGGTGAATGGGTTGACGAGGTGCTGCACACCCCCGCACAGTGTACATATGTTCACTCAAACTTTGACCCGTGGCCTGCGGGAAAGGGTGCTCGGGTCGCCGCTGGTCGACCTGCTCACCGGGCCCCACGGGGTGGACCGATACACCGAGCTCGTCGCGCCCACCTGGACGCGGGGCGACGCCCGAGCCGAGGTCGTCGCGGTGCGGCGGCAGACCCCGCGCAGCGTCACCCTCACCCTGGAGCCGAATCAGGCGTTCACCGGTTTCCGCGCCGGACAGCACGTCAACCTCACGGTCGAGATCGACGGTCGCCGTCGCACCCGGCCGTACTCGCCGGCCAACGCCGAGGGGGACCGCTACCTCGAGCTGACGGTGGGCCGCCACGACGGGGGCCTGGTCTCCGGCTACCTGTGCGACCACGCCCGCCCCGGCATGGTGGTGGGTCTGGACTCGGTCGGCGGCGACTTCGTGGTTCCCGATGACCCTCCGCGGCGCATCCTGTTCGTGTCCGGCGGGAGCGGAATCACCCCGGTGATGTCGATGCTGCGGACACTGCGGGCGGGCGGGTTCCGCGGCGAGACCGCGTTCATCCACTACGCCCGCTCCGCCGAGGAGGCGTGCTACCGCGCCGAGCTCGACACCATGACGGGCGTGCGGGTGCTGCACGGCTACACGCGGTCGACGGCCGGCTCCGACCTGACCGGTCGCTTCGGCCCCGCGCATCTGGAGGCGGCAATGCCCGACCCGGACGCGGTGTTCGTCTGCGGCCCGCCCGAACTGGCCTTCGCCGTGCGTGAGCACTGCACGAACGTGCGCTCGGAGAGCTTCGTCCCCCCGACGTACACCGTGCCCGCCGAACCCTCGGGCGGCACGATCACGTTCGCCGACAGCGGGGTGGCGGTGACCGACGACGGTCGCCCGCTGCTGGAGCAGGCCGAAGACGCGGGCCTGGCCCCCGAAAGCGGATGCCGAATGGGCATCTGCCACAGCTGCACCCGCCGCAAGACGCGCGGCGTGGTGAAGAACATGGTCACCGGCGCGATGTCCGCCGCGGAGGAGGAAGACGTGCAGATCTGCGTCTCGGCCCCCGTCGGCGACGTCGACCTCGCGCTGTAGAACCGAAAGGAGTTCGACATGACCGTCATCACCGACATCACTTCGAAACCGCCCACCCTCGAAAAGACGGTGGCGGGCAAGAAGATCAGTTTGACCGCCGAGCAGGCCGAGGCGTTCGGCCGCGAACTCGACGCACTCAAGGAGCGCGTGATCGCCGACCTCGGCGAGCGCGACGCCACCTACATCCGTCGAATCATCAAGACCCAGCGCGCTTTCGAGATCGGCGGGCGGGCCCTGCTGTTCGGCGGGGTGTTCCCGCCGTTCTGGCTGGCGGGCACCGCGCTGCTGGGACTGTCGAAGATCCTCGACAACATGGAGATCGGCCACAACGTCATGCACGGTCAATACGACTGGATGGGTGACCCGAACATCTCCAGCCGGGGTTTCGAATGGGACACCGCGTGCCCGGGCGAGCAGTGGCGCCACTCGCACAACTACATGCACCACACCTACACCAACATCGTCGGCATGGACCGCGACGTCGGTTACGGCATCCTGCGGATGAGCAAGGACCAGAAGTGGACGCCGTACTTCCTCGGCAACCCCGTCTACGCCTTCCTTCTGATGGTGCTGTTCCAGTACGGCGTCGCGCTGCACGAACTGGAGACCGAGCGCATCCGCGCCGGGGAGATCACGATCGCGGACAAGCGCGAAATCCTCGAGGGCATCTGGCGCAAGACCAAACGCCAGACACTCAAGGATTACGTCGCGTTCCCGCTGCTGGCCGGGCCGTTCGCGCCGTGGGTGGTCGCGGGGAACCTGACCGCTAACCTGATGCGCAACGTGTGGGCGTACATGATCATCTTCTGCGGCCACTTCCCCGACGACGTGCAGGAGTTCTCCGTGGAGGAGACCAAGGCCGAAACGCGGGGCCAGTGGTACTTCCGGCAGGTGCTGGGCTCGGCGAACCTGACGGGCGGAAGGCTGTTCCACATTCTCAGCGGAAACCTGTCGTTCCAGATCGAGCACCATCTGTTCCCCGACATCCCAGCGCACCGCCTGGCCGAGATCTCCGAAGAGGTCAAGGACATCTGCACCCGCTACGGAATCCCGTACAACGCGGGGTCGCTGCCGCGGCAGTTCGCGACGGTGGTGCGCAAGATCGTCCGGTTGGCGCTGCCGTAGCGACCCCGGGCGCGGCGAGACTGCGGTATCTGACGAGAATCGGCCGAAATCCGTCACAAACCGCATTCTCGGCGCGCTTCGGCGCGGGTCAGGTCTGGCAGACCGGACACCAGTACGAGACGCGATCGCCCGGGCTGCCGGGGCGCGGGGAGTCCGACTCGATGGGCGTGCCGCACCGGCGGCACGGTCGGCCACGCCGGCCATAGACCCACAAGTCACGACCGCCGCGGGTGTCGCCGGTTGTGGTGCGGTTGACGCGGGACCTGTTCAGCCACAGCATGTCTCGGGCCCGTTGCACCATTCGCAGCGGGTCCTTGACCCTGCCGACCGGAGTGGTGGGCAGGTAGCCGGTGACGAAGCAGAGCTCGTTGGCGTAGACGTTGCCGACGCCCGCCATCACCCGCTGGTCCAGTAGCGCCTCGGCCAGTGGCCGCTGCGGATCCGCGATCAGGTTGTCCCTGGCGACCCGCGGTTCCCAGTCATCGCCCAGCAGGTCCGGTCCGAGGTGGGCGACGGCCTCCATATCGTGGTCGCGCTGCAGAATCTCCAGCACGCCGAGGTCGACACCGGCGGCGCGGGAGTCGCTGGTGTGCAACAGGATCCGGATCTTGTACTCGGGCACCCGCCGAATCTGCCCGCCGATCAGCCAGGCGCCCTCCATCTTCAAATGGGAGTGAATGCTGGCGTCACCGGCGCGGATGAACAGATGCTTACCGCGGCTGATCACCTCGTCGACGACACAACCCGTCAGGTCGACCGTCGCGAACTTGGGCACCCGCACGTCGCAGCGCGTGAGCTGCTTGCCCACCAGTGCCTCACGCAGTTTGGTGGCGGTGCGGTAGACCGTGTCGCCTTCGGGCATGCGTCAGCGCAACCGCAGGCCGCGCGGCGTCCGGGCGAACCCGGCGCCCAGCAGGGCATCGTGGACCGCAGCGCGCTCACCCTCGGCGCCCGGTTCGAGCACGGGAACACCGTTGACCTTCTCGACGAGGAACGATCCGGCCCGGCCGCTGCTGACCAGATCGGCCAGGGCAGCAGCGGCGGCGATGTGCGCGTCGGTGTCGCCGGTGAAGCTCAGCAGCGAACGTCCGCCGCGTTCGAGGAACCACACCAGTTCGCCGTCGACCATCGCGACCAGTGCACCGGCCTTGCGGCCCGGGCGGTGGGTGACGTCGTCATCGGTTCGCTTTGTCGGCCACGGGAGCGCGGCGCCGTAGGGGTTGGCCGGATCGGCGGCCGCGAGGACGATCGCGTGGTAGTCGCGGTGGTCAGAGTCGACGCTGTCCAAATAGGAGCGCAGGCGGTCCACCGTGGACGCGACGGCGAACTGGGCGCCGCCGAGTGACTCAACGAAATAGCCGCGCTGGCACCGGCCGGCGTCCTCGAACGCCGTCAGCACCTTGTAGAGCATGGCGAAGCCGCCCGGCACGCCTTCGGCGCCAACGGCACCCTTGGTCAGCACCCCGTGGCGCCCGAGCAGCAGTTCGGCTTGAAAGTGTGCGCGCACAGTCGATTCCGGTTCTGCGGCCGGCAGCGCCGACCACCGGCCCGCCACCGTGGGATCGGCGTTACGGGTCTGGGCGTGCGCGACGCTGTAGCTGCTCAACCGCGGCGCCCGTCGCCGCTGCCGGTGCGCGGGGGCGCTCCGGCGTCCCGATGCCCCGCGGGTACCCATCAACTTCGCGCGCACCGGCGCGAACGTGTCGCCGGTGACCCAGCCCGCCCAGATCAGATCCCACAGCGCATTCTTGTGGTCTTCGTTCGGATTGTCGGTGAGCTGACGGAAAAAGAACGCGCCGCCGCGATCGAGCGTTTCGAGGATCGCCCGGTGGCTGTCGGTGAACTCGATCTCGGTGGGGGCGCTCAACGTCAGCGGCGCCGACTCGGCGGAGTGGAAGGCGATCCACCCGTCGCCGCCACCGATCTGGCCGGCCCCCGACCACGTGACCTCACCGGAGGCCAGCAGTTCGTCGAGCATCGCCGGCTGGTAGTCGCGGACGCGCTGACCGAACACCAGCGGCTCGACGGCCGAAGCCGGAATCGGCACGCCGGCAAGCTGATCGATCACGGTGGCGAGCCCGTCGACGCCGCTGCTGTGCGCCGAGCCGACCGACTGCCACGCCGGCAGGAAACGCCCGTAGGCCGCCGTGCTGACCGGCTCGATCTGCGCCCGCAGCGCCGCCAGCGACCGGCGCCGCAGGATCTTGAGCACATCGGCGTCACACCACTGCTCGGCGGCGGTCGGGTCGGCGACCGGCAGATCGGTGAACTCACCGCGAATCAGCTTGCCGTCGATGGCCATCCGGCCCAGCACGTCGGCGGTGACCCGCAGACCCAGACCGAACCGGGCCGCCGCGTCGTGTGTGGTGAACGGGCCTCGCGTGCGCGCGTAGCGGCCCAGCAGCTCACCCAGCGGGTCGTCGACCGATTCGGTGAACGCCGTCGGCACCCCGACCGGTACGGCCACACCGACGCCGTCGCGCAACAGGCCGATGTCCTCGATGGCGATCCACCAGGTCTCGTCGGCGAAGGACACGGTCAACGCCCGTTTGGCGGCGCGCAAGCCGTCGAGCCAGCCGCCGATGTCGGACGTCGTGGCGCGGTCGGCGATCTCGGCCTCGGTCAGCGGGCCCAGCAGCCGCAGCAGGTCGGCGATGCCCTCGGCGTCGCGCGCCTTGCGGTCGTCGCTCAGATGCTGCAGCTGTCGGTTGGTACTCGTGATCACCTGCGGGTCGAGCAGCTCGCGCAGCTCGACACGGCCCAGCAGTTCGGCGAGCAGCACACTGTCCAACGACAGCGCCGCGGCACGGCGTTCGGCCAGGGGGCTGTCGCCCTCGTACATGAATGCGCCGACATAGCCGAACAGCAGCGACGCGGCGAACGGCGACGGCGTTGTGGTCTCCACCTCGACGATGCGCAGCCGGCGCTGGGCGACACGGTGCATCAGCTCGGTGAGCGCGGGCACGTCGTAGACGTCCTGCAGGCATTCCCGCACGGCCTCCAACACGATCGGGAAGTCGGGGTACTTGCGCGCGACGTCGAGCAATTGCGCGGCGCGCTGGCGCTGATGCCACAGCGGGGAGCGCTTGCCCGGATGGCGGCGCGGCAGCAGCAATGCGCGGGCCGCACACTCGCGGAAACGGGAGGCGAACAACGCCGAACCGCCCACCTCGGCGGTGACGATCGGCTCGATCTCGTCGGCGTCGAACACAAACAGGTCGGCACCTGGAGGGGCATCTTCGGTGTCGGGCAGGCGCACGATGATGCCGTCGTCGGAGGCGGTGGGCTTCTCCTCGATGCCGTACCGCTCCCGCAGCCGCCGCGACACCGCCAGCGCGAGTGGCCCGTGCACGCGCAAGCCGTAGGGGGAGTGCAGGATGACGCGCCAGTCGCCGAGCTCGTCGCGGAACCGTTCGACGACGAATGTGGTGTCCGAGGGCACGACGCCGGTCGCCTGGCGCTGGTCGTCGATCAGCTGCCACAGGTTATCGGTGGCGAACTGGTCGAAACCCATTGCGTGACAACGCTGATCGAACTCGTCGCGACCGAGGCGGGCCAGTTCGCCGGTGTACGCCCCGACCGCGGCGCCCAGTTCGGCCGGGCGGCCGACGCCGTCGCCGCGCCAGAACGGGAGTCGCGCCGGCTGACCGGGCGCCGGGAGCACCAGGACCCGGTCGTGGGTGATCTCCGTGATCCGCCAGCTCGTCGCGCCCAGGGAGATCACATCGCCCGGCCGCGACTCGTACACCATCTCCTCGTCGAGTTCCCCGACGCGGGAAGGTTTTTCGGAATCAGTGGCCAGATAGACCGTGAACAGGCCGCGGTCGGGGATCGCGCCGCCGCTGGTGACCGCCAGCCGCTGCGCTCCTGGCCGAGCCGTCAGCGTGCCGGTGTCGCGGTCGTACACCAGGCGGGGCCGCAGCTCGGCGAACTCGGTCGACGGATACTTACCCGACAGCAGATCCAGCGTCGCCTCGAACGCGCTGCGCGGCAGGGTTGCGAACGGGGCGCTGCGCCGCACCGCGTCGAACCAGCGGTCGGCGTCGAGCGGTTCGAGCGCACACGCGGCGACCGTGTGCTGGGCCAGCACGTCGAGCGGGTTGGTCGGCACCCGCATGGTCTCGATCTCACCGGAGAGCATCCGCTTGACCGTCACCGCGCAGCCGATCAGGTCGGTGCGGTGCTTGGGGAACAACACACCCTGGGAGATCTCGCCGACCTGGTGGCCGGCGCGGCCGATGCGCTGCAGCCCGCTGGCCACCGAGGGCGGGGCCTCCACCTGGATCACTAGATCGACTGCGCCCATGTCGATCCCGAGCTCCAGGCTCGAGGTCGCGACGACGGCCTTGAGCCGACCGCTCTTGAGGTCGTCCTCGACGAGCGCGCGCTGTTCCTTGCTGACCGAGCCGTGATGCGCACGGGCCAGCAATGTGGGCGCGCCCGACGCCTGCCCGCTGCCCATGATGTGGGCGGGCGAACCGCCCGCGACTCCGGTGTTGGGTCCCGTCTCGAGCTCCTGGCCGGTGCGCTCAGCGTGGATCTCGTTGAGCCGCGACGTGAGTCGTTCGGCGAGGCGACGCGAGTTGGCGAACACGATCGACGAATTGTGCTCCTCGATCAGGTCGACGATCTTCTCTTCGACGTCGGGCCAGATGGTGTTGTTCTCGAGGTTGGCCATATCGGGCACCGGCACCTGGACCGACAGGTCGAATGTCTTGGCGGCCGGTGGGGCCACGATCGTGGTGCGGGCCTGACCGGACAGGAACCGCGCCACCTCCTCGGGGGGACGGACGGTGGCCGACAAGCCGATCCGCTGCGCGGGCGCGTCGAGAAGTTGATCCAACCGCTCGAGCGACAGCGCGAGGTGGGCGCCGCGTTTGGTGGCCGCGACGGCGTGCACCTCGTCGACGATGACGGTCCGGACGTCGGCCAGCGTGTCGCGCGCCGCCGAGGTCAACATCAGGAACAGCGATTCGGGCGTGGTGATCAGAATGTCGGGCGGTCGTGCGATCAGTTCGCGCCGCTGCGCGGGGGAGGTGTCGCCGGAGCGCACGCCCACGCTGATCTGTGGGGCGGGCACGCCGCGCCGTTCGGCCATGCGGGCGATACCGGTGAGCGGGGTGCGCAGGTTGCGCTCCACGTCGACGGCGAGCGCCTTCAGCGGCGAGACGTACAGCACTTTGGTGCCGGCTCGTGGTTCGGCGGGGACGGAGGCCAACTGGTCGATTGCCCACAGGAACGCCGCGAGCGTCTTACCGGATCCGGTGGGCGCGATGACGAGCGTGTTGTCCCCATCGGCGATCGCCGACCAGGCTTGGGCCTGGGCGGGCGTCGGCTCGGCGAATGTGCCGGTGAACCACTCCCGGGTCAGGTCGCTGAACCGGGCGAGAGGGGATGTGCTCATCGACGTCCATGGTGCACTCCACCACCGACAAGTCCTCGGCGGTTGCGGTGACTCAGCTGTCGCCCAGCGATGCTTGGCGCGCCGAAATCACAGGTCAGCGACGATTCGGTGACACCGCTTCGCGCAGGGGAGAAGGGATACCGGGGACTCGTCCGATGGCGTCGAACAGGGCGTGTGCGCACGCGTCGGCCACGGGACCGGCCTCGATGGACGGGTCCATCAGCCGTTGCCTGCACATCTCGAAGGTGAAGGCCAGCCAGCCGTAGACCGTGATGCGCAGGTCGCGCTCCACCTTGTCGTCCAGGTCGTCGCCGACGGCGGCGTGGATGCGGCCGAGGATGCGGCTGGCTTGACGGTCGTTGTCGGTGTCCTCGATGCCGCGCAGCACGGGATCGGAGCGGCCGGATCCCACGTAGGCGGCCCATGCGCCGTGTGGGTGCTCGTCGTCGTAGCGCAGATAGGCGAGCACCCCCTCACGCACCTGGTCGAAGAGGCTCTGGCCGGGTCGCGGTGCCACGTTGGTGGCCTCGAACAGCCGCTCACCCTCGGCGCGGATCACCGCGGCAAAGAACGCCCGCTTGTCCGGAAAGTAGTGGTACATCAACGCCCGGGACACTCCGGCCCGCTCGGCGATCTCGTCGATGCGAACCTCGTCGTAGGGCCGCTGACCGAACACCTCGGCGCCGAGCGTCAGCAGCTCGCTGCGTCGGTCGGCGGGCGAGAGCCGCCGTCGGGACTCGGCCATGGGCTTCATCGTAGTGAACACATGTCAAACAGCGGATCGTCCGGAGTATTCGGACGGCTGCGGGGTAACCCCGCGCAAGAACAGACATCCCACGAGAGGCCATCGATGAGTTTTCCAGAACAGCAGCAGTCCCCGCCCGGTGTGCAGAGCGAGATGACCCCGACCCCCGACTGCGGCGAGACGAGTTATGAGGGGTCGGGCCGGCTGACCGGTAAGCGCGCGGTCATCACCGGAGGCGACAGCGGAATCGGTCGCGCGGTCGCGATCGCCTACGCGCGCGAGGGCGCCGACGTGCTGATCGCCTACCTGAACGAGGACGGCGACGCCAAGGAGGTCCAGAAGTATGTCGAGGACGCCGGGCGCAAATGTGTGTTGATGCCCGGCGATCTCTCCGACCCGGCGCACTGCCGCGCGGTCGTGGACCGCGCCGTACAGGAATTCGGCGGGATCGATGTGCTCGTCAACAACGCCGCCTACCAGATGACGCACGACACCCTCGACGAGATCAGCAACGAGGAGTGGGATTACACGTTCCGGCTCAACGTCGGGGCGTACTTCTACCTCGTGAAGGCCGCGCTGCCGCACATGGGCGCCGGTGCGTCGATCATCGGCAGTTCCTCGGTGAACTCCGACATGCCCAACCCGAAGCTGGCGCCGTACGCGGCCACCAAGGCGGCGATCGCCAACTTCTCCGCGAGCCTGGCGGAGATGTTGGGCGAGAAGGGTATTCGCGCCAACAGCGTCGCGCCGGGCCCGATCTGGACACCGTTGATCCCGTCGACGATGCCGCCGGAGAAGGTCAAGCAGTTCGGCGAGAACACGCCGTTGGGCCGTGCCGGTCAACCGGTCGAGTTGGCGCCGGTCTACGTGATGCTGGCGTCCGACGAGGCGAGCTACGTGACGGGTGCGCGGATCGCGGTGACCGGCGGCAGGCCGATTCTCTAGCGGGGCGCTTGGCCGCCGGTCGTGCGGTTTCATCCGCGACACGCCGATTTGGCGGATGAAACCGCACGTTCACCATGTTTTCGGGCAGCCGCGGGCGATTAGTGCCTCGCCGACTCGCTCGAGAAATACGCGCGGCTGGTTGTGCAACACGCCGCTGGTCAGCCTGATGTCGTTCCAGCCGAGCCGCGGCAGCAACCAATAGCGTTCGGCATCGGCGGTACGTTGTCGCGGGTCAGTCCAGTGGTGTGCGCCTTCGAAATCCACGCCGACGCGATACTGCGACCATCCCAGATCGATGCGTGCGACCACACGCCCTGACTGGTCGAGCACCCGTATCTGGGTTTCCGGACGCGGAAATCCGGCCTGCACCAGCAGTAGTCGGGTCAGTGATTCGTAGGGCGACTCCGCGCCGCCGTCGACGAGTTCCAGTGTCTGGCGTAGCTGCCGCAAGCCGCGCACGCCGGGATGCCGCTGCGCCACCTCGTCGATGTCGGCGGGCTTGATGTCCGTCGCATTCATCAGCGCGTCGATGCGTTGAACGCCTTCCACGAGCGGGAGCCGGCGGCCGAGGTCGAACGCGGTGCGCTCCGGCGTCGTCACGGGCATCTGGTGGCGCGTCACGATCTCCTCGGGCAACAGTGTGTCGCTGTGGACGGTGATTCTTGGCGGCGGTCGCCGATTCGACAGCACGAGTTCGGCGGCGGCGTCAGGCTCGACCCATTTCGCGCCGAGCAACGCCGACGCCGATAGGCCTGCCAGTACACCTTGTCGGCGTGACCACAGCCAGGCGGCCCTGGCCCGGTCGACGGCCGACAACTCGACGCCCCGCGGCGCCCACACGCCGGGATAGATGCCGGCGTGAAATCGCCGCAGCTCGCGAAACGTCAGTAGTCCCGCGTCGAGCGCCTCGCTTGCTCGAAACGGCCAGTCGAGATCTTCCATGGCCGCAACGGTCGCGCCCCGCCATGACATCTTTCGGGGGGGAGAGCCCACGTTATCCACAGGTTCACCCCCGCGACTGTGCGATCTCATACGCTTTCCGCGGCGTGTCGCGGATGAAACGGCACGTTCGGGGCAATTCGGGCAGTCAGGGCGCCGACGGCTCGAGCAGGCGCCGGATCGTCGACCGTAACCGCGGAAGGTCGGCCCCGCCGATCAGCTCGCATCCGTGAAGCTCGGCGAGTTTGCGTGCGGCGGCGGTGAATTCGTGGTTGGTGACGACCATCGTCTTGGTGCAGTCCTGCATCGGCGCACCCGCCACCACTTCCTGCACGGCGCTCGCGCCGACGGGGCGCGACTGGCGTTTGCACTGGATGGCAAGACGGTCCGGTCGTTTGCCGACGATGATGTCGACTCCCCAGTCTCCGGTGATCGCAGTCATGATCACCGGCGCCCCGCAGGACCGGGCCACCCGCGCCACGTGATCCTCGAACTCCGGCCCCGACATCGCGGCGGTGACGTCCTCGCGGGCACCGGGAGTGCTGGCACCGACGAGGGTGCCGGCGAGGAAGCGTGGGAGCGCCGCGAGTACCAGCGGCGCGACGAGTCCGAGCGCAAGGCTCCACTGCGGGGCGGCCCCGAGCAGCCACGCCCCAACCCCCGCCGCCCCGGCCGCAGCGAGGTACAGCTTTACGGTCACCCGACGGATCGTAAGACGTGACCCCGACATCCCCGCACCGACCGATCCGTTGCTTGTCCGATCAACGAACCGACGATCGTGCTGGAATACACGTGTGCGATCACCGGATTCGGCCCGCGATCATGACTGACGAGTTGCCCGACGCCGACGGGCAGACACCTGTCGAGCAGGCCCTCGCGGGCGGCGACCCCCACCGGGTCGGCTGGTTCCGCTTCTACTTCGCCGACGAACGCTGGGAGTGGTCGCCACAAGTCGAACGGATGCACGGCTACGAGCCGGGTACGACGGAGCCAACCACCGAACTCGTTTTGTCACACAAACATCCAGACGACTACCGCCAGGTGGCGGCGACGTTGGATGAGATCCGCCGTACGTCGGGCGCGTTCTCCACCCGCCACCGGATCATCGACACCGACGGCGAGGTGCACCACGTCGTCGTGGTCGGCGATCAACTCTTCAACGACAGCGATCAGGTGGTGGGCACCCACGGGTTCTATGTCGACGTCACCCCGTCCACATTGGAGCGCCGCGACCGGGCGTTCAGCGCCGCGGTCACCGAGATGGCGGAGGCTCGCGGCCCGATCGAGCAGGCCAAGGGAATGCTGATGCTCATCTACCGGATCTCGGCCGATTCGGCGTTCGAGTTGCTCCGCTGGCGTTCGCAGGAGACCAACACCAAGCTGCGGATCTTCGCCGAGCAAATCGCCAGGGATTTCCTCGGGCTGACCTATGACGAGGAGTTGCCACCGCGCTCCACCTACGACAGGCTGCTGCTCACCGCACACCATCGCGTCCAAGATTGAGGTTTATCGGACGTTTCGACCGGGAACCCTGCGCTGCGTCAAACCCACTCCGCTGATTCGGTAGCAAATTCGGGAGTCTCTCGTCGTGTACCACAGTCCCAGCGAGCTGAGACAAGTCGACACCGGCATCCGCGACGCGGCACGGTTCGCCCTCGGGATCGGCGCCACCGGCGCGATCTTCCTGATCGGCGCCATGGTGTGGGTGAGTACGTGCCAGGGCGCGACGGCCGACAGCCTGGCTTGCGGGACGCCCCAGCGAACGCTTCTGGCGCTCGCGGCGCCCGCCGTTCTGTTCGCCGGCGGGCTGCGGGCGTTCTTCCGCGCCCATCTGAACTGGCGCAGGGGTGAAATGTCGTCGGCATGGCAAGGCGCGGGATGGTTCCTGCTGACGTCGATGCTGCTGGTGCTGATGACGAGCATGCCCGCACTCACCGGGTTCGCGGTATTCGGCGGATGAGTGCGCCCGCGGACGCTGATCGACCGTTGACCGCCGTGGCGTTGGTGTGCAGCCTCAAGCCCAGCCCCGCCGAGTCGAGCAGCGCGTTGATGGCCGATCACATCTGCGAGAACCTGCGCGCTGCGGGTGTCGAGACCGAGGTGCTGCGCTGCGTCGACTACGCGATCGCACCGGGTGTCGAGGCTGACATGGGCGACGGCGACGAATGGCCCCGCATCCGCGAGAAGCTGCTGCGCGCCGACATCCTGGTGTTGTCCACCCCGATCTGGCTGGGCCATCCGGCCAGCGTGACGCAGCGTGTGCTGGAACGGCTCGATGCGGAACTGTCGAACACCGACGACGCGGGCCGGCCGACCATGGTCGGCAAGGTCGCGGTCGTGGGCGTCGTCGGCAACGAGGACGGCGCGCACAAAGTGATCGCCGACTGCTTCCAAGGCCTCAACGACATCGGCTACACCATTCCGGCCCAGGGCGGCACCTACTGGACCGGCGAAGCGATGCAGAGCACGGACTACAAAGACCTCGACGAGGTGCCCGAGCCCGTCGCGTCGACGACTGCCGCGTTGGCCCGCAACGCCGCTCATCTGGCCAGAGCCCTGCGGGCCGACCAGTACCCGCCGTACCAGTGACGGCCGGTTTCTGTCCCTGGATGGTCGGGTAGTTCTAGCGTTGTCAGTAGCCCATGTCCGGGTGGAGGTATGCCGAGAGAGGAGTACCGATGAAGAGCCCGAAGGATCCCGTCGACCACGCGAGAACGACCCGTCCACATGCGGGGGAGTCGATGAAGGACACCAAGAACATGCCGGGGCTGATCCTCATCGGCGTGGCCCTGGTGCTGTTCGTCTCTGCGCTGGCGGCTCACGGCGCCGGCCACCACGGGGTGGGCATCGGCCTCGGCTGCGGCTCCGCTGCGCTGTTCATCATCGGCGGCGGCTGGCTGCTCGTCGAGCATCTACGGGTGCGCAAGATCGAAGAGCGTTGGTACGCAGAACATCCCGACGCGCAACGGCAAAAACCGAGTAGTTGACGCACCGAAGAGAAAAGCCCAGCCGAATCGGCTGGGCTTTTCTGATGTGAATCGAATTACTGCTCGTTTTCCTGGCGCTTCTCGGCGGCCTCGGCGCCGGCGCGTGCGGATTCCGCCTCGGCTTCCTTCTTGGCGGCGTCCTGCTGGGCGTCGGCCTTGTCCTGCTGGGCCTTGCCCTCGCGAACCATGTCGTCACGGCCGGTGACGGTGCCGACGGTTTCCTTGGCCTTGCCCTTCACGTCTTCGACGACGCCCTTGATGCCTTCTTCAGGGCCACTGTTCTTCTCGGTCATGTTCACCTTCCGCATTGCAGTGGTTCAGTCCAATCACGAGGAACTTCCTCGCGCAGGTGTCGGGTTCCCGAGGGCCTGAACGACTAAACGCTCGCCCGACCGGGCTCACTGTGTCGCCGCGTCATCCTCGGGATCGATCTCCACCGCCTCCAGCTGCTCCTGCCAGTCGGCGGGCGACGCCTCCAGAGGCGGATTCGGTTCCGAATCGGCGGACGCCTCCTCGTCGAGAACCGGTTCGCTGGCGGGGCGCTGCTGTTCCACCGCGTCGGCCACGGGGACCTCGTCGGGCCATCCTTCGCGCTCTGACACGCCCTACCGGGTACCCCGGAGCTGCAGGGCGAAACGGGGGCGACGTCACGCCAGATCCGTTGCGCGAAGTGGGGAGTCCGCAATACGAATCGGTACTTGTCCGCTATACGAAGAGTCGTTCGGAGAACCGTTTTGCCTGAGAAGTGCTCGGGTAGGCGGCCCACATGTCGGTCGTCTCGAGTTCGCGTTCGGTGCTGCTCTGGCATGTGCACGGGTCATGGACCGAATCCTTCGTCGCGGGTCGGCATCGCTGTGTGTTGCCTGTGAATCCCGCGAGGGACGCCGACGGCCGAGGACGCTGTGGTCGGAATTGGCCACGTGCCCAAGATGTTTCGTTCGACAAAGTGTATGACGAGCACGTGGACCTGGTGGTGTTGCAGCGACCCGAAGAGATCGAACTGACCAGCCGATGGCTGGGGCGGCGACCGGGCCGAGACGTTCCCGCCGTCTACGTGGAGCACAACGCGCCACGGCCGTTCGCGGTCGACAGCGTTCACCCGGTTGCCGACCGTAGTGACATCCCGATCGTGCACGTGACCGACTTCAACCGGCTCATGTGGAACAACGGCGTCGCGCCCACGCGCGTCATCACGCACGGCATCGTCGATCCCGGCTTGCTCTACACGGGTGACGTCGCGGCCGCCGCGACGATGATCAACGAACCGTGCCGGCGCTGGCGCACGGTAGGCGCGGATTTGCTGGCCGCGTTCTCCGAAACGGTGCCGATCGACGTGTGGGGCATCGACACCGACGTGCTCTCCGAATGCATCACGAGCCCGCGGGTCTGCGGACAGGGCGATGTGCCCGCAGCGGCCTTGCTGCCCGAGGTGGCCCGCCGCCGCGTGTTCCTGCACACCGCCCGATGGACCTCGCTGGGTCTGTCGCTGATCGAGGCGATGTTCATCGGGATGCCGGTGGTCGCCGTCGCCTCGACGATGGCGCCCCTGGTGGTGCCGCCTGAGGCCGGCGTGGTGAGCGCGGACATGGACACACTTTCGCGCGCCCTGTCGTCGTTCGTCGCGGACGGTGCGGCCGCCTCCGCGGCCGGTAAGGCGGCGCGGGATTTCGCCAAGGCGCAGTTCGGAATCGATCGGTTCCTCACGCAGTGGGACGACCTCATCGACGAGTGCTGTCGATGACAACCGGAAGGAGGGCGCCGATGCGGATCGCAATGGTGTCTGAGCACGCCAGCCCGCTTGCCGCGCTCGGCGGCGTCGACGCCGGTGGGCAGAACGTACACGTCGCGCAGCTGTCGGCCGCACTGGCCAGACGCGGCCATCAGGTGACCGTCTACACCAGAAGGGACAACCGGGACCTGCCCGACCGCGTGGTCACACCCGAGGGTTACACCGTGGTGCACGTCACGGCCGGCCCGGCCGAGCCGGTGCCCAAGGACGAACTTCTTTCGTACATGGGTCCCTTCGCTCAGTTCCTCGACGCCGAATGGGCGGCGGACCGACCCGATGTTGCCCATGCCCACTTCTGGATGTCCGGTATCGCAACGCAATTGGCCGCGCGCCACCTCAACCTGCCTGCGGTCCAGACCTTTCACGCATTGGGTGTGGTGAAGCGGCGCCACCAGGGGGCGCAGGACACCAGCCCGCCGGATCGATTGCGTCTGGAGGCGACGGTGGCGCGTTCCGCTACCTGGGTCGCGGCCACCTGTACCGACGAGGTGTTCGAGCTGGTGCGAATGGGTCGGTCCCGCAACCGGATCTCCGTGGTGCCGTGTGGGGTGGATCTCGACCTG
The DNA here is from genome assembly GCF_001499835.1 of Mycolicibacterium novocastrense. Lineage (NCBI taxonomy): Bacteria > Bacillati > Actinomycetota > Actinomycetes > Mycobacteriales > Mycobacteriaceae > Mycobacterium > Mycolicibacterium novocastrense. The sequence continues at coordinate 18,040 of NZ_LQIH01000002.1, forward strand.
TTCAACCCGGAGGGACCCGTGGCGCCGCGATCCGCGAGACACCGCATCGTCAGCGTCGGTAGGTTCGTGCCCCGCAAGGGTTTCGACGTCGTCGTGCGCGCGTTGTCCCATCTGCCCGATACCGAGCTGGTGATTGTCGGCGGACCCGACCGGTCGCAACTCGGGTCGGATCCCGAGGCGCGTCGGCTGCTTTCTCTGGCAACGGAATTGGGCGTCTCCGACCGTGTGAAGCTGTACGGCTCGGTGTCCCGCACGGACATGCCGGCCGTTCTTCGGTCCGCCGACGTGGTGGCGTGCACGCCGTGGTACGAACCGTTCGGCATAGTGCCGCTCGAGGCGATGGCGTGCGGCGTGCCCGTGGTGGCGTCGGCGGTCGGCGGAATGCTCGACACCGTCGTCCACGACGTGACCGGACACCTGGTCAAGCCGCAGCGGCCCGATGAGGTGGCCAAGGCTGTGAAGGGTCTGCTTCGCGACGACTTCCTGAGGCAGAGCATGGGTGCCGCCGGGCGGGACCGCGCGCGGGCCCGCTACTCGTGGGATCGGGTCGCCGCCGACAGCCAGCGAATCTACGACCGGTTGGTGCCTGTGCGGGTCGCGCAGCCGGAGCCGGCGACGAGCCTGTCGTCCGGATGACCGGCTCAGCCCGACTCCAGCAAGGTCACCGCTTCCTCGATCTCGCGCGGCAGCGGTCGGCGCTGGGCGACCACTGCGGGTATCCGCGCCACGGCCTCGACCGCGACCCTGGCATGGTCGCGGTCGCGCAGCGCCGCCACTGCCAGGCGCCCACTTGCAGTGAGGCAATGGCGAATCGGGCGTCGCAGCCAGGTGGTGAGCACATCGTTGCGCAACACCCTGGCGGCCTGGGCAGCGGACGTGGCGCGCACCGAGGACGGCTGATGAATGGCCAGCAGTTCAGGGTAGTAGCAGAGGTCCCAGCCCGCCGCGGCCATATCGAGCGCCAGCAGTTGCTCCTCCCCGCGGAAGTGCAGGATGTCGCTGAAGCCACCCGCCTGTTCGAACGCCCGCTTGCGCACCATGGCCGCGCAACTCATGAAGCCGAGGATCGACGGGCCCGGCAGGTCCGGCCGTCGGCCGAGCGCACTGTCGGCGAGCAGAGTGCAGAACGAATCCTCCCGGCGCTGCGGCCAGACGATCGTGCGCGCGGCGAGCAGTCCCACCGACGGGTGCCGTTCGAATGCCTCCGCACCGATCGCCGGGGATTCGGGTGTCCACCAGGAGTCGTCATCGCAGAACGCCACATACGGCGTGCGGCACACCGCCACCCCGACGTTGCGGCCGACCGCACCGAGGTTGGTCTGAAGCTCGACGACCTCGACGCGGCCGGCCGACCGTGCCGCCATGCCGTTGATGAGCGTCGCGGTGTCGTCGGTGGAGGCGTTGTCCACCACGACGATCGGGCACGGCGTGGTGTCGAGCAGCCTGGCCACCACGGCCGCCAACTCCTTGGCGCGGTTCTGGCTGGCTATCACGAACGAGACGTCGGTGGAGGCTGGGCCCTGCATGACCCTGACGGCTACCCGCCGATCGGGAAGGCAAACGATGCATGACATCAAACGCGCGCTGGTCACCGGCGGCGGAGGGTTTCTCGGCGGGCACCTGTGCGAGCGATTGCTCGACAGCGGTGTGGAAGTGACCTGCCTCGACGATCTGTCCACCAGCGCGCCGACCGCCGCCGATCTGTTCGTGGACCGGCCCGGGTACCGGTTCGTCGCGCACGACATCAGCCGGCCGCTGCCGGATCTGCCGTCGGCAATCGACACCGTCTTCCACCTCGCATCACCGGCCTCACCGGTGGACTATCTACAGCTGCCGATCCAGACGCTTCGCACCGGGGCACTCGGCACCTCGCACATGCTCGAGTTCGCGCAGCGGTGCGGTGCACGGCTGGTGCTGGCCTCCACCAGCGAGGTCTACGGCGATCCGCTGGAGCATCCGCAGCGCGAATCATATTGGGGCAACGTCAATCCGATCGGACCGCGCAGCGTGTACGACGAAGCCAAGCGGTTCGCCGAGGCGTTGACGTTCGCCTATCGGCGCGAGCGCTCTGTCGATATCGCCGTGGCGCGGATCTTCAACACGTACGGACCGCGCATGCGGCCCGACGACGGCCGCGTTGTGCCCACCTTCTGCCACCAGGCATTGGCGGGTGAGCCGATCACGGTCAACGGAACGGGCACCCAGACCCGGTCGTTGTGTTTCGTCGGCGACACCGTCGCGGCGCTGATCGCCCTGGGCGAATCCGATTGCACCGGGCCCGTCAACGTCGGCAATCCCGATGAACTGACGGTGCTGCGCATCGCCGAGCTCATCCGGGATCTGGCCGGAAGCGACTCACCGATCGAGTTCCGCCCGATGCCGCAGGACGACCCGCAACGCCGGTGCCCCGACATCTCGCTGGCCCGCGAGTTGCTGGGGTGGCACCCGCGAGTCAGCTACACCGATGGCCTGTCGATGACCGTCGACTGGTTCCGCCGGCAATCGGCAACCGTTGCACTGCAGGGGAGTTGAGGGAAGTCATGCGCATTCTCGGGATCAACGCGGTGTTCCACGATCCGGCTGCCGCGCTCGTGGTGGACGGTCAGATCGTCGCGGCCGCCGAGGAGGAGCGGTTCACCCGCCGCAAGCACGGCAAACAGGCCGTGCCGTTCTCGACGTGGGAGTTGCCGGTGGAATCGGCACGGTGGTGTCTCGAACAGGCGGGGCTGAAACCATCGGACCTGGACCTGGTCGGGTACTCCTACGACCCGCGCCTGATGGACGAGTCCACCGACGGGCTCGCAGGCCTGGACCGCGACTGGGAGTACCTGCGCACGCTCTACGCCGACCGGGCCCCCCGTTTCCTACAGGCCGCGCTGCCCGGCCTCGACCCGGGCGTCGTGCGGCACGTCCGCCATCACGTCGGGCACGCCGCATCCACCGCGCTGGCCTCCCCCCACCCCGACTGCGCGGTTCTGGTCGTGGACGGCCGCGGCGAGCGGTCCTCGATGCTGGCCGGCAGTTATCGCGACCACAAGCTCGATGTGCTCGCGACTCAGTCGCTTCCACACTCGCTGGGTCTGCTCTACGAAAGCCTCACCGAGCACCTCGGATTCAAGCGCTCCAGCGACGAGTACAAGGTGATGGCGATGGCGTCTTACGGGACACCGCGGTTCGCCGACAGGTTCCGCGAAGCGGTCTACGCATGCGCCGACGGCGGCTTCCGCACCGAACCGGTGGACTGGAACTCGATCACACCCGCCCGCGCACCCGGCGCCGGGAAGGGGCATGCGCTGGACCGGCCCGAACCCGAGCACGCCGACCTCGCGTGCAGCGTCCAGACGGTCGTCGAGGAAGTGCTGCTCGACCTCGTCGGCTGGCTTCGCGACCGCACCGACCACGAAAGCCTCTGTCTTGCAGGTGGAGTCGCCCTCAACTGCGTGGCGAACTCGAAGATCTTCTCCCGTGGCGGGTTTTCGAATGTGTGGGTGCAACCGGCCGCGGGGGACTCCGGAACCGCGCTCGGTGCGGCACTGGCTCTGGCGGGAGACGCCGGTGAACCGATCGCGCCGATGCCCTCGGCGGCGTTGGGTCGCGGATTCTCCGACGACGAGATCGCCGCGGCGCTGACCGAGGCGGCGGTGCCCCATGAGAGGCCCGCGGATCTGGCCGTCGCGGTCGGAGACGCGTTGGCCGACAACAAACTCGTCGGCTGGTTTCAGGGGCGCGCCGAATTCGGGCCGCGCGCGCTCGGCCAGCGGTCACTGCTGGCCGACCCCCGCCGCATCGAGAACCTGGAGCGACTCAACACCGTGAAGGGGCGCGAGCAGTTCCGGCCCGTCGCCCCGATGGTGCTCGCCGAACGGGCCGCCGAGATCTTCGCCGGCGGACCGATTCCGAGTCCGTACATGCTGTTCGTGCATGACGTCGCCGCCGAGTGGCGTGACCGGATTCCCGCGGTCACCCACGTCGACGGCACCGCGCGCATTCAGACCGTGGACCGCGGCCAACCGCTGCTGCACGACACGATCAGCAGATTCGCCGCCCGCACCGGGGTCCCGGTGATCGTCAACACCAGCTTCAACACCGCCGGGCGGCCCATGGTTGACAGCCCGCGCGACGCGCTCGAATGTTTCGGCAGCGCACCGATAGACGTGCTGGCGATCGGTCCGTTCATCGTGAGGCGTCAAACATGACGCCGTCGTTCGCGGTCGTGGTGCCGACGGTCGGGCGGCCGTCGCTGCACCGCCTGCTCGCAGAACTCGAAGGGTCCGCCGGGCCGGCACCGGCGGCGGTGATCGTCGTCGACGACCGGTCGCAGCCCGCTCCGCCCCTGGAGGTGGACTCACGTCTTCCAATCACGGTGTTGCGCAGCGGGGGACGAGGACCGGCGGCCGCTCGCAACAAGGGCTGGCGTGCGACCCGAACCGACTGGGTCTGCTTTCTCGACGACGACGTTGTGCCGCAACCTGAATGGTTCACCGCGCTGACCGAGGACCTGGCCAAGGCCGAAGTGGAGTCGGCCGCCGGCTCACAAGCGGTGATCGAGGTGCCGCGGGTGGGCGGGCGCAAGGCCACCGACGACGAACAGCGCACCCAGCGGCTCGCCGAAGCCAAGTGGATCACCGCCGATATGGCGTTTCGGCGCGATGTCCTCGTCGACATCGGCGGCTTCGACGAACGATTCCCACGGGCCTACCGCGAGGATTCGGACATCGCGCTGCGGATCACCCGGGCCGGCAACGACATTGTGCGCGGGGCCCGCCGTTGCACCCATCCCGTCGCGAACGCCGCGCTGATGAGCAGCGTGTGGGCCCAGACCGGCAACCGGGACAACGCCCTGCTTCGCCGCAAGTTCGGTAGGCGGTGGCGCTCGGCGATCGGTGAGGGCCGGGGCCGACTCCCGGCGCACTCGGTGACCACGGCCGCGGCCCTCCTCGCGGTCGTGAGCGCAGGGGCGGGCCGCTGGCGCGTCGCGCGCACCGCCGCCACGGCCTGGGCGCTGCTGACGGGGGAGTTCGCGCTCCGCCGGTTCTGGTGCGGCCCGCGGACACTCGGTGAGGCCGGTCGCATGGCGCTCACCAGCGCGCTGATCCCACCGGTTGCGGTGTGGCACCGGTTGGCCGGGGAGTGGACGTTCCGCACGGCCCGGCCCGACCCGCCGCTGGCGGTATTGCTCGACCGTGACGACACGATCATCGCGGACGGGCCCTATCTCAACGATCCGGCGGGTGTTCGCCCGCTGCCGGGCGCGCACGACGCGTTGGATCGCCTGCGTCGCAACGGGTTACTGCTGGCCATCGTGAGCAACCAGTCCGGGGTGGCCAAGGGATTGATCACCACCCGACAACTCGAATCCGTCAACGCCGAGGTCGACTCGGCGCTGGGTCCGTTCGACTCGTGGCACCTGTGCGTGCACGACGCCGACGATGAATGCCGCTGCCGTAAACCCGCGCCCGGCATGGTCGAGGATGCCGCCGCCGCACTGGGTGTTCACCCCTCGCGGTGCGTGATGATCGGCGACACCGGTGCAGACGTCGAGGCCGCGCTGGCCGCGGGCGCCGACGCGATACTCGTGCCCACCGACCGCACGCTGCGCCACGAGATCAGCGAGGCCCTCGTCAAGGCGCGCGTCGCGCCGAGCCTCGATGCAGCGGTGTCCATGGTGCTCAGGGACTGCCGATGACCCGGGCGGTGGTTGCGCGGTTGGACAGCGCCGGGGACGTGTTGATCACCGGTCCTGCGGTGCGCGCCGTAGCGCAAACCCACGATGCGGTCACCTTTCTCGCGGGCCCGCGCGGGCGGGCGGCCGCCGAGTTGCTGCCCGGCGTCGACGAGGTCATCGAGTGGCAGGCGCCGTGGGTGGACTTCGACTCACCCGAACTGACCGCAGGACACGTCGAGGCGTTGGTCAAACAGTTGCGCGATGTCGCTCCCGAGCGGGTCTACATCTTCACGTCTTTCCATCAGTCCCCGCTGCCGCTGGCGTTGATCTGCCGGATGGCTTCGGTGCCGTGGGTGGGGGCGATCAGCGAGGACTATCCCGGAACACTGCTCGACCTGCGGCACCACGTCGCCGAGGCCATACCCGAACCCGAGCGCGCGCTGTCGCTGGCCAGGGCGGCCGGTTGTGAGCTGCCCGAGGGCGACGACGGCACGCTGCGGGTGCGGCAACCACCGCCGCTGCCCGCGGATGTCGCCGAATCGCTCGGCGACGCACCGTTTGTCGTCTTCCATCCCGGAGCCGCCGTGCCCGCGCGCCGACCGACCGCCCAGCGCAGTGCCGGCATGGTCGAGGCGCTCGTCGCCGCCGGACATCGAGTGGTCGTCACCGGCGACCCCGCCGAACGCGAACTCACCGCGGTGGTGGCCGGGGAGTCGGCCGTCGACCTCGGAGGACGCACCACCCTGGACACGTTGGCGGCGGTTTACGTCGCGGCGCGGGTGGTGATCGCACCCAACACCGGACCCGCCCACCTGGCGGCGGCGGTCGGCGCACCGGTGGTCTCGCTATTCGCTCCCGTCGTACCCGCTTCGCAATGGAGCCCGTACGGGGCCAGTGTCATTCGGCTCGGGGACCAGCAGGCCCCGTGCCGGCTCACCCGGGCCCGCGTCTGCCCCGTGCCCGGGCACCCGTGCCTGGACGGCATCGGCGACGACGAACTGCTCGAGGCGGTCAACCGAATTGGAGGACGGCAATGATCCCGATGATCCAAACTCACTTCTCCGCGCTGTCATACGCGGCCGATCACCTCGCGCCCCAGGCGCCCAAGCTGGCCGCGTGGGGGCGGCGGCTCGCCGATGTCCTCACCACGGGCGGCCGGCTGCTCGCCTGCGGCAACGGCGGCAGCGCGGCCGAGGCGCAGCATCTGACCGCTGAACTGGTCGGCCGTTTCCGCGACGAGCGAATGCCCATGTCCGCCATCTCGTTACACGCCGACACCTCGGCCCTCACCGCGATCGGCAACGACTACGGGATCGAGGAGATATTCGCCAGAGGAGTGCGGGCGCACGGCAGGCCGGGCGACGTCCTGTTCTCGCTGTCGACCAGCGGCACGAGCCCGAATGTGCTCGCCGCCGTCAAGGCGGCCCACGAAACCGGCCTCACCACATGGGCGTTCACCGGGCCGGACCCCAATCCCCTTGCCGCGATGTGCGACGACGCCGTCTGCGTCGAAGCGCCGACCACCGCGACAGTCCAGGAGGTCCACCTGCTGCTCGTGCATGCGCTGTGCATCGCCGTCGACGAGGTGCTGCTGGGGACGTCACATGAATGAGACCTTGGTCATCATCGGCGATTCGATGCTCGACGTCGACATCGAGGGCACGGCCACGCGACTGAGCCCCGAGGCGCCCGTCCCGGTCGTCGACACCGAACGGATCTGGCGACGCCCGGGCGGCGCAGGACTGGCTGCTGTGCTCGCCGCGCGGACGGGCTGCGATGTGGTGCTGGTGACCGCGATCGGCGACGACACAGAAGGCCAGGCGCTGACCGAGCTGCTGGCCGACGCCGGCGTGCGGATCATCGGTTTACCGATGGCCGGTAACACGCCGTGCAAGACCAGAATTCGTGCCGCCGGGCAATCGATGCTGCGGCTCGACCACGGCGACGGATCGGCCGCGAACGACGCGGTGCCCGCCTCGGCGGCCGAGGCGGTCGGGCAGGCCGCCGCGGTCTGCGTGGCCGACTACGGGCGCGGCATCACCGCGCACGGTGAGATCCGAGATCTCATCACCTCGGCCGCGCAGCGGGTGCCGACGGTCTGGGACCCGCATCCCCGCGGGAGCGAACCCGTCCCGGGCTGCTGGCTGGTCACGCCGAATCAGGACGAGGCGGCGAGGCGCTCGGCGGAGTCGCTGCGCGAACAATGGGCGGCACGAGCGGTGTGCGTGACCCTGGGTTCGAAGGGCGCACTCGTGGCCAGCGACACCGGTAGCGAGCACCACCCGGTGCGGGATGCGGCCGCGCCGGCCGACCACGGCGACACCTGCGGCGCGGGGGACAGGTTCGCGATCGCGGCCACCATGGCGCTCGCGGCGGGCAAGGACGTTCACCATGCCGTTGCCGACGCCGTCAACGCCGCCAGCAGGTTCGTCGCCGCGGGCGGTGCCGTCGGTGTTTCGAGCGCGGCCGCAGTCGGTGGAACACATTCGGCCGCAACATCGACCGCCATCACCGGCGGCATCGTCGAGGTCCGGGACCGCCTGCGCCGGCGCGGCGGCAGGCTGGTCGCCACCGGTGGTTGCTTCGACCTCCTGCACACCGGCCACGTGCGCCTGCTGCGGCAAGCCCGCGATCTCGGTGACGCGTTGGTGGTGCTGCTGAACTCCGACACCTCGGTGCGCGCACTGAAGGGGCCACGCCGGCCCGTCGTGGCGGATCAGGACAGGGCGCGGGTGCTGGGCGCGCTGGCGTGTGTCGACGCCGTGGTGGTCTTCGACGAATTGTCACCCGAAGCGGCGCTCGAGCAACTGCGACCCGACGTCTGGGTCAAGGGCGGTGACTACACCGAGGCCGACCTTCCCGAGGCCGACGTGGTCCGCCGCCACGGCGGTGAAGTGGTGCTGTTGCCGACCGTCGCCGGCTACTCATCGTCAAATCTGATCGCCGCGGCGCGGTCGTGAACCGAAAGGAAACGTCAATGGCTCTTGGCAACATCATCATCACCGGCGGTGCGTCGGGACTCGGCGCGGCTACCGTGGAAGCCGTTGCGCGCCAGGGCGGTACGCCGCTGGTGATCGACCGCAACGACCCGAAACCGGGCGTGGCCTTCGCGCGGGCCGACCTCGCCGACACCGAGGCGGTCGACGCCGCGGTGCGCGAGCTGGCCGAGCAGGCCGGCGGTCAGATCCACGGCGTGTTCACCGCCGGAGGCACCGACATGTGCGGCAAGCTCGCCGATGTCGCGGTCAAGGACTGGGAACGCGTCATCCACGTCAACCTGCTGGGCACCGCGGCGGTGATCCGCTCGGCATTGCCCTACCTGAAGAACACGGGCGGCCGGATCGTCACGTGCGCATCGACATTGGGGATCAAGGCCGTCAGCGACGCGACCGCGTACTGCGCCTCCAAATTCGGAATCATCGGATTCTCCCGCGCGTTGGCGGCCGAACTGGCGGGGGAGGTGGGAGTCACGACGCTGATCCCCGGCGGTATGCACACGGCGTTCTTCGACAGCCGCGACGAGCAGTACAAGCCGCCGCCGGACGCCAAGCTCAACCAGCCCGAACACGTCGCCGACACCGTCGTGTTCGCCCTGTCCCAGCCGGCGGGCTGCGAGGTGCGTGAGCTGGTGGTCTGCGCATCGACGGAGTCTTCGTGGCCGTGAGCCAGGAGACCATCGTGGTCCTGCGCGCGCTGGGCCTCGGCGATCTGCTCACCGGGATTCCGGCGTTGCGTGGGCTGCGGCGGGCGCGCCCGGACGCCCACGTCGTGCTCGCCGCGCCCGAACGGTACCGCGACCTGGTGATGCTCTCCGGTGCGGTCGATGAGCTCGACCCGACCCCCGGTCTCGGCCGGCTCCGTGGCCGAAGCGAACCACCCGCCCTCGCGGTGAACCTGCACGGCAGCGGCCCCGAAAGCATCGCCGACCTGCTCGCGGTGCGGCCCCGAAGCCTGATCAGCCACCGGCATCCCGCGTATCCCGAGGTCGAGGGTCCGCCGTGGCGGGCCGAACTGCACGAGGTCGACCGCTGGTGCGCGCTACTCGAATGGGCCGGGATCACCTGTGATCCACAGGATCTGGTGATCCCGCGGCCGGACGCCTATCCGGACCGTTCCTCGGCGGTGGTGATCCATCCAGGCGCCGCATACGCAGCGCGGCGATGGCCGCCGGAGCGTTTCGCACAGGTCGCCGCAGCACTGCGAAGCCGCGGTCACGACGTGGTCATCACCGGCGACGACAGTGAAGTCGACCTTGCCCGGTCAGTGGCCGACGCCGCGGGACTACCCCGATCCAGCGTGCTCGCAGGCACTCTCGGACTGCTCGAACTCGTCGCGCTGATCCACGACTGCCGCTTGCTGATCTGTGGTGACACCGGCGTCGGACACATCGCGACCGCGACCGGAACTCCCTCGGTGCTGCTGTTCGGTCCGACACCACCGAACCGGTGGGGTCCCAGGGGAACGGGTCCGCACATCGCGGTGTGGGCCGGTGACAAGGGCGACCCGCACGCCGACCGACCGCATAGAGGGTTGCTGCTGATCACGGTCGGACGCGTGCTCGACGCCACCGAGAACCTGTTGAAGGACTGTGCATGAACACCATTCGAGCCGGGGTGATCGGTGCGGGCTACGTCGGCCTGACGACAGCGGTGTGCCTGGCCGAACGCGGTCATGACACGGTGTGCGTCGACGTCGACACCCGGCGGGTCGAACAGGTCCGCAGCGGGGTCCCCCTGCTGGACGAGCCGGGCCTGGCCGAGTTGCTTCGTCACGGGCTGGACACCGCAAAGCTGGAATTCAGCGTCGCCTATCCCGATTTGGCCGATTGCGACGTGGTGTTCATCTGTGTGCCGACGCCGAGCGGATCGGACGGCTCGGCCGACCTGTCGGCGGTCGACGCGGCGGTCGAGCGACTCGCCGCCGTGCTGCGACCGGGTTCGGTGCTGGTACTCAAGTCGACGGTTCCGGTCGGCACCACCCGGCGGATCGGACAGCGGGTGCGGCACGCCGGCATTCGCGCGGTCTCCAATCCCGAGTTTCTCCGCGAGAGCCACGCCATCTACGACTTCCGCAACCCGGACCGCATCGTCATCGGCGGCGACGACCCCGACGCCGCCGACCTGGTCTCGCGCGTGTACGGAAACCACGCGCAGACCTTCCGGATGAGCCCGGAGAGCGCGGAATTGGCCAAGTACGCCAGCAATGCCTTTCTCGCGGTGAAGATCTCCTACGCCAACTCGCTGGCCCAGCTGTGCGCCCGGATGGGCGCCGACATCACCGACGTCACCCGCTGCATGGGCGCCGACGTGCGCATCGGCCCGCACTTCCTGCAGCCCGGGCCGGGGTGGGGCGGATCGTGCCTGCCGAAGGACACCGCGGCCATCCTGCACACCGGCCGGACGGCCGGCCTCGATCTGCCGGAGATCGAATCGGCTCGTGTGACAAACGCCACGCAATCCGCGCGAATCGCGTCGACGCTGGGCCGGTCCATGGTCACTCCGCTCGGCCGGGCCCGCATCACCGCCCTGGGCCTGACGTTCAAGGCGGGCACCAGTGATCTGCGCGATTCACCGGCACTGACGATCTGCGCTGACCTGGGCCGGACCGGTGCGCAGGTCACGGGATACGACCCCAGGCTCTCGGCGATGGACTGGTCGCGGTTGCGGGCCTCGTCGATCGTCGCCGTCGACGATCCATATCTGGCCGCAAAAGATGCCGACGCGATCGTCGTGCTCACCGAGTGGCCGGAGTTCCGCGAACTCGACTGGGGTCTGATCGCCGAGCACGCGCCGACAGCCGTCGTCGTGGACACCCGCAACCTGCTCGATGCAGCACTGCTCACCGACCTCGGGTTGACCTATCTGGGGAACGGAACACCGTCGGGCTACTGACCTTTGGCCACTTTGCGGATGAGGCGTGCCGTGGCGCGGTCGAGCACCTCTTGGCGTTCGGCGACGGTCTTCATCTTCGCGGCACGCCGCGCGGCTGAGGCGATGGTCAGCTCGGACTCGTAGCCCACCACGACGCGCGGGTCGACGTAGGAGCCTCGCGCCACCGCGGGTGTGTTGCCGAGTTCCTCGGCGACCTCCTTCATCACCGCGGACTCGACCCGTTTGATGACGGTCTTGTTCACCGGCGGGTCGGCGTCGACGAAGGCGGCCGCCGCCAGCACCGTGCCGTGCCAGGTGCGCAGGTCCTTGACCGTGTACCGGTCCCCGACGAGTTCCTTGAACCGCGTGTTCAGGTCGTCGGCGTGGATGTCGATCCAACCCGAACCGTTGCGGCACACCAGCAACCGCTCGGTGCGGTCGGGGCGGCGCAACAGAGCGCGGACCGAGCGGACCGCTTCGGGGTCGTCGATCAGCAGTGTCCGGCGCACCCCGCTCTTGGCGGGGAAGTCGAACTCGATCGCGTTGCGCTGCAATATCACATGCTCGCAGCGCAGCGTCGCGATGCCGTACGAGTTGTTCTCCTCGGCGTACTGCTCCGAGCCGGAGCGGAAATAGCCGAGATCGGCCAGGTGCAGCGCCAACGCCAGCACCCGGTCGCGGTTCAGGCCTCGGCCACGCATGTCCGCAGCGATGCGCCTGCGCATCTCGGGCAACGCAGCCGACATCTCCAGCACCCGGTCGAACTTCTCCTCGTTGCGCTCCTCCTGCCACCTCTGGTGGTACAGGTACTGGCGCCGGCCGGCGGCGTCGGTACCGACCGCCTGGATGTGCCCGTTCGGATACGGGCAGATCCACACCTTCTTCCATGCCGGCGGGATGACGAGCTCCTGGATGCGCTGCAGGGTCTTCTCGTCGGTGACCGGGCTGCCGTCGGGATGCTGGTAGGAGAATCCGCGGCCGCGGCGCAACCGGCGTAGGCCGGGGCCGCTGACGACGCTACGGCGAAGTCGCATGTTTGGGTCCCGAGCGCAGGGGGGTATTGAACCCCCACCATGGAGAAGTCTTACTTTGTCGCGCCGTCAAAATGCCGCTCGTCACAGTCGTGTTCGCTGTTTCGTCGGCCCGAGCCGTTGCGCGCTGGGTGGGAACTTCTCCATGACCGGGTAAATACCCGCGTCGGCGTGCGGCACACGTCGTCATTCGCGGGTCACCGGAGTACTCGTGGTTAGGTGGGATCCGACCTGGGGTAATCTCGCTTCGACATTGCCGGGAGGTCAAATGGCCGACACTGCCAACACCAGGGCCAACAAGAACAATGGGCACGGGCACGGCGCGCGGTCGGTGGAACTCCGGGTCGCCGCCGAACTCGAGAATCTTGCGGTGCTGCGCACCCTGGTCGCCGCGGTGGCGACCTTCGAGGATCTGGACTTCGACGCCGTCGCCGACCTGCGTCTTGCGGTCGACGAGGCCTGCACGAGGCTGATCCGGTCCGCCGTACCCGACTCCGTGCTGCTGCTCGTCATCGACCCGCGCGACGACGCCGTCGTCATCAATGCGTCCACCACATGTAAGAGTTCCGACATCCTGGCGCCCGGCAGCTTCAGCTGGCACGTGCTGAGTTCACTGACCGACGAAGTGACGACCTTCGAGAACGGCCAGGGACCCGAGAACGCCCAGGTGTTCGGGATCTCCATGACGACGAGACGAGCGACGCTGCAGTGACGCCGTCGACGTCACAGGGTTCGTCGTCGCGTTCGAACTCTGAGTACGCGGATGTCGCCGACATGTTCCGCGAGCTGAAGAACGTGCCGGAGGACTCGCCGAAGTTCCAGCGGCAGCGCGACCGCATCGTCGAGCGCTGCCTGCCCCTGGCCGACCACATCGCGCGCCGCTTCGACGGGCGCGGCGAGCCACGCGAAGATCTCGTCCAGGTGGCCCGCGTCGGGTTGGTCAATGCGGTGATCCGCTTCGACGTCGAGGCCGGCTCGGATTTCGTCTCGTTCGCGGTGCCCACCATCATGGGGGAGGTCCGACGGCACTTCCGCGACAACAGCTGGTCGGTGAAGGTGCCGCGGCGACTCAAGGAACTGCATCTGCGACTTGGCGCCGCCACCGCGGAGTTGTCGCAGCGGCTCGGCCGCGCCCCCACGGCATCGGAGCTCGCGGCGGAGCTGGGCATGGACCGCGACGAGGTCGTCGAGGGCCTGGTGGCCGGAAGCTCCTACAACACACTGTCGATCGACAGCGGTGGTAGCGGAACCGAGGACGCCCCCGCGATCGCCGACACGCTCGGCGACGTCGACCTGGGTCTCGACCAGATCGAGAACCGGGAAGCGTTGCGGCCCTTGCTGGCCGCGCTGCCGGAGCGCGAACGAACCGTGTTGTTGCTGCGCTTCTTCGAATCCCTCACTCAGACGCAAATCGCTGAGCGCGTTGGCATCTCACAGATGCACGTGTCGCGTCTGCTCGCGAAGTCGCTAGCTCGACTCCGGGACCAGTTGCAGTAGCGGCTTGGTGTTCTTGCCATCCGCGAGCGCTGTCTCGATGCTGTCGCAGACGGGTAGTGCGGCATCCGGATCGCAGATGCGCAACAAGCGGCTGACCGATGCGCTGGGCAACAGCGCCCACTCGATCTTCTCGCCTGCGGTGCGCACGTTGAGCGTGTGCAGCGCGGAGAACCCTGCGGTGCCGAAGAATTCGACCCCGGACAGGTCGACCACGATGCGCTCGAGCTCGGTGGCGTGGCGCAGCGCGTAGTCGACGAACTCCTGGGAGTTCGCGGCGTCGATCTCACCGTGGGCGGAGACGATCGCGGTGGCGGGGTGCACCCGCCGGGTGGCGAAGTGCGCGGTGTGGCATTCGCGGCTGTCGTCGGATTGCGCTTCAACAGCGACAGTCAAATCAGGATTGGACATGTGTGACTCCATCAGTGAATGTGTCATTCGTACTGTGGCTCACGTCAAAAATTTGGGGCCCTGCGTATTCAAAGCCTTCGCAGCAGAGGCGGGAGTTCTCTACCCTTGCACGTCGATGACGTTCAGCTCGGCTGTCAACTCAACCTGAACTGAACCCTACGCTGCTCAACGATCATGCACAATCGCTATCCAGACCACCGTCGTAACCGCTGGTCACAGCGGCCGAGACCACCGAATTTATGACAAATTTGCCGAAACTCCAGCCACATCGCGGGCCGGTGCGATGACGCCGAAGGTCGCCGGTGTGCTGCTGGCCGCAGGTGCGGGTACCCGTTACGGGATGCCGAAAGTGCTTGCTGCTCAAGGTGAATGGCTCAGAGCAGCGGTGAATGCATTGAGTGACGGTGGATGTGGCGACGTGGTGGTGGTGTTGGGTGCGGCGGTGGTCGAGGTCCCGCGGCCTGCGCGCGCCGTGTTCGCCGAGGCCTGGGCGGACGGTTTGTCGGCATCGCTGCGGGCCGGGCTCTCGGCGGTCGAGGCCGACTATGCCGTGCTGCACACCGTCGACACGCCCGATGTCGGAGCCGACGTGGTGCGCCGGGTGGTCACGGCGGCGATGACCGCCGAGTCGGGTCTCGCGCGGGCCCGCTACGGGCGATCGCCGGGCCACCCGGTGGTGATCGCGCGCAGGCACTGGGCGGCGCTGCTCGAAGAGGTCCATGGCGACGAGGGCGCACGCTCGTTTCTGGCGGCCCGCGACGTCGTCGCGGTGGATTGTGCGGATCTGGCGACGGGTCGCGATATCGACGTGAGCTGACGTCAGCGGATCGTGAGACCCAGCATCGCCGTCGCGAAGCGGCGCACGGAATGCTCGGCGATCGTGGCCGCGTCGGCGTACCCCTGGCGGCATCGCGTACGCAGGAGCGCGGCCCGCGGGTCGAGCCTGATCTCGGCCAGCATCTCGCCGGTCGTCGGTTCGCACACCGCCCAGGTGTATGCGGTGTCGGAGGCCCACTGCGCGCGACAGCGAGCGATGTAGCCGGAATCGGTCTCGCCCATCTCAGCGAGCGCGGGGCCGTCGTCGATCAGCTCGTCATCGCGCGGCGCGCGCAGATACCATGCGCCGGCGTTGATCTCGACGGGCTCCATGGTGATTTCGGTGCGCTAACGCTCGCTGCGCGATCGGTTGCGCACCGAATTCACTTGATCTCGGCGAGGACGGTGCCCTGGGTGATCGCTGCGCCGGGCTCGACCGCCAGGCCGGTGATCGTGCCGTCCTTGTGCGCGGTCACCGGGTTCTCCATCTTCATCGCCTCGAGCACCACGACGAGGTCACCGGCGGAGACCTCCTGGCCCTCCTCGACGGCGACCTTGACCACGGTGCCCTGCATCGGTGCGGTCACGGCGTCACCGGAGGCGGCCGCTCCGCCGCCGCCGCCGCGCTTGCGGGCCTTGGGCTTCTTCCGGACGACATTGCCCCCCGCCGCGGCAGCGCCGCCACCGCCGAGCGCGAGGTCACCGGGTAGGGACACCTCCAGCCGGCGTCCGCCGACCTCGACGACCACGGTCTGCCGCGGCACGGTGTCCTCTTCCTCGATCGGATCGCCGCCGGTGAACGGCTCGATCGTGTTGTCCCACTCGGTCTCTATCCAGCGGGTGTGCACCGTGAAGCCTGAGTCATCGCCGATGAAGGCGGGGTCCGACACGACCGCCCGGTGGAACGGGATGACCGTGGCCAGGCCCTCGACGGTGAATTCGTCGAGCGCGCGCCGGGACCGCTCGAGGGCCTCTTGGCGGTTGGCGCCGGTGACGATCAGCTTGGCCAGCATCGAGTCGAACTGACCGCCGATCACCGAACCGCTCTCCACGCCGGAATCCAGCCGCACACCGGGGCCGGTCGGGGGCACGAACTTGGTGACCGGGCCGGGGGCGGGCAGGAAGCCGCGACCGGCGTCCTCACCGTTGATGCGGAACTCGATGGAGTGGCCGCGAGGCGTCGGATCCTCGGTGATGTCGAGCGGCTCGCCGTTGGCGATGCGGAACTGCTGGCGCACCAGGTCGATGCCCGAGGTCTCCTCGGTTACCGGATGCTCGACCTGCAGACGGGTGTTGACCTCGAGGAAGCTGATCAGCCCGTCCTGGCCGACGAGGTACTCGACGGTGCCGGCGCCGTAGTAGCCGGCCTCCTTGCAGATGCGCTTGGCCGACTCGTGGATCTCTTTGCGCTGAGCATCGGTCAAAAACGGTGCGGGCGCCTCCTCGACCAGCTTCTGGAAGCGGCGCTGCAGCGAGCAGTCGCGGGTGCCCGCCACCACGACGTTGCCGTGCTGGTCGGCGATGACCTGCGCTTCGACGTGGCGCGGCTTGTCCAGGTAGCGCTCGACGAAGCACTCACCGCGACCGAACGCCGCGACGGCCTCGCGGACCGCCGACTCGTAGAGCTCGGGGATCTCCTCGATCGTGCGGGCCACCTTCATACCGCGGCCACCGCCGCCGAACGCGGCCTTGATCGCGATCGGCACGCCGTACTCCTTGGCGAACGCGACGACCTCGTCGGCGTCCTTGACCGGTTCCGGGGTGCCGGGCACCAGCGGCGCCTTGGCGCGCGCGGCGATGTGGCGGGCGGTCACCTTGTCACCGAGGTCGCGGATCGACTGCGGGCTGGGGCCGATCCAGATCAAGCCGGCGTCGAGGACCGCCTGCGCGAAGTCGGCGTTCTCGGAGAGGAACCCGTAGCCCGGGTGAATCGCGTTGGCTCCGGACTTCTCGGCGGCGTCGAGCAGCTTCTCGAACACCAGGTACGACTCGGCCGAGGTCTGCCCGCCCAGGGCGAAGGCCTCGTCGGCGAGCCGTACGTGTGGGGCGTCGGCGTCGGGTTCGGCGTACACCGCCACGCTCTGCAGCCCGGCGTCCTTGGCGGCCCTGATCACCCGGACCGCGATCTCCCCGCGGTTGGCGACCAGCACCTTGGAGATCTTCGAGCTGGCGTGACTGGGCACTGCGCCTCCTGGTGGCATGTCTAAGAAACGTCTTTAAGAATCTAACGGACGGAGTTTATGCGGCCCTGCTGAGGTCTCGGCGAGCCGGTCCCTATACCCGCGAGTAATAAACGGCAGTTGCTGCCACGGATCCGCGAGCGCTGACCCAGGTACGTTCTCGGCCCCGCATTCTGTACACCGGTGATCGCTCGGCAGTCGGCGTCAGCGCAGCCGCTTCTTGATGCGGGCCAGCATCGCCGACATCCCGCGCAACCGCAGCGGGCTGATCAAAGCGGCGAGCCCCAGTTCGGAGTAGAAGTCGTCGGGCACGGCCAGGATCTCGTCGGCGGAGTGGTCGTCCAGACCCGCAGCCAGGATCGCGGCGAACCCCCGTGTCGTCGGCGCTTCGGCGGGCGCGCTGAAGTACAGCCGGACATGCTCGCGGTTGTCGGCGTCGACGTGGAGGAACAACGGCGACTGGCATTCGGGCACCGGTTCCATCGCGGCCTCTTCGAGGTCGGCGGGCAGTGCAGGCAGCTCGTTGGCGAACTCCAGAAGCAGTTGCAGCTTGTCCTGTCCCTGCACCTCTTTGAAGTCCGACACCACCTCCGCCAGCGCGGCCGGCATTGCACTCATGAGGAGCCCGGCACATCCCCTGGTTCGGACCCGGCGGTGACGGGCACCCGGACCGCGTTGCCCCATTCGGTCCACGAACCGTCGTAGTTGCGGACGCCGGGCAGGCCCAGCAGATGGGTCAGCACGAACCAGGTGTGGCTCGAACGCTCACCGATGCGGCAGTAGACGATCGTCTCGTCGTCGGGAGTCAGGAAGCCGTACAGCTCCTCGAGTTCGGCACGGCTGCGGAACCGGCCGCTGTCGTCGGCCGCCTTGGCCCACGGAATCGAACGTGCGGTGGGTATGTGGCCGCCCCGCAGCGCGCCCTCCTCGGGATAGTCGGGCATGTGGGTGCGTTCCCCGGTGTACTCCTGCGGCGAGCGGACGTCGATCAGGGGCGCCTTCCCGAGCGCGCCGAGCACGTCCTCCTTGAACGCGCGGATGGGTGCGTCGTCGCGCTCGACGACGGGGTAGCCGGTGCTTGTCTTGTTCGGCACGTCGAGCGTGGTCTCGCGGCCGTCGGAGATCCACAGGTCGCGACCGCCGTTGAGCAGCCGGACGTCGGGGTGGCCGAACAGCGTGAACACCCAGAGCGCGTATGCCGCCCACCAGTTGCTCTTGTCGCCGTAGATCACCACCGTGTCGTCGCGGGAGATGCCCTTGCGGTTCATCAGGTCGGCGAACTGTTCGCCGGTGATGTAGTCGCGCACGTGGGGATCGTTCAGGTCGGTGTGCCAGTCGATCTTGACCGCACCCGGTATGTGGCCGGTGTCGTAGAGCAGTACGTCCTCGTCGGACTCCACGATGGCCAGTCCCGGCCGGCCCAGGTTCGCCGACAACCAGTCGGCGGTGACCAGGCGCTCGGGATGGGCGTATGACTGCAGGGCGGGGTCTGGATCGGCAGGCAGAGGCACAAACCCGAGCCTACCGAGGCGCGCGTGCCGCGTGGGATCAGGTGAGGGGGTTGTCGCGCCACAGGTCCGCCAACGACAGCCCGGCGCGCTCGAACATGCCACGGACCAGGGGCAGCCCGATGCCGATCACCGACGACGGGTCACCAACCACGCCCTCGATGAACCAGCCGCCCAGACCGTCGAGGGTGAACCCTCCCGCCACCGCCGTCGGCTCCCCGCTGGCGATGTAGGCCTCCAGATCGGCCCTCGACGGCGACGCGAAGTGCACGGTGGTGGACTCGGCCTCGGCGAGCCGACACACAATCCTGTTGTGCTGCAAGCGGATCACGCAGTGCCCCGTGTGGAGCTGACCGGATGAGCCGGCCATCTGCTGCCAGCCGGCAAGCGCGGCCTCCGCCGTCGCGGGCTTGCCGGCCAACGTCCCGTCGCGGAACAGCATGGAATCGCAGCCGATCACGACGCAGTCGGCACCGATCGTCGGATCGAGTTCGGCGACCACCGCGTCGGCCTTGGCCGTGGCGAGGGCGACCGTCACCTGCGCGGGTGTCGCCGCATCGTCAAGCCCGGCGACGACCGCGTCCTCGTCGACACCGGACACCACGATCAGGGGGTCGATTCCGGCCTGCCGCAACACCTTTCGGCGTCCGGGCGACGCCGAGGCGAGGACGACGCGCGTCATCGACGGCGCATGTGTGCCCGTTCCACGAGCGTCACCCGCTGCCAGCTGAACGGCGTGTACCGCAGCCGGTCCACCGGATGACCCCAGAGGTTCTCTTCCTGCTCGCGCGGCTCGGACGGCGCGCTCGACGCGGCGGCGAGCACCGCGATCAGCGCTGCGAGCTCGTCGGTGCTGGGCTCACCCCTGACGACCTGGATGTGCGCCTCGTGATCCTGCTGCGCGCCGCTGTCCGTCACGTCGGCCTCCACGTCGTTCTCGGTCGCCCCGCTCACAGTGGAATGTTCCCGTGCTTCTTGGGCGGAATCTGCGTGATCTTGCGCTCCAGCAGCCTCAGTGCGTTCGCGACGTAGCCGCGCGTGTGCGAGGGCGGGATGACCGCGTCGACGTAACCGCGTTCGGCCGCGATGTACGGGTTGACCAGCGTGTCCTCGTACTCCTGCTGCAACTCCAGGCGCAACGAGTCGACGTCCTCGCCGTTCTTGGCCGCTTCCTTGAGCTTCGAGCGGTACACGAAGCCCACGGCGCCCGAGGCGCCCATCACCGCGATCTGCGCGGTCGGCCAGGCGACGTTCACGTCGGCGCCCATCTCCTTGGACCCCATGACGCAGTAGGCGCCGCCGTAGGCCTTGCGGGTGATCACGGTGATCTTGGCGACGGTGGCCTCGCCGTAGGCGTAGAGCAGCTTGGCGCCGCGTCGGATGATGCCGTTGTACTCCTGGCCGGTGCCCGGCAGGAAGCCCGGCACGTCGACCAGCATCACGATCGGGACGTTGAAGCAGTCACAGGTTCGGATGAACCGCGCGGCCTTCTCCGAGGCGTTGATGTCCAGGCAGCCGGCGAACTGGGTCGGCTGGTTGGCCACGATTCCGACCGGGCGGCCCTCGATGCGGCCGAACCCGACGATGATGTTCTGCGCGTAGCCGGCCTGCACCTCGAGGAACTCGTCCTCGTCGAGGATGCGGGTGATGACCTCGTGCATGTCGTAGGGCTGGTTCGGGGAGTCCGGAATCAGCGTGTCCAGCTCGATGTCCTCGTCGGTGAGGTTGTCCTCGATCGGCCCCTCGGGCACCGCCTCCGGGTAGCGCGGCGGATCGGCGTAGTTGTTGCTCGGCAGGTACGAAAGCAGTTCGCGCACATAGTCGAACGCATCCTGCTCGCCGGAGGCCACATAGTGCGCCAGCCCCGACTTCGCCATGTGGGTGTGCGCGCCGCCGAGTTCCTCCATCGTCACTTCTTCACCGGTGACGGTCTTGATGACGTCGGGTCCGGTGATGAACATCTGGCTGGTCTGGTCGACCATGATCACGAAGTCGGTCAGCGCGGGGGAGTACACATGGCCGCCCGCCGCGGCACCCATGATCAGCGAGATCTGCGGGATCACGCCGGAGGCCAGGATGTTGTTGTGGAAGATGTTGCTGTACAAGCCAAGTGAGACGACGCCCTCTTGGATGCGCGCGCCCGCACCGTCGTTGATGCCGATCAACGGCCTGCCGGTCTTGATCGCGAGTTCCTGGACCTTGACGATCTTTTCGCCGTACACCTCGCCGAGGCTGCCGCCGAAGACCGTCGCGTCCTGGCTGAAGATGCACACCTCGCGGCCGTCGATGGTGCCGTAACCGGTCACCACGCCGTCACCGAGCGGGCGGTTGGCCTCCATCCCGAAGTTGGTGCTTCGGTGACGGGCCAGCGCGTCCAGTTCGACGAAGGACCCCTCGTCGAGCAACGCCAGGATGCGTTCGCGAGCGGTGAGCTTGCCTTTGGCGTGTGTCTTCTCGACCGCTTCCTCGCCGACCGGGTGCAAGGTCTCCTCGGTGCGCCTGCGCAGATCGGCCAGCTTGCCCGCGGTGGTGTGGATGTCGATCTCGTGTTCGCCTGACGGCTCGACCGACGGCTTCTGAACGGAGGTCATGGTGGTCGATGCTAACGAACGCCCGGTGCGCGACCGACGGCGCGTCCTTAAGGTCCCCTTAAGCTGCCTTGCGCACCGCGCGCGCAGCCGTCGGTGGTAGTAGTGAGGGCCGAACGAGTCCGAAGATGGGAGTCCGATTCCGATGACCGCGCACCGGGCTCCCCTTGATGTCGAGGCGTTGCGGGAGCAGGTGTTCGCCGGTTCGCGCGTGTGGCGGCGTATCGACGTGGTGGCCGAGACCGGCTCGACCAACGCCGACCTGATCGCGGCCGCCGGGCGCGGCGAGCCCATCGCCGGTGCCGTGCTGATCGCCGAGAACCAGACCGCGGGCCGTGGCCGCCGGGGCCGCAGCTGGTCGGCGGTACCGTACGCGCAGATCACGGTGTCGGTGGGCCTCGACGCGACCGCGGTGCCCAGCTCCGCGTGGGGGTGGCTGCCGCTGGCGACCGGGGTCGCCGTCGTCGACGCCGTGGCCGACACGGGTGTGACCGCGGGCCTGAAGTGGCCCAACGACGTCCTCGCCGGAGGCGGCAAGCTGGCGGGGATCCTGGCCGAGGTCGCCGGCGGTCAACAGGCCGTCGTGGTCGGCGTCGGGCTCAACGTCTCGCTGCGCGGCGAGGACATCGGCGTCGAGGGGGTTACATCGCTGGTGGACCTCGGCGTCCCGGCACCCGACCGGCAACGCCTGCTCGTCCGGCTCCTGCACGAACTGGGCAACCGCGTCGAATCCTGGGCCCGTGCCGCAGGCGCCGACGCCGGCCTTGCCGCCGACTACCGCGCCCGCAGCCTCACGCTGGGGCAGCGGGTCCGTGCCGTGCTGCCCGGGGATCAGGAGGTCGTCGGCGTGGCGCGAGACGTCGACGAGCAGGGCCGGCTGGTCATCGAGGCCGACGGCCGGTCGGTGACGGTCTCCGCAGGCGACATCGTCCATCTCCGGCCCGACCAGTGATTTCGCTTTAAGGTCATCGCATGGGTTACCCCGACAATGTGCTCGCCTCCGACGAGCAGGTGGTGCTACACCGCCATCCGCATTGGAAACGGCTCATCGGGCCGGTCCTGGTGTTGCTCCTGGTGACGGCGCTGGCCGCGTTCGGCGCCGGATACGTCAACACGATGGATTGGGATCAGACGGCCCGCAACGTCGTGCTGATCGTGATCGGTGCGATCTGGCTGGTGGTCGTCGGGTGGCTGACAATCTGGCCGTTCCTGAATTGGTGGACGACGCACTTCGTGATCACCGACCGGCGGGTGATGTTCCGGCACGGGGTGCTGACCCGCTCGGGTATCGACATCCCGCTGGCGCGAATCAACAGCGTCGAGTTCCGGCACGGGCTGCTGGACCGCATGCTGCGGACCGGCACGTTGATCATCGAGTCAGCGGCGCAGGACCCGCTCGAGTTTCACGACATCCCGCGAGTGGAACGGGTCCACTCGCTGCTGTATCACGAGGTCTTCGACACCCTGGGCTCGGAGGAGTCGCCCAGCTGAGCGGCGCGCCCGGCGCGGCGGCCGGGGCGGCGCAGCGGGGTGACGTTCCCTTCGGCGTGCTCGGTGGCGACGCCCTCGTGATGGTCCTCGAGGAGTTCGGCCAGCCCGCCCGCGGTGAGCGACTCCATCGCCCGGTCCGGATTGCGGCCGAACTCGTCGGGAAACACCCAGCGCCGAAACGCCCAGAACCGGAACGCCATCTGCAGCAGGTTGCCGATGATGTAGGCAGAAATGAAGTCGGCGATGTTCTCCACCGTCAGGCTGACTTCGGGCACCCGCAGCATCAACACATAGCTGGAGATCCACAGCGGGGCCATGCTCAACAGCACGCCGACCCCGCTGACGCCGAAGAACAGCAGCGCCTCGTGATGACGCTCCCGTCCACCGCGGTCCCGGAAGCTCCATTCGCGGTTCAGGATGTAGGACGCGATCACCGCGACGATGCCGGCGATGATCTTGGCCGTCACCGGCTTGGGCTCCAGAACGGTGAGCTTGAGCGTGTAAAAGACCGACGTGTCGATGATGAACGTCGTCGCGCCGACGATCGCGAACTTGATCAGTTCGTGATGCCGCTCGAAGTACGGCCGTACCGGACCGGGCAGCCGCGCGATCGTCGCATCGGTAAAGGACACAACAGGGCAGTGTACGGAAATACCGCACTCTACGTGTACTCATGCAGGTCCCAGCCGATACACGGGGACCAGGCCCACCGCGTGGTCATGACACCATGAGGACGTGTCACAGAACCCCAACGGACCGCCTGTGGTGGCCATGGTCGGCGGTGGTCAGCTGGCCAGGATGACCCATCAGGCCGCGATCGCGCTCGGTCAGACGCTGCGTGTCCTCGCCGTCGACGCCGGCGACCCGGCCGCTCAGGTCAGCCCGGATGTGGTGTTGGGCACACACACCGATCTTGACGCGCTGCGCCGTGTCGCCTCCGGCGCCGACGCGCTGACCTTCGACCACGAGCACGTGCCCGCCGAACTGCTGGAGAAGCTGCTGGCCGACGGTGTGAACGTGGCTCCGCCACCGTCGGCGCTGATCCACGCCCAGGACAAGCTGGTGATGCGCCGCAGGCTGGAAGCGCTCGGCGCGCCGGTACCGCGGTTCGCAGCGGTCGACGACCTGTCCGACATCGACGCGTTCGCCGCACGCATCGACGGTCCCGTCGTCGTCAAGACCGTGCGCGGCGGTTACGACGGCCGCGGGGTCACGCTGGCCGGCGACGTCGCCGAGGCGCGTGAGGCCGCGCAGCGCTACCTGGACGGCGGGGCGGACGTGATGGTCGAGGAGAGGGTCGCGATGCGGCGCGAACTGGCGGCGCTGGTGGCACGTTCCCCGTTCGGGCAGGGCGCGGCGTGGCCGGTGGTGGAAACCGTGCAGCGCGACGGCATCTGCGTCGAGGTGATCGCACCGGCACCGGGCCTCGATGACGAATTGCGCTGCGCGGCCGGTCAACTGGGTTTGCGACTGGCCTCCGAACTCGGGGTCGTCGGGGTGCTGGCCGTCGAGTTGTTCGAAACCGTCGACGGCACCCTGCTGGTCAACGAGCTCGCGATGCGTCCGCACAACTCCGGTCACTGGACCATGGACGGCGCGCACACCAGCCAGTTCGAACAGCACCTGCGCGCGGTGCTCGACTATCCGCTGGGCGACACCGCGCAAATCGTCCCAGTGACGGTGATGGCCAACGTGATTGGCGCACAACAAACACCGACGATGACGATGGACGAACGGCTGCACCACCTGTTCGCGAGGATGCCCGACGCGAAGGTGCATCTGTACGGCAAGGGCGAGCGCCCCGGGCGAAAGATCGGTCACGTCAACATCCTGGGCGCGGCCACCGGTTCTCTTGACGACGACGCGTTCGTCGCCGACGTGCGCGAACGCGCGGGCAGGGCGGCACACTGGTTGTCGCACGCGGAATGGACGGACGGATGGGACCCACATGAGTAGTGCTCCTGCGCCGCGGGTCGGCCTGATCATGGGCAGCGACAGCGACTGGTCGGTGATGGAGGACGCCGCCCACGCGCTGGCCGAGTTCGAAGTGCCCTTCGAGGTCGGCGTCGTCTCCGCGCACCGCACACCGGTCCGCATGCTCGAGTACGCCCAGAGCGCCGCGGACCGCGGCATCGAAGTGATCATCGCCGGGGCCGGCGGGGCGGCCCATCTGCCCGGCATGGTGGCGTCGGCGACCCCGCTGCCCGTCATCGGCGTTCCGGTGCCGCTGGCCAAGCTCGACGGCCTGGACTCGCTGCTGTCGATCGTGCAGATGCCCGCCGGGGTGCCGGTGGCCACGGTGTCGATCGGCGGCGCGCGCAACGCGGGCTTGCTGGCGGTGCGGATCCTGGGGTCGGCGGACGCGGGCCTGCGCAAGCGGGTCCTACAGTTCCAGGCCGACCTGCACGACACGGTGCTGCAGAAGGACGCGGCGCTGCGCGACCGCCTCCTCGGCGAATAGGTCGACCGGGACCCGCGAGAGTAGGGTTACCGGCGAGTAGCAAGGAGTTTTCATGGCCATCGGCAACCCGTCATTCGACCTCTTTCGGCTCTCCGACGAGCACAACGAACTGCGTGCGGTGCTGCGCGACCTCTGCGAGAAGGAGATCGCCCCGCACGCGGCCGACGTCGACGAGAAGGCGCGCTACACCAGTGAGGCTCTCGAGGCGCTGACCGCATCGGGCATGGCCGCCATCCACATCCCCGAGGAGTACGGCGGTCAGGGCGGCGACTCGATCGCGGCGTGCATCGTGATCGAGGAGGTCGCGCGGGTGTGCGCGTCGTCGTCGCTAATCCCGATCTGCAACAAGCTGGGCACCATGGGGCTGCTGCTGCGCGGCAGCGAGGAACTCAAGAAGCAGGTGCTGCCGTCGATCGCCGCCGGTGAAGCCGTTGCGTCGTACGCGCTGTCGGAGCGCGAGGCGGGCAGCGACGCCGCCTCGATGCGCACCAGGGCCCGCCTTGAGGGTGACGAGTGGGTGCTCAACGGCGCCAAGTGCTGGATCTCCAACGGCGGCCAGTCGACGTGGTACACGGTGATGGCGGTGACCGATCCGGACAAGAAGGCCAACGGCATCTCGGCGTTCGTGGTGCACAAGGACGATCCGGGCTTCTCCGTCGGCGCCAAGGAGAAGAAGATGGGCATCAAGGGATCGCCCACCACCGAGTTGTACTTCGAGGACTGCCGGATTCCGGCCGACCGGATCATCGGCGACGAGGGCACCGGATTCAAGACCGCGCTGGCGACCTTGGACCACACCCGCCCGACGATCGGGGCGCAGGCGGTCGGCATCGCGCAGGGCGCACTCGACGCGTCCATCGCATATGTCAAGGAGCGCAAGCAGTTCGGCAAGCCGATCGGCGACTTCCAGGCCGTGCAGTTCATGCTCGCCGACATGGCGATGAAGATCGAGGCCGCCCGGCTGACGGTGTACTCCGCGGCCGCTCGCGCCGAACGCGGCGAGCCCGATCTCGGATTCATCTCCTCGGCGTCGAAATGCTTTGCCTCCGATGTCGCGATGGAGGTGACCACCAACGCGGTCCAACTGTTCGGCGGTTACGGCTACACCACCGACTTCCCCGTCGAGCGGTTCATGCGCGACGCCAAGATCACCCAGATCTACGAGGGCACCAACCAGATTCAGCGCGTGGTGATGTCGCGCGCGCTGCTGAAGTAGTCGCCGGGCTCGCCTGCTGGCTCAGGCGTACTCGATGAACGTGGCCATCCCGGCCTCGAGGTGATACGTGTTGTGGCAGTGGGCGATCCAGCGCCCCGGGTTGTCGGTGTCGAAGTCGATGTCGACGGTGCGCAGCGGCGCGACCAGAACCGTGTCCTTGCGAGCCCGTGGACCTTCGGTTCCCATCACCTGGAACGTGTGCCCGTGTAAGTGCATGGGGTGAAACATCTTCGATGAGTTCACATAGCGGATGCGAACACGTTGGCCGCGCGTGACCGGGTATCCGTCGCGGGGCGGGTCGTAGCGGCGTCCGTTGATCGTCCAGGTGTAGCCGTCGACCGGACCGGCCAACCGCATGTCGATGACCTGTTGGTCGGTGCGCTTAGGCAGGTTCACCTCGGGTGTGGCCGCAAGCGTCGCGGTGTCGAGCGGGGGCCGGGTCCGCAGCGTTGCGACGTAATCGTCGATGTTGCCGGCGGCGGCCTTGTTGTCGACGCGCATGTCGAGTCGCGCGTAGCCGTCCTTGCGGTACGCCGCGGCGATGATTGGAGCCGACGTCTGCAGGGTGACGATCGCGTCGGCCCGTTCGCCCATCCCGAGGATGACCGAATCGGTCTGCGTGGACTCGACCGGGAACCCGTCGGTCGCGATCACCCGCAGCGGGTGCCCGGGCACGCCGACCTGGAACGCGGTGTCCGAACCGGCGTTGACGATCCGCAGCCGGATACGTTGTCCGGCACGGTAATCGACGACCTGCGGATCGGCGCTCACGCGCCCGTTGATGAGGTAGTAAGGGTAGGTGACGTCGCCGCCGTCGTCGCCGAGCGGCCTGGCCGGGGTGATGCCGGCGTCCGGCAGGTTCGGCATCGCCGGCATGCCCGCGTTGTTCAGGTCCGCCAGGACCTGGTCGGGGGTGCGCCCGGTGCCATCGACCCAATCGTCGAGCACCACGACAAGTTCGTCGTCGTAGTCGGCGCCGTCGGCGGGGTCCTCGATGATCAGGGGGCCGTACAGCCCGCGGTCGAGTTGGGTGCCCTCATGGGAGTGATACCAGTACGTCCCGGCGTCGGGCACGACGAAGTCGTAGGTGAACGACTGGCCCGCGGGCACGGCGGGCTGCGTCAGCACAGGCACGCCGTCCATGGCATTGGGGATGGCCAGGCCGTGCCAGTGGATGGTGGTCGGGGCGGGCAGCCCGTTGTCCAGCTGTGCGCGCATCCTGTCGCCTCTGCGGATGCGGATCTGCGGGCCGGGCACCTGGTCGCGGTACGCCCAGGTGCGCACGGTGACCCCGCCCAGGTCGACGTCCGCCTCCGCGGGCGTGAACGTGATGTCGAATGCCGGGCCGGTGGCCCGATCGGCCGAGGCCGGTTCGGGTGTCCGCGACGAACAGCCGCTCACGACGGCGGCCGTTACGCCCGCCGACAGCACGAAGAATTCGCGCCGGTCGATCACGCCGTCCAGCGTGGCACCGGGAGGGCCTCTACGGCAGCGAAAGCGTGATTTCGCCGCGCTGGCTGCTCAACCCTTGGTGACCTTCTCGGTTGTCCGTCGACGGTCGGCCAGCGCGGCGTCGGGATGGGCCACCTGCACGAGCGAGGCGCCGACGGCGAAGACGGCCAGCATATGGTCGACGAGTTCGTCGGCGGTGTCCCATCCGGCGCTGGACAGCACGCGGTCGGATGCGGTGAGACCCTGTGCCGCCGCGGATTGGCGGGCCGCGTCGAGGACCTCGTCGACGCCGCGGCCGTTGAGCGCCGGGCCGGGCATGCGCTCCGGTGAGATCTGGTCGCCGTGTACCCGTACGGCGGTGGCGTAGTCGGTGACGCCGACCGGCAGATCAGCGGCGGGCTTGCCGAACGGATCCAACGACAGCACCGCAACCTCACCCAGTCCGACCGCGTTGTCCGCCTCGGTCAACCGGTCCACGGTGCACAGCGCGACGTCGCCCGAATCCGCGGATGCGTCCCCGAGCACCACCTCGGCGCCGATCCACCAGATCCCGAAGTACACGGCGGCGCTCTGCCAGTGCGCGGGCAGCAAGACCGCGATGCGAGACGACGGGCCTGCGCCCAACTCGTCGCGTAACAGGTTGGCGGTCTTGGCCGCCCAGTTGGCAAGCGTGGCGGTGGACAACTCGATGCGTTCGCCGCTCGCATCGTCGTAGTAGGTTATGCGGGGGCCGGCGGGGTCGGAGGCCATGAGCGGGTCGAGAATTGCCCCGCTGACTGTCGTCACGCTGCTCGACGTTAGTTGACGCATTCCGGATCGTCGGATCCGGCGGTCAGGATCGGCGACGGGGGCGGGGCGGTCTGGGTCGAACCGACGGCCACGGAATCGGTCGTGAGCGTCGGAACGCTGCTGCCGTCCAGACCGGAACCCGGGCCGGTGTAGTCGTCGGCCAGCACGACGCGCACGTGCCCCGGGCCCACCGATGGGTCCTCGACGATCGCCAATCCGCCCAGATCCTTCGAGACGGCCTGTGCGCCAAGGTCATCGGTCTTGTTGGCGCGCACCTGGCTGCTGGCCACCGGGTCGCCTTCGTGGTTGCCCGTCGCGCCGGGGGTGAACCCCTTGTTGGCCAGCACCTGCGACACCGCGGCGGCCAGACCGTTGACCTCGGTGGCGTTGACGACCTCCACGGTGGTCTTGTCGGGCGAGTAGGCGATCTCCTCGGTCTTACCCTCGTCCTGCTCGTGCAACAGGCCTTCGACCCAACTCTTGACCTCGGTGGCGTCGACCCGCACGACGCTTTGCATTCCGTCGTCGCTCCAGCCGTTCTCCTGCAGCACCGGAATGGTGGCGAACGCGACGTTTCCGGCGGCCAGCTTCTGCAGATGGTCGGCGAATTGCATGACGTCCCAACCGTCGGAGAGCACGACGGAGCGCTGCACGGCGTCCTGCAGCCGGTTCAGGGTGGCCGGACTCGACAACGTCTTGCCGGAGATCACCTCGTGCGCAAGGGAAGCCATCACCGCCTGCTGGCGCGTCACCCGGTCGAGGTCGCCGCGCGGCAGATCGTGGCGCTGCCGGACGAAGCTCAACGCCTGCGGGCCGTTCAGCTTCTGCCAGCCCGCAGGGAAGTCGGCTCCCGAGAGCGGTTCGTACACAGGCTCTTTCAAGCACACGTTGACGCCGCCGAGGGCATCGGTGATCAGCGCGAAGCCCAGCAGGCCGACCTCGGCGTAATGGTCGACGGTGACGCCGGTGAGGTTGGCCACGGTCTTGATCAGGGCTTCGCGCCCGGCTTCGGTCGCCTGCGGTTCGGCTTCGGCCGGGTCCATGCCCTTCTGCTCGACGAGCTCGGTCATCTTCTCGAGGTGTTCCGAGCCGTACACGCCGTTGATCTTCATCTTGCCGATACCGGGCGCCTCGACATAGGAGTCGCGGGGGATCGAGATGGCGGTGGCGGACTTCCCGTTGTTGGGGACGCGGATCAGGATGATCGTGTCGGTGTTCGTGGCTTCGTCGTCGCCCGCCCGCAGCGTCGCCAGTTCCTCCTGGGACAGCGGATTGCCGTGCGCGTCGGTGCGGCTGTCCATACCGACGAGCAGGATGTCGATCGCGCCGTCTTCGCCGCCCTCTCCGAGCGCGATCGACGAGATGTGGTTGATGCCGGATTCAAACGAGCGGATCTTGCCCCACGCGACTCCGGTGCCGACCACGATCGCCAAGGCCGCGGACACGGCGATGACACGGAGCATTCGACCGGGCATCAGCCCAGGCTACTGGCGAGATGGGCGCTAAGCGGGTAGCGCGCCTCGGCGTGCCAGACTCGTGACCATGACTTCTCGCGGACCGGGCAGGATCGTCATACCCGGCGCGGGCGGCATGGTCGGTCGGGTTCTTGCAGGTCAAGCTCGTGAGCAGGGCCGCGAGGTACTGGCGCTGACGTCGTCGGAGCTCGACGTCACCGACCCGGCGGCCGCCCAGCGTGTCATCGAGGCCGGGGATGTGGTGATCAACTGCGCCGCGGTCACCGATGTGGACGCGGCGCAGGCCGAACCGGACCGCGCGCACGCGGTCAACGCGGACGGGCCGGCTCATCTCGCGCGGGCATGCAACTCGGTCGGAGCCCGCCTGGTCCACATCTCGACCGACTACGTGTTCTCCGGCACAGCGCGCCACCCGTATGAGATCGACGACGAGACGGGGCCGGTGAACGTCTACGGCCGCACCAAACTCGCCGGGGAGCGGGCCGTGTTGGCCGCCCTACCCGGCGCCCACGTCGTGCGGACGTCGTGGGTGTACGAGGGCGCCGACGGAACCGACTTCGCCGCGACCATGCGCCGCAAGGCCGCCGGTGAGGACCCGGTCGAGGCGGCGGCCGACCAGATGGCGTCTCCGACCTACGCCGGTGATCTCGCCTCGGCGCTGCTGGAGATCGCCGACGGCGCGATCCGTGCACCGGTGCTGCACGCGGCCAACGTCGGTGAGGCCAGCCGCTACGACCAGGCGCGGGCGGTCTTCGAGGCCGTCGGCGCCGACCCCGAGCGGGTACGGCCCGTCGCCAGCGCCGACAAGCCGCGGCCCGCGCGGCGCCCGGCGTATACGGCGCTGTCGGGCCGACGGTCCGCCGAGGCGGGCCTGGCGCCGCTGCGGCCGTGGCGCGAGGCGTTGGCCGATGCGCTGTCGCGGTACGGGCGTGGCGGCCCGATACCCTCGACGCCGTGAGTTCGGAACCGGTGCCACATGAGTGACGAGTTGGTCGTCGTCACGGTGACGTACTCACCGGGTCCGCACCTCAACCGGTTTCTGGCGTCGCTGTCGCACGCCACCGACCGGCCGGTGACAGTAGTGATGGCCGACAACGGCTCCACCGACGGCGCACCCGAAGAGGCGCTCGCGCGCTATCCCAACGCCCGATTGCTGCCCACCGGCGGCAATCTCGGGTACGGCAGCGCGGTGAACCGCGCGGTCGCCGAGTATCTGAAGGACTCGGACAACAACGACTTCTTCATCGTGGCCAACCCCGACGTGCAGTGGGGCCCACACTCCATCGACATCCTATTGGAGGCCGCCGCACGCTGGCCGCGTGCCGGTTCGCTCGGCCCGCTGATCCGCGATCCGGACGGTTCGGTGTACCCGTCGGCCCGGCACCAGCCCAGCCTGGTGCGCGGCGGCATGCACGCCGTCGTGGGGCCGTTCTGGAAGTCCAATCCGTGGACCGCCGAATACCGTCAGGAGCGCCGGGAGCCCAGCGAACGCGCGGTCGGCTGGCTGTCGGGATCGTGTCTGTTGCTGCGCCGGTCGGCGTTCGAGGAGATCTCGGGCTTCGACGAGCGCTATTTCATGTACATGGAGGACGTCGACCTGGGTGATCGGCTGTCGCGGGCGGGTTGGCAGAACGTGTACGTCCCGGCCGCCGAGGTTTTGCACGACAAGGGTCACGCGACCGGCAAGGACCCCGCGCGCAACTTGGCCGCCCATCACACCAGCACCTACACTTTCCTCGCGGATCGATACCCCAGGTGGTGGCAGGGTCCGCTGCGGTGGACGATCCGAAGCTCGCTCGCCGCGCGTGCGGGCCTGGTGGTCCGCAACTCACGACGCAAACGGGCGAAAGGACGGCGCTAGTGAACCCCGCACACGTCGACGCCGTCATCCTCGTCGGCGGTCTGGGCACCCGGCTGCGACCGCTGACGCTGTCCGCGCCCAAGCCGATGCTGCCGACCGCCGGCCTGCCGTTCCTGACACACCTGCTGTCGCGCATCGCCGAGGCCGGTATCGAACACGTCGTGCTGGGCACGTCGTATAAGGCGGCGGTGTTCGAATCCGAGTTCGGCGACGGTTCCAAATTCGGTTTGCAGATCGAATACGTCGTCGAGACCGAACCACTGGGCACCGGCGGCGGCATCGCGAACGTCACCGGAAAGTTGCGCCACGACACCGCGCTTGTGTTCAACGGCGACGTGTTGTCCGGGGCCGACCTTCGCGCGCTGCTGGACTCACATGAGAGCAACGCCGCCGACGTGACGCTGCACCTGGTGCGCGTCGGTGACCCGCGCGCATTCGGTTGCGTGCCAACCGATTCCGACGGAATGGTGACCGCCTTCCTCGAGAAGACGCAGGACCCGCCGACCGATCAGATCAACGCGGGCTGCTATGTGTTCAAGCGCGAGGTGATCGAGCGCATACCCAAGGGCCGGGCGCTTTCGGTCGAACGCGAGGTGTTTCCGGGCCTGCTCTCCGACGGGCTTCGGGTGTGCGGCTACGTCGACTCCACGTACTGGCGCGACATGGGCACACCGGAGGATTTCGTACGGGGGTCGGCGGATCTGGTGCGTGGTATCGCGCCGTCACCCGCGCTGGGCGGGCACCGCGGTGAAAAGCTGGTGCACGACGGCGCCAGCGTCGCTCCCGGGGCGTTGTTGATCGGTGGCGCGGTGGTCGGTCGCGGCGCCGAGATCGCCGGTGGCGCACGGCTGGACGGCGCGGTCATCTTCGACGGCGCGCGGGTGGGCGCCGGTGCGGTGATCGAACGCTCGATCGTCGGGTTCGGTGCCCGAATCGGCCCGCGCGCGCTGATCCGCGACGGCGTGATCGGCGACGGCGCCGACATCGGCGCCCGCTGCGAACTCCTTCGCGGTGCCCGCGTGTGGCCGGGGGTGACGATTCCCGACGGCGGAATACGGTTCTCCACCGACGTATAACGCGGAGTGGTTTTCGGTGCTCGCACAGTCGCTGAGCGAGCGTTTGGACACCGAAATCACCGATGACGGGCGGCCGCCGCCAACTGCGTGAGGCCGAAATCGCAATCTTCGGGTAGCGCGTCCAGCGGCCACCACCGCAAATCCAGAGACTCGTCGCTCACCGCGATTTCAGCACCGGCGGGGGCGTGCACGACGAACTGCATGTCGAGGTGACGGGTCGGCACCCCGAGCGAACACGTGACGGGGTGCACGTGCAGTGCGGCCATGGTCGGGTCGATCGTGAGATTCCCGATGCCGGACTCCTCGGTGGCTTCTCGCAGCGCGGCCGCCACGACATCGGAATCGGTCGGCTCGCAATGCCCGCCGAGTTGCAGCCATCGCCCGAATCGGGGGTGCAGGGTCAGCAGCGCGCGCGTGCCGGTGTGGTCGAGCACGAGCGCCGACCCGGTGACGTGGCCGGGGGCGCATTGGCGCAGACAACCGTCGGGTCGAGCCGCCAGGAACGCCAACACCGCGTGCCGCAGGGTGTCCTGTGCGGGATCCGGTGCGTGCCAACGGGTCAGGATCTCGACCGCCGAAGCGTGCAGGCTCACTTGCGAACCAGCAGTCCGTCGGTCGGCACGGGAGACCGCGGACCGGACGGCGTCTCGTCCTGCGAGTAGCCGATCGCGATCGCGCCCAACGGTTCCCAGTCGTCGGGCAGGTCGAGTTCCTCGCGGACGATGTCGGGGGCGAAGATCGTCGACCCGATCCAGCAGCTGCCGACGCCCCGCACGGCCAATGCCACCAGCAGCGCCTGCACCGCCGCGCCGACCGCGACGGTGAACATCGTGTGCTCTGCGGCCGTACGGTCGGCGTCCGGGTAGCTGTGCGCACCGTCGGGCACCAGGAACGGGATGACCACTTCCGGCGCGTCGTAGAGGATTCGGCCGCGCTCGACGCGACGTTCGACGGCGTCGGCGGGACGCCCGTCGGCGGACAGGTCGGCGCGCCATTTGTCTTTCATCCGATCCAGCAGCACCGACCGTCGGGCGGGATCCTGTAACCACACGAACCGCACCGGTCGGGTGTGATGCGGTGCCGGCGCGGTGAGGGCCTCGGCGACAGCCGATTCCACGATCGCGGGGTCCACGGGCTCGGCCGTGAAGCGGCGCACCGACCGGCGCAGCAGTTGTGCCTGGCTCCTGCCGAGCGCGATGGCCTCCTCGGTGCCGAGCCAGAACAGGTCCTCCTCGCCCGCCCGTACCAGCCGGCGCGCAGTGGAACCGTCGTCGGGCAACCGCAGCCCGCGCACCACCGCGACCGGGATGTCGGTCAGCTTGCCTTTCACCAGATCCGCGGCCGCGGCGATCTCGTCGGCGACCGCGATCTCGGTGACGATCAGTTCGTTGCCGTGCCGGTCGACCGAACCGCCGTAACCGTGCAGCACGGTCACGCCCGCCGCGCCGATCGCGACGTCGGTCTGTCCGTTGCGCCACGCCCGGCCCATGGTGTCGGTGACGACGACGCCGACCGTTACGCCGAGCCGCTCGCGCAGACCCGAGGCCAGTGCGGCGGCACTGGCATCGGGATCGGTTGGCAACAGCGCGAGTTCAGCGGAGTCGACGTTGGAGCCGTCGACGCCCGCGGCGGCCTGGACCAGGCCGATCGCGTTCTCGGTGATCAGCGTGCGGCCTTTGCGCGCCAGCACGCGAACCGCCTCGGCGTCGATGAGCCTGCGCCGCAGCACGTCGCGTTCGTCGGGGTCGATCGGCGCATCGACGATGCGGCCCTCGCACTTCGACATCACCTTGCTCGTGACCACGACGATGTCGTCGTCGCGCAGCCACGGGGCGGCCGTGGCGATCGCCGCGGCGAGGTCGTCGCCGGGCCGGAACTCGGGTAGGCCGTGAACGGGCAGGAGTTCCACGGCGGCCGCGGAGCCATGGTCGCCGCTCGGCGGCGCCGTTGGGGCATGGTCGCCGCTCGGCGGCGCCGTTGGGGCATGGTCGCCGCTCATGGCTTGATGCCTGCCAAATCCATTCCGGCGCGGACCATCTCGCCGGTCACCTCGGGATCGGTCATGAGCAGCGGCACCGCGCGGACCTCGACGCCGTCGATCTGTGCGCCGTCCCCCTCGTGCACCAGCCAGCCGTCGAGGATCCCGACGCCGGAGCGCGCTCCGTAGTGCCTGCCGACGGCTTGTGACGTACTCGGCACGCCGATCACCGACAGGCATTCATCGGCCATGCCCCGCAACGGCTTTCCGCCGATGATCGGGGAGTAGCCCACGACCGGCGCCGGTGTCGACCGCAGTGCGCCGCGGATACCGGGTACGGCGAGGATCGCCCCGATGCTCACCACCGGGTTCGAGGGCGCGATGAGGACGACGTCGGCCGATTCGATGGCCTCGGCGACGCCCGGTCCGGCGGTGGCCTTCTCCGCGCCGACGAAAGCGAAGCTGTGCGTTGGTACTTTCGCGCGGTACCGCACCCACCACTCCTGAAAGTGGATGGCGCGCTTCTCGCCGGCATACTGGCCGGGCCCGGGATCGGTGATCACGACGTGTGTTTCGCTGCGGTCGTCACTGGCCGGCAGCAGCCGGGCCCCGGGCGCCCACCTCGAGCACAACGCCTCGGTCACCTGCGAGAGCGGATAACCCGCGCGCAACATCTGGCTGCGCACGAGATGTGTCGCCAGATCCCGGTCGCCGAGTCCGAACCAGTCGGGTTGGACGCCGTAGGCCGCGAGTTCCTCCTTGGCGTGCCAGGTTTCATTGCGGTGGCCCCAGCCGCGTTCGGGATCGATGCCGCCGCCGAGGGTGTACATGCAGGTGTCGAGATCCGGACAGATCCGCACGCCGAACATCCATGCGTCGTCGCCCACATTGACCACTGCAGTAAGTTGGTGCTCAGCAGTATCATCAGTCCCAGCAGTACCTTCGGTGCCACGAAATTGCCCCAGCCCCAACAGGTGTTGCACGCCGAGCAGGAAGCGGGCGCCACCGACGCCGCCGACCAGTACGGTGACCTTCACATCGATCGAGGGTAGGCCGTCCGAGCGAATCCGGTACGGGCAGGAGTGGGGCCGGCCCGGCGGACGGGAGTGTGATGGACACGCCGAGGTCACGACTCGCCGTATTTCGATCACGGAATGGTATGAATTCCTGTTCTAGAGCTTGACCAGGGCGACTGACGCGTGTGTAATCACAGCAGTGTCATTTCCCGGTAGGCCATCCGGTTCCGGTGCCGCAGACCGAGATTCGATCACTTGTTCGAATTGGAAGTGTTCCACGTTCCGGTGGGCCACTTATAGGGGATCAACGAGACCAGGTGAGGAGGCGGAAGATGTCTTTTGAGTACGGCGATTTCGATCGTCTGGTTCGGTTCGACAGCCGAGTCTTCGGCTCAGTAGACAGCGCGCCGCACGCCCATTCGGAACCGGCACCGCTCGAGACGCCGCGGCGTCCCCAGTTGAGTCTGGTGCCCGATCCGATCGATGTGGCGCCGGCACTGACACCGGAGGACGAACTCTGGCAGGAGAAGGCGCTGTGCGCCCAAACCGACCCCGAGGCGTTCTTTCCGGAGAAGGGCGGCTCGACGCGCGAGGCCAAGCGCATCTGCCAGGGCTGCGAAGTGCGCGACGCCTGCCTGGAGTACGCCCTGGCGCACGATGAGCGCTTCGGGATCTGGGGCGGCCTGTCCGAGCGCGAGCGTCGCCGCCTCAAGCGCGGAATCATCTGAGCCGCGCGCTCAATCGTCGTCGATGGTCGGGTCGATGACGGAAGGCTCGACGCCCAGATATGTGGCGACCTGAGCCACCAGGATTTCATGTAGCAGCTCCTCGAGTTCGACGGAATCCTTGGCCCGCCGCTCGATTGGCTTGCGAAACAGCACAATTCGTGCGCGTGTGGCGTTCCCCCTGACGTCCACGCCCGCCGGGATCAGCCGGGCCAGTGCGATCGGCCCGTCGGCGATCACCTCCGGCGGCCACTGCACACTCTCGGGATCCTTGGGCGCGATCCGTGGTATCTCGTCGACCGCCACGTCGAGTTGCGCCAGCCTGTCCTGCC
This sequence comes from Mycolicibacterium novocastrense, assembly GCF_001499835.1. NCBI lineage: Bacteria > Bacillati > Actinomycetota > Actinomycetes > Mycobacteriales > Mycobacteriaceae > Mycobacterium > Mycolicibacterium novocastrense. Next base: position 55,475 of record NZ_LQIH01000002.1, read on the forward strand.
AACGCCGCTCGATCGGCTCGTATGCCTCCAGCACCGCCATGTCGAACTTCTCGGCGCGACTGCGCCAGCCCGGCACCGTCGGGGGGAGTAACGGCCCGCGCATCTCGCGGCCCCGGCGCGCGCGCATGTGTCCACGCTTGGCCACCGCTTGGGTGCTCCTTTCGTGCGCGATGAACTGGATCGTAACGGTTCGAGATCGGCCGTCGGCAGGCTGCGCGTGTCCGGCGGCGTGCGGGGTGCGGCCACGATAGCCTTCCGCTGTGAACGTTCCCCGTCGCTGCTGCCGGCCCGGGTGTCCGCACTATGCGGTCGCGACGCTGACATTCGTCTACGCCGACTCCACGGCGGTCGTCGGCCCCCTCGCGACGGTGGCCGAACCGCACTCATGGGACCTGTGCGTCGTGCACGCCGGCCGCGTCACCGCGCCCCGCGGCTGGGAACTGGTGCGCCACGCCGGCCCACTGCCCTCACATCCCGACGACGACGATCTCGTCGCGCTCGCGGATGCGGTCCGGGAGGGGCGTGACGTCGCTCCGCCGCTCAACCGGATGGCGCCGGGCTTCAACACGGGATTCTCCGACCCCGTCACCGGCGCGCCCGGAGGCTCGCTGATGGCACCGCCCGCGCGGCGGCCCGAGTCCAACGGCCGTCGCCGTGGCCATCTGCGGGTGCTGCCGGACCCCACCGACTAGACGACGTGCCCGTCTGGCCGGACCGTTAGGCTGGCGCCAGTAGTAGTCCGTGTCACAAGGAGTCCTAATGTCCCGGCCCGCCGCGGCGGTTCATCGCGTCATCAAGGCCTATGACGTGCGCGGCCTGGTCGGTACCGAGCTCGACGAGCCGTTCGTCGCCGACGTCGGCGGCGCCTTCGCCCGTCTCGTGCGGGACAACGCGTCGCAAATGGTCATCGGCTACGACATGCGCGCCAGCTCACCCGCACTGGCGGACGCATTCGCCGACGGCGTGACCGCCCAGGGCCTCGATGTGGTGCGGATCGGACTCGCCTCGACCGACCAGCTGTACTTCGCGTCGGGACTTCTGGACTGCCCCGGCGCGATGTTCACCGCCAGCCACAACCCGGCCGCCTACAACGGCATCAAGCTCTGTCGTGCCGGCGCCAAACCGGTGGGCAAGGACACCGGGCTGGGGACCATCGCCGACGAGGTGATCGACGGTGTTCCCGGCTACGACGGTGCGCGCGGCACGGTCGGCGACCGCGACGTGTTGGCCGACTACGGCGAGTTTCTGCGCTCGCTGGTGAGCCTGGCCGATATGCGACCGCTCAAGGTCGCCGTCGACGCGGGCAACGGCATGGCCGGCCACACCACGCCCGCGGTGTTGGGTCCGATCTCGGGGATCACACTGGCGCCGCTGTACTTCGAACTCGACGGCACCTTCCCCAATCACGAAGCCAATCCGCTGGATCCGGCCAACCTGACCGATCTGCAGGCTTTCGTCCTACAAACCGGCGCCGACATCGGCCTGGCGTTCGACGGCGACGCCGACCGGTGTTTCGTGGTCGACGAGAAGGGGCATCCGGTCTCGCCGTCAGCGGTGACCGCGTTGGTCGCCGCGCGGGAACTCGGCAGGGAGATCGGCGCCACGGTTATTCACAACTTGATCACCTCGCGGGCGGTGCCCGAACTGGTGACCGAGCGGGGCGGTACGCCGGTCCGCAGCCGCGTCGGGCACTCCTATATCAAGGCGCTGATGGCCGAGACCGGTGCGATCTTCGGTGGCGAGCACTCGGCGCACTACTACTTCCGCGACTTCTGGGGTGCCGACTCCGGCATGCTGGCCGCCCTGCACGTGTTGGCCGCGCTCGGCGAACAACACCGGCCGCTGTCGGAGATGATGGCCGACTATCAGCGCTACGAGGCGTCCGGCGAGATCAACTTCACCGTCACCGATGCCGAGCGGTGTGTGGACGAGGTGCTCAAGGCATTCGGCGACCGAATCCACTCGATCGACCACCTCGACGGTGTGACCGTCGATCTCGGTGAGGGCGCCTGGTTCAACCTGCGGATGTCCAATACCGAACCGCTGCTGCGGCTCAACGTCGAAGCCCGCACCACCGACGAGGTCGACCAGATCGTCGGACAGGTCTCCGAAACCGTTCGTGGGCGGGTCCCTTCCGACTCCGAGGTGGTCACGTGACCACCGGACCGTCTTCCTCGGCCGCGACCATCGATCTCGACGACGTCGACGCCCTGCTCGGAGCCGACCGCGACGGACTGCTGCGCGCGGCGTCGATGGCCGGCGCCCAGGTGCGTTCCACCGCCGCCGCGCTCGCGGAGGGCGAACTCGAATCGCTGCGCAGCGACGGGACACCGCGCACGTTGATCTGGGTCGCCGGTCGCGGCAATGCGGAGACTGCCGGAGCGCTGCTCGCTTCGGCATGGGGCGGATCGGTGGCCGCGCCCATCGTCGTGGCCTCCGAGGTCCCGCCGTGGATCGGTCCGCTGGACGTCTTGGTCGTCGCGGGCGACGACCCTGGCGATCCCGCTCTGGTGAACGCGGCCGCCACCGGAGTGCGTCGCGGCGCGCGAGTGGTGGTGGTTGCGCCATTTGAAGGGCCGCTACGCGACGTCGCGGCCGGGCGCGCGGCGGTGTTGCCGCCCAGGGTGTGGGTGCCCGACGAGTTCGGGTTCGTGCGCTACCTCGCCGCCGGGCTGGCCACACTCGACGCCGTCGATCCGACGATGCACGTCGATCTGGACGCACTGGCCGACGAACTCGACGCCGAGGCGCTGCGCAACAGCGCGAACCGAGAGCTGTTCACCAACCCGGCCAAGACACTGGCCGAACGGATGTCGGACCGCGAAGTGGTGCTGGCCGGCGACAGCGCGGCGACGCTGGCGGTGGCTCGCCACTGTGCGGCCATCCTGCTGCGCATCGCCCACCGAGTCGTCGCCGCGGCCGGCTTCGCCGATGCGCTGGTGGTGCTGCGCGGTGGCATGGGTGGCACGTCGGCGGCCGACCGGGAGCGGTCGATGTTCCACGACGAGCAGATCGACGGCCCGCTTCCCCGGCGTATGCGGACATTCGTGCTCACCACCGACGCGGAGCAGCCGTTCGTCGCTGCGCGGGCAGGGGATCTGGACGACGTCGATGTGCTCAGCGCCCAGGACGTGCCCGAACTGCCGGAGGCGGCAGCGGTGCCGGACGCGTCGACGGCGGCGGGCAGCATGGAACAACAGTTGGCCATGCTCGCCGTCCGCTTGGAGATGACCGCCGTCTACCTGAAGTTAGTTCGAGGTTAGCCAAGTGCACTTGCTACGGGGAGCGGTGCGGACCTATGCCTGGGGTTCCCGCACAGACATTGCCGAGTTCACTGGAAGGCCCAGTCCCACAGCGCATCCCGAGGCCGAGTTGTGGTTTGGAGCCCATCCCGGTGATCCGGCCATGCTGGAGACGGGAGCCGGAGAGCTTTCGCTGCTGGATGCGCTGCGCGACGATCCCGAGGGGCAGTTGGGCGCGGCGGTCTGCGCACGCTTCGGCGAGGCGCTGCCGTTTCTGGTCAAGGTGCTGGCCGCCGACGAGCCGTTGTCGCTGCAGGCGCACCCCAGCGCCGAGCAGGCCGTCGAGGGCTACGAACGGGAGAACAGGCTCGGCATCCCCGTCTCGGCCCCCGACCGCAACTACCGCGACCCCAGCCACAAGCCGGAATTGATCGTAGCCGTGCGGCCTTTCGAGGCGCTCGCCGGTTTCCGGCCGGTCCCGCGGACCATCGAGTTGATGCGTGCGCTGGAGGTCGGCGATCTCGACCCGTTCGTCAACCTGCTCTCCGGCCAACCGGACGGCGACGGACTGCGCGCGCTGTTCACGACCTGGATCACCGCGCCGCAACCCGATCTCGATATCTTGGTGCCCGCGGTGATCGACGGGGCCATCCACTACGTGTGTTCGGGCAGAGGCGAGTTCGCGGCCGAGGCCAAGACCGTGCTCGAACTCGGCGAGCGCTATCCCGGCGACGCGGGCGTGCTGGCGTCCCTGCTTCTGAACCGCATCACCCTGAGCCCCGGCGAGGGCATCTATCTGCCTGCGGGAAACCTGCACACCTATCTCAGCGGTGTCGGTGTCGAGGTGATGGCCAACTCCGACAACGTGTTACGTGGGGGGCTGACACCCAAACACGTCGATGTCCCGGAGTTGTTGCGGGTGCTCGACTTCACGCCCGCCGAGGACGTGGTGGTGCGTCCCGAGAAAGTCGAAGACAGTATCGAATGGGTCTACCGCACACCGGCACAGGAGTTTTCGCTGTCGGTGCTGGACATCGACGCCGACCGGGTCGGTTATGAGATCGACGCGCCCACGCGGCACGACGGTCCGCAGCTGCTGCTGTGCGCCCAGGGTTCGACGGTGGTGCACGCCAAGGGCGGCACCGTCACGCTGAACCGGGGATCTGCGGCGTGGGTGCCCGCCGACGAGGGGCCGATTCGGCTGGCGGCCACTGAGCCGACGAAGTTGTTCCGCGCCACGGTCGGCATCTAGCGACTCAGTGGGCCGTCTTCTCCTTGGCGCCCCGGCCGAACGGCAACACATGCATCACCGCGACGACGACCGCGCCGACCACTAGGCCAATGACCGCCGAGGCGGCCGTGTTGACCAGCCACGCCAGCACGCCGCCGACGCCGCCGACGGCGTGGTGGACGATCTCCTCGAGGTGGTGCACGAGGCTGTAGGGCAGATGCCAGCCCAGTTCGTCGGTTCCGACCAGCAGGATGTGACCGCCGACCCACAGCATCGCCACCGTGCCGATGACCGAAAGTGCGGCAAGAAGTTTCGGCATCCCGGCCACCAGGCCGCGGCCGATCTTCTGCGCGAGCTTCGAACTGCGCTGCGCGAGGCGCAGTCCGATGTCGTCCATCTTGACGATGCCTGCCACGACGCCGTACACCGCGATCGTGATCACGATCGCGACGATGACCAGGATGATCAACCGCGGCCAGAACGACTGATCGGCCACCTCGTTCAGTGCGATCACCATGATCTCCGCCGACAGGATGAAATCGGTGCGGATGGCGCCGGTCACCATGAACTTCTCGGCGTCCTCGCCCACGGTCGCGACGGGCGCGGAGTGGTGGTCGTGGCCCCGAATGCGGCCCCACACTTTCTCGGCGCCCTCGTAGCACAGATACGTCGCGCCGAGCATCAGCAGCGGTGTCAGCAGCCACGGAAGGAACTGGCTGAGCAGTAGTGCAGCGGGCAGGATGAACAGCAGCTTGTTGCGCAGTGAGCCGATCGCGATGCGCTTGATGATCGGCAGTTCGCGCTCTGCGGCCAGCCCGTGAACGTACTGCGGCGTCACGGCGGTGTCGTCGACGACGACGCCCGCGGCCTTGGCGGTCGCCCGGCCCGCCGCCGCCCCGATGTCGTCGACCGATGCGGCGGCCATGCGCGCCAGCACCGCGACGTCGTCGAGAAGCCCGAACAGTCCTGCGCTCATCGCGTCCTCGTCATGGCCAAGAAATTACCCGCTCGCGCCGGGTTCACGCCGATTGAGGCACCGCGGCCGGATGTTTGGCCGCCCGCTTCTCGGCCAGCCACAACCGCAGGTTGTGCCGGATGGTGCGGCCCACCAGCCGAGGCGAGGGCACCATGTAGAGGCTGTCGAGCAGGCTGAACCGGCGCAGAAACCACTCGGCGAGAACGGGATCGGTCTCCGCGGCGCCGAGGAACTGGTCGAACAGGCCGCCGACGGGCTTGTACCACCACTTGGCATCGCCGGTCGCGTTGTGCAGCGTCAGGTCGCCGATGGCCGTCATCACCCACACCGGCCACGTCGTCTTGGCCGTCGCCTTCGCCAGAGCACCGGCGATGTCCGGGTCGCCGGATGCCAGCACGGAGCGCAGGTTGCCGGCCTGGATCGCCGTCATGGTCATACCCTGGCCGAACGTCGGGTTGAAGCTGACGACGGCGTCCCCGAACGGGATGATGCCTGCGGGGAAGCGCTCGAGGGTGTCGTAGCGGCGCCACCGACTCGTCGGATAGCGGTGGAATGCCATTTCGCCCAGCGGTGTGGCCTGCCGCAACGCGGCCGAGACGTGCGGGGGCAGGATGTCATCGGCCAGGTCGAGGATCTGCTCGACGGTCTGCGGCGGCGGCACCTTGCCCACCCCGAAGGCCGTGACGTTCCAGTTGCCGTCCTCGTAGAACAACATGCCGATGCCGAGGGGTTGTTCTCGCGAAGCGCCGGCGACGACGACCTTCTCGGCCAGCAGGCCGTCGGGGACGTGAAACTGGTGGCTGGCATACGAGATGCCGACGTCGACGGTTTCTTCGTCCGGACGCGTGTAACCCCACTTCTCGAGCCACGCGGGCAGGCGGGTGCCCCGGCCGGCGGCGTCCACCACCAGATCGGCGTCGACGATCTGACCCGAATCGAGCAGCACGCCGGTCACGCGCTCTTGCGCGGCGTCGTAGAGAGGTTCGGTGACGCCGACGTGCACGAAGTCGACGTTGTCGATGCCCTTCACCCGCTTGCGGATCTGCCATTCGAGTTGCGGCCTGCTGGGCACGTAGGCGGTGAACTCGTCGCGCAGCCGGTGTGCCGTGCCGAGCACATGTCCGGCCGCACCGAAGTGGATGCAGTCGGGCCGGTTTTCGAGAATCGGGACACCGTCGGCGACCATGTCCGCGAGCAGGCCGGGGAAGTGGCTTTCGAACTCTTCGGCGCCACGGGCCATCAGCAGGTGGACGTGGCGGCCCTGCGGCACGGCCGCGCGGTTGGCGGGATCGTCGGGCAGATCGTCGCGTTCGTAGATGGTGATCCGATCGCTGACGTCAGAGAGCACCCGGGCCGCGCACATGCCCGCGAGACTCCCCCCGACGACGGCCACGTGTTTATAACTCCGCCCCATTGGGTGCACGGTACTCGGTAGATTGCCCGAACGGACCCAACCAGGAGGACCTGCGATGGCTCGGCGGACGAAGTCGGTGGAGCAGTCCATCGCCGACACCGATGAACCCGACACCCGGTTACGCAAGGACCTGAACTGGTGGGACCTCACCGTGTTCGGGGTGTCCGTCGTGATCGGCGCGGGCATCTTCACCATCACCGCCTCGACCGCCGGTAACATCACCGGCCCGGCGATCTCGATCTCCTTCGTCCTCGCCGCGATCGCCTGCGGGCTGGCCGCGCTGTGCTACGCGGAGTTCGCCTCGACGGTGCCGGTTGCCGGCAGCGCCTACACGTTCTCCTATGCGACGTTCGGAGAGTTCGTCGCCTGGATCATCGGATGGGACCTGATCCTCGAGTTCGCGGTCGCGTCGGCGGTGGTCGCAAAGGGTTGGTCGAGCTACCTCGGCGAGGTGTTCGAGTTCGGCGGCGGGACCGCGGATTTCGGTTGGGTGCAACTGGATTGGGGCGCACTGCTGATCATCGCGTTCGTCACCACCATCCTGGCGCTGGGGACGAAGCTTTCCGCCGGGGTCAGCCTGGCGATCACCGTGATCAAGGTGGCGGTGGTGCTGCTCGTGGTCGCCGTCGGCGCGTTCTACATCAAGGCGGCCAACTACTCGCCCTTCGTGCCGCCGGCCGAACCCGGCGAAGGCGGCCGGGGGACCGACCAGTCGCTGCTCTCGCTGATCACCGGCGCCGAGGGCAGCAACTACGGGTGGTACGGCCTGCTGGCCGGGGCCTCCATCGTGTTCTTCGCGTTCATCGGGTTCGACGTCGTGGCCACCACCGCGGAGGAGACCAAGAACCCGCAGCGTGACGTCTCCCGCGGCATCCTGGCCTCGCTCGGGATCGTGACGGTGCTCTACGTCGCGGTGGCTCTGGTGCTGACCGGCATGGTGCACTACACCGAACTGCGTGCGGCGGGGGAGAAGGCCAACCTCGCAACGGCGTTCAGCGCCAACGGGATCGACTGGGCAGCGAAGGTGATCTCGATCGGTGCACTCGCAGGCCTGACGACAGTGGTGATCGTGCTGGTGCTCGGCCAGACGCGGGTGTTCTTCGCGATGTCGCGCGACGGGTTGATTCCTCGTGGGCTGGCCAGGACCGGACGCCACGGCACGCCGGTGCGCATCACGCTGATCGTCGGCGTGCTGGTGGCCATCACGGCGTCGGTCTTCCCGATCGGCAGGCTCGAGGAGATGGTCAACATCGGGACGTTGTTCGCGTTCGTGCTGGTTTCCGCGGGCGTGATCGTGCTTCGCCGGTCCCGCCCCGACTTGAAACGCGGCTTCCGGGTGCCGGGCGTGCCGTGGTTGCCGATCGCCTCGATCGTCGCCTGCGTGTGGTTGATGCTGAACCTCACCGCGCTGACGTGGATCCGCTTCCTGGTCTGGATGGCGATCGGCGTCGCCGTCTACTTCCTGTACGGCCGCCGTCACTCGGTGCTCGGCCGCCGCGAACGCCAGGAGATCTCGGCTTAGCCCTTCTGCAGATTTTCCACCGCTGCCGAGCATGCAGCCTTGTACACATTTCGCGTACACGGCTGCGCACTCACGCCCCGGGTGATTTACAAACTACTACCTTGTGTCTAGACAGACGACAAATATGCCTTTATAGTCAACTTTGGACGTGATGGCACTCACTTCAGGAGGCTTGGCAATGGCCATGCAGACGCAAGAACCGGACACCGCTCAGTGGCGTGACAAGAAGCGCTACCTGTGGTTGATGGGCTTGATCGCCCCGACCGCGCTGTTCGTGATGCTGCCGCTGGTGTGGGCGTTCAACGAGTGGGGTTGGCATGCCGCCGCGCAGGTGCCGTTCTGGATCGGGCCGATCCTGCTTTACGTCCTGTTGCCGGCGCTGGACCTCAAGTTCGGGCCGGACGGGCAGAATCCGCCCGACGAGGTGATGGAGCGGTTGGAGAACGACAAGTACTACCGCTACTGCACCTACGCATACATCCCGTTCCAGTACGCCAGCGTGATCGTCGGCGCCTATCTGTTCACCGCGTCGGACCTCAGTTGGCTCGGGTTCGACGGCGGACTGGGCTGGCCCGCCAAGATCGGCCTGGCGCTGTCGGTGGGCCTGCTGGGCGGAGTCGGCATCAACACCGCCCACGAGATGGGACACAAGAAGGACTCGCTCGAGAGGTGGCTGGCCAAGATCACGCTGGCGCAGACCTGCTACGGCCACTTCTACATCGAGCACAACCGAGGCCACCACGTGCGCGTCGCCACCCCCGAGGACCCGGCATCGGCCCGCTTCGGTGAGACGTTCTGGGAGTTCCTGCCGCGCAGCGTGATCGGCTCGCTGAAGTCGGCGTGGGAGCTGGAGGCCAAACGGCTCGAGCGGGCGGGAAAGAGTAAGTTCCACTGGTCCAACGACGTGCTCAACGCGTGGGCGATGTCGGTGGTGTTCTACGGCGCGCTGATCGCGGTGTTCGGCTGGGCGTTGATTCCCTACATCGTCATCTCGGCGGTGTTCGGTTTCACGCTGCTCGAGACCGTGAACTACCTCGAGCACTATGGGCTGCTGCGCCAGAAAGTCGACAGCGGCCGCTACGAGCGCTGCGCGCCGGTGCACAGCTGGAACTCGGACCACATCGTGACCAACCTGTTCCTGTATCACCTGCAGCGCCACAGCGATCACCACGCCAACCCGACCCGGCGCTACCAGACGCTGCGCAGCATGGAGGGCGCGCCGAACCTGCCGAGCGGCTATGCGTCGATGATCGCGTTGACGTACTTCCCGCCGCTGTGGCGCAAGGTGATGGATCACCGGGTGCTCGCGCACTACGACGGCGACATCACCCGGGTGAACCTGCACCCGCGCGTGCGCGACAAGGTGTTGGCCCGCCACGGTGTGCCCGCATGACCGCCCACCGCTGCCCGGGCTGTGACTACGTCTACGACGAAGCGAAAGGCGCTCCGCGGGAAGGCTTTCCGGCCGGCACGCGGTGGAGTGAGATTCCCGACGACTGGAGCTGTCCCGACTGCGCGGTGCGCGAGAAGGTCGACTTCGAGACCGTCTGAGTGAGAAAGGTGATGACATGAACGAGCCGTACAAACTGTTCGTCTGCGTGCAGTGCGGATTCGAGTACGACGAGGAGAAGGGCTGGCCCGAGGACGGGATCGCCCCGGGCACGCGCTGGGACGACATTCCCGACGACTGGAGTTGCCCGGACTGCGGGGCGGCCAAGTCCGACTTCGAGATGGTCGAGGTCGCCCGTCCGTGACGACGCTCTGGGCGAGCGAAGCGACGGGAAAGAAAGACTAAGGTCGCGCGTGTGAACAGCCCGCGCCGGACCGCGCAGCGCATCCCGTACGCCGAAGCGTCGAGGATGCTGCTTCGCGATTCCATCCTGGACGGGATGCGCGAGCTCCTGCTCACCCGTGACTGGTCGGCGATCACCCTCGCCGACGTCGCCAAGGCGGCCGGCATCAGCCGGCAGACCATCTACAACGAGTTCGGGTCGCGCCAGGGGCTGGCACAGGCATATGCCATGCGCCTGGCCGACCGCCTCGTCGACCAGATCGACTACGCCATCGAGGGCAACGTCGGCGACGTCTTCGCCGCGTTCAGCCAGGGTTTCCGCGACTTCTTCGCCGAATCCGCAGCCGACCCGCTGGTGATCTCGTTGCTGACCGGCGAGGCCAAGCCCGATCTCCTGCAGCTCATCACCACCGACAGCGGCCCGATCATCACCCACTGCAGCCGGCGGTTGACGCAAACGTTCGTCCACAGCTGGGTCAAGACCAGTGAAGAGGACGCCGGAGTGCTGGCCAGGGCCATCGTCCGGCTCGCGATGAGCTACGTCTCGATGCCGCCGGAAGCCGACCCCAGCGCATCGCCCGCTCGCGGGCACGACGTGGCGCGTGACCTGGCCCGATTGATGACGCCCTTCGCCGAACGCTACGGTGTTATCGATATTCCTTAGCTGTCAGAGCGCCACGGCTGGTTCCACCGCACAGCGCCTGTCCCGCGAGCCCGCAGGCTATGGATGTCTACTCAGATGTCGCCGTGCGCACATCTGTGCGCTCATAGGCAATGCTCATAGGCAATGACGAAGGAAAAGGGGCTCTATATGACTGAGCTGAAGGCCGACTCCCGCAACGGGATCGACTACAAGGTCGCCGACCTGTCTCTGGCCGACTTCGGCCGCAAGGAGATCCGCCTGGCCGAGCACGAGATGCCCGGTTTGATGGCGTTGCGCGAGGAGTACCACGACGTGCAGCCGCTCAAGGGCGCGCGGATCTCGGGCTCTCTGCACATGACCGTGCAGACGGCGGTGCTGATCGAGACGCTGACGGCGCTGGGCGCTGACGTTCGATGGGCTTCCTGCAACATCTTCTCCACCCAGGATCACGCCGCGGCGGCCGTGGTCGTCGGCCCGCACGGCACCCCGGAGGAGCCGAAGGGCACCCCGGTGTTCGCGTGGAAGGGCGAGACGCTCGAGGAGTACTGGTGGGCCGCCGAGCAGATGCTCACCTGGGAGGGCGAGCCGGCGAACATGATCCTCGACGACGGCGGTGACGCCACGATGATGGTGCTGCGCGGCGCGCAGTACGAGAAGCTGGGCGTGGTCCCGCCCGCCGAGGACGACGACCCGGCGGAGTGGAAGGTCTTCCTCAGTGTCCTGCGGGAGCGCTTCGAGACCGACAAGAACAAGTGGACCAAGATCGCCGAGTCGGTCAAGGGTGTCACCGAGGAGACCACGACCGGCGTGCTGCGCCTGTACCAGTTCGAGGCCTCGGGTGAGCTGCCGTTCCCGGCGATCAACGTCAACGACTCGGTCACCAAGAGCAAGTTCGACAACAAGTACGGCACCCGCCACTCGCTGATCGACGGCATCAACCGCGGCACGGATGTGCTGATCGGCGGCAAGAAGGTACTGATCTGCGGCTACGGCGACGTCGGCAAGGGCTGCGCGGAGTCGCTGGCCGGCCAGGGCGCGCGCGTGGCCGTCACCGAGATCGACCCGATCAACGCGCTGCAGGCGCTGATGGACGGGTTCGACGTGGTGACCGTCGAGGACGGGATCGGCCAGGCCGACATCGTCATCACGGCCACGGGCAACAAGGACATCATCACCCTCGAGCACATGCGCGCGATGAAGGACCAGGCCATCCTGGGCAACATCGGCCACTTCGACAACGAGATCGACATCGCCGCCCTGGAGCGCTCGGGGGCCAAGAAGCTCAACATCAAGCCGCAGGTCGACCAGTGGGTCTTCGACGACGGCAAGTCGATCGTGTTGCTGTCCGAGGGCCGGCTGCTCAACCTGGGCAACGCGACGGGACACCCGTCGTTCGTGATGAGCAACAGCTTCTCCAACCAGGTCATCGCCCAGATCGAGCTGTGGACCAAGAACGACGAGTACGACAACGCGGTGTACCGGTTGGCCAAGCATCTCGACGAGAAGGTCGCGCGCATCCACGTCGAGGCACTGGGCGGTCAGCTGACCAAGCTCACCAAGGAGCAGGCCGAGTACATCGGTGTCGATGTGGAGGGCCCGTACAAGCCCGAGCACTACCGCTACTGATCGTCACCCGGAGGTCCCCGGCACGTCCGCGTGCCGGGGACTTTTCGTTGCCGCGTGTATCGGCCGCGGCGGCGTTGTGCTGCAGGGTTCAGGGTGTCGGGTCCACGCCTCCGCAGTGGTTCTTCAGATCCATGAGCGGCTGCCGGATACCCGCCATCTCGGCGCTCTCCTGCGGGTGGCTGGCCATGTATTCCTTCACCTGCTCGGCGACCCCCTCACGCGACATGCCTCGCAGCGTGCTCATGAAGCCGTTGAGATCAGGGTGGGTGAACAAGTAGGCCGACGTTGACGCGTCGACCCCGGCGCGGACGCCTTCGAGGTCGGCGCTGGTGCAGTTCGCCGGTTCGGCGCTGGCCAATGGGGACAAGCCGAGCAGCGCGGCGCCGGCGACGACGGCCAACGAGAGCGGGTATGCCCTACGGGTTCCGGACATCGGACGGACTCCTTCGGTCAGGGTGCGAGTGCCAGTGTGAAACCGGCCGACCGTTGATGCTCTGCGTCCCAAGCAGGTTCACAGGAGCCGGTCAGGAACCCTCCAGCGCCGCGGCTACGCCGGATACTCGTCGCGCTTGCGCGGCCAGTCGTAGAAGTCCTCGCCGCGGCCCTTGGGCGCCCGGTCCAACAGCTGCCAGGTGGCGTTGAGCGCTTCGGTGCCGCGATCGTAGGTCGAGTAGGTGTGGTAGACGACGCCGTCTTCCAAGGCGAAACAGCTCAGCGCCATCAACTCCATGACGTCGAGCATGCTGCCGCTGCCCGACCCGAAGTCGCGGCGCGGCGTCGGGACATGCATGTAGCCGAAGAAGTCGGCGTCGAAATCGCTGCCCCCGGAGGACACCCACTCCACATCCCAGCCCATTCGCTGCTTGTAGGCGCTCAGAACCGGTAGCGGCGAACGCGACGAGAGAATGAACGTGACGTCGCGCCGCGCCAGGTGCGGAACCGCGCCGACCAGATTGTCGGTTTCGAAGGTGCAGCCCGGACAGCCTTCCGGTGTCTTGGGCCCGTGCATGAAGTGCCGCACGATCAACTGCGATCGGCCGTCGAACAGTTCGGCGAGTGTGCGACGTCCCGCCGTGGTGTCGAACTCGTAGCGTTTGTCGACCCGCACCCACGGCAGTGCCTGCCGCTCCTTCGCCAGCTCGGTGGCCCTTCGGGTGAGCTCCTTCTCGTTGGCCAACTGTCGCTCGTAGGCCGCTCGCCACTGGTCACGCGTCCCGACCGCATGAGTCGTCATTCCCAACCACCTCCTCGTCACGTAAGCCTTCGGCTAGGCAGACTTGAGCCGGCGCGTGAACTCATCGCTCGACCCGCCGGGGCGTACTCGTTGGCGCGGTGGGTATCCATTGCCGTCAAAGCCCAATGCTGCCCCGGGAGAGACCATGACGACCAGACCCGAATCATCGGCGGGTCTGCACCACGTCACGGCGATCGCCGCGGACCCGCAGCGCAACGTCGACTTCTACCGCGAGGTGCTGGGCCTGCGGCTGGTGAAGAAGACGGTCAACTTCGACGCCCCCGACGGCTACCACCTGTACTTCGGCGACGAGTCCGGCCGACCCGGAACGCTGATCACCTTCTTTCCATGGCCCGGCCTCCCGCCCGGGCGGCACGGCACCGGGCAGGCCACCACAGTGTCGCTGTCGGTGCCGCAGGCGTCACTGGGCTGGTGGCGGGACCGGCTGACGGCCTTGGATGTCGCGGTCGGTGAGCCGGGCACCCGCGACGGGGAGGACACCATGACGGTGCGCGACCCCGACGGTTTGTGCCTGGAACTGGCCGCCCACCCCGAGGCCGCCGACGAACCGGTGTCAGAACTGGGGTCTGTCGCTGCTGAGCACGCGATCCGCGGGCTGCATTCGGTCACGCTGACCGAGGCCGGTTTTGAAAGTACCGCCGAACTGCTCACCGACACAATGGGATTCCGCTATGTCGACGAGTCGGGCAACCGGTTCCGGTTCCGCACCGGCGACGGCGGCGCGAGTTCGCGGCTCGATGTGGTGTGCTCACCGGAGGCGCCACGAGGCCTCGTCGCCGCCGGCACCGTGCACCACATCGCCTGGCGGGTCCCCGACGACGCCGATCAGCAGCGCTGGCGCGAACTCCTGCTGGGCAACGGTCTCAACGTCACGCCGATCCTGGACCGCAACTACTTCCAGTCCATCTACTTTCGCGAACCCGGCGGAGTGCTGTTCGAATTGGCCACCGACACTCCGGGTTTCACCGTCGACGAACCGCTGATGGAACTGGGGCGGGCGCTGAAGCTGCCGCCGTGGCTGGAGCCGGACCGCGCCGCGATCGAGGCCGCACTGCCGCAACTGCGCGACCCGGACATGCGGGTCATGCCATGACCGACTACGGGCACGACCTGATCTTCGGCACTTTCGTCACTCCGAACAACAGCCCCGCCCGACAGGCCGTCGACCAGGCCGTCGTTGCCGAGCGGGCGGGCCTGGACCTGGTCACCTATCAGGACCACCCCTACGTGGCGAGGTTTCACGACACCTGGACGTTGCTGTCCTACGTCGCCGCGCAAACCGAACGAATCCGGCTCAGCGCCAACGTGATCAATCTGCCGTTGCGCCCGCCGGCGGTGCTGGCCCGTTCGGTGGCCAGCCTCGATCTGCTCACCGGCGGTCGAGTCGAGCTGGGCCTGGGTGCGGGCGCGTTCTGGGACGGGGTGGCCGCGATGGGTGGGCCGCGCCGCGGCGCGGGGGAGTCGGTGGCGGCGCTGGAGGAGGCCATCGCGATCATCCGCGGTATGTGGGACGTCGACGCCACCGGTGTGCTGACCGTTGACGGCGCGCACTACCGCGTGCGCGGCGCCAAACGCGGACCCGCACCGGCGCACGATGTCGGCATCTGGTTGGGTGCCTACCGTCCGCGGATGCTGCGGCTGGTCGGCCGCGAAGCCGACGGGTGGCTGCCTTCACTGCAGTACCTTCCCGGCGGCGTCACCGATCTCGCGGCGCTGAACCGCCACATCGACGACGCGGCGGCTGATGCGGGGCGCGAACCGGGCGCGATCCGCCGGCTGCTCAACATCGGCGGCAGTTTCTCCGGATCGGGCTTTCTGCAGGGGCCACCGCGGCAGTGGGCCGAGGAGCTCGCCGACGTCGCGCTGGCCTTCGGCATCAGCGGCTTCGTACTGGCCTCCGACGACACCGCCGCCACCGAGCGCTACGCCGCCGAGGTCGCCCCGGCGGTACGGCAACTAGTTGCCGCCGAGCGGTAGCGGTTCTTGTTAGGGTCACCGCGTGGGTCGCGGCGTGCGCGGGTTGGTCATCGCGGTCGTGCTCGCATTGGTGTGGGGCACCCCGGTGCCCGCGGCGGCCGACGACCCGACGATCGACGATCACCACCCGTACTTCAACGAGGACGAGTACCAGGCGTTCTACACGCCGCCGGATCCACTGCCGCCGGGCAAGCCCGGGGATCTGGTCCGCACAGAGCCGTCGCGCCTGGTGCTCGAACCGTCCGGTGAACTCGGCATGATCATGGCCGACGGCACGCGAATCATGTACCGCAGCAACGACGCTCGGGGAAATCCGAACGTCGTCACCGGAACGTACTTCGAGCCGCATGCGCCGTGGCCGTTCGGCGGGCCGCGGCCGCTGATCGTCTACGGCCCCGGCACCCAGGGCCAGGGCGACCAGTGCGCGCCTTCGCGGCAGTTCAATCAGGGCATCCACTGGTCGCCGTACCTCGACCTCGCGTTCAACTACGAGGAGTTGTTCGTCGCGACGATGGTCGCGCGCGGGTTCGCGATCGTCATGACCGACTACGAAGGTCTGGGCACCCCGGGGCTGCACACCTACGCGAACCGGGTGTCGCAGGGCCACGCGATGCTCGACGCCGCCCGCGCCGCCAAGAACCTGCCCGGCACCTCGCTGGCCCCCGACGGCCCGCTGGCGTTCTGGGGTTACTCACAAGGCGGGGGTGCGGCTGCGTCCGCCGCGGAGATGGCCGAGTCGTACGCCCCCGAACTCAACATCGTCGGCTCCTACGCCGGGGCGCCGCCCGCCGACCTGAAGGCGCTGTTCCCGTTCATCGACGGCAGCATGCTGATCGGGGCGGTGGGTTATGCGCTGAACGGGGTGATGACGGCTTACCCCGAACACGAGGCGGCGATCCGAGCGACGCTGACACCGCGCGGCGCCGACATGCTGTTCAAGGTGCAGGACCAGTGCGTCGCAGAGACGCTGACGAAGTTCATGTTCCGGCACCTGCAGCCCTACTTCAATCAGGACATCTTCCAACTCGTCGAGCAGGAGCCGTTCAAGTCGCTGTTCGAGGAACAGAAGCTGGGCCGCATGAAACCCAATGCGCCCGTACTCATCAACGCCAACCGATACGACCCACTGGTCCCGTGGGCGCCGGCGATGCAGATGGGTCGCGACTGGTGCGCCCAGGGCGCAGACGTCGAGGCGCGCACCAACGAGCAACCGCCGTTCCTCAACAAGGCGATGGTCAACCACGGCCTGCCCATGCTGGTCGACGGCGAACCCGCCATGCAGTGGATCGCCGACCGATTCAAGGGTGTGCCCACAGCGTCGAACTGCGGACGGTTCTAGAGGCGCCACCCCGGCGCCCGATGCGTCGACCGCCAAGGGGCCCGCTCACCGGAGATCTTGTTCGGATCGCAGCGCGTCGGTTTCGGTGCGAATGCCTGAAAGGTCTCGCGCCGAATTGATGAGTCCGACCAGACTGAACGCCTGAGGGGTGTTGCCGAGATGCCGGCCGGCGTAGGGATCGTATTCCTCACTGAGCATTCCGACATCGTTGCGAAGACCCAACAGACGGGTGAACAACGACGTCGCCTCCTCGCTGCGACCGGTGCCGTGCAGGGCGTCCACGAGCCAGAAGCTGCACATCAGGAACGCACCTTCCTCGCCCGGAAGCCCGTCGACGCCCATCTCGGTGTTGTAGCGAAGCAGGAATCCGTCGACGCTCAATTCCTCTCGCACCGCGTCGACGGTACCGCGCACGCGGGGGTCGGACCACGGCAGAAACCCGACCCGGGGAATGAGCAGAAGCGCCGCATCCAAGCCTTTGGAACCGTAGTACTGGGTGAAGGTATTACGTTGCGCGTCATAGCCATTGGTGCAGACGTCGGAATGGATACGCTCACGCAGTTCGCGCCACTTGTCGACGGGACCCTCCAGGTTTTGCTTCTCGATCGAATGCACGGCGCGGTCGACTCCGGCCCACGCCATCACCTTCGAGTGGACGAAGTGGCGCCGCGGCCCGCGCATCTCCCACAAGCTGTTGTCAGGTTCGTCCCAGTTGCCTTCGAGGTAGTCGAGCAACGCACGCTGCACACCCCACGTCGTGTCGGTCCGTTCCAGACCCGCGACGCGGGCCAGATGCATGCTGTCGAGCACCTCACCCCACACGTCGAGCTGGAACTGACCGGCCGCGTCGTTGCCGATGCGTACCGGCGCCGAACCCTCGTAACCGGGAAGCCACGGTAATTCGTACTCGGGCAGCCGACGGCTGCCGTCGAGCCCGTACATGATCCGCAGCTCGGCCGGGTCGCCGGCGACCGCGCGAATCAGCCATTCCCGCCACGCCCGGGCTTCTGCGACGAAACCGGTACCGAGCAACGCCTGCAGGGTGAACGTCGCGTCGCGCAGCCAGCAATAGCGGTAGTCCCAGTTTCTTTCGCCACCCAGCTGCTCGGGCAGCGATGTGGTCGCGGCCGCGGCGATGCCGCCCGTCGGCGCGTACGTCAACGCCTTCAACAGCACCAGAGACCGTCGCACCTCCTCTTCCCAGCGGCCCCGGTAGCGACACCGCGAGATCCAGTCGCTCCAGAACCGCTCGGTGTCGACCAGGGCACGTTCGGGATCGACCGGCTCGGGCCGCGGCAGGTGTGATTCGGTGTACACCAATACGAACGGGAGCCGTTGTCCGGCAGCCACTTCGAACTCGGCGACGGTGGTGAGATCTTCACCGCGGTATGCGACCGGAGTATGCAGCCAGACCGCGTCGGGGCCGGCGACAGCGGCAAGGACCCCATCCTCGCGCCGAACCCACGGCACGATATGGCCGTAGTCGAACCGCAGTCTCAACGTCATCCGCATCGGGACCCGGCCGCTCACGCCTTCCACGACGCGCACCACGTCGGCGGCCCCACCGCGCGGCGGCATGCAGTCCAGCACCCGAACCGTTCCGTCGGGCGTGTCCCACTCACTTTCCAGTACGAGGGAATCGCCACGGTAACGGCGACGGGTGGCCGGACCGCCGGCCGCCGGGCCAAGACGCCACAGCCCGGCCTCTTCGCCGCCGAGTAGCGCGGCGAAACATGCCGGCGAGTCGAACCGGGGCAGGCACAGCCAGTCGATCGCCCCGTCGCGACCGACCAGGGCCGCGGTCTGCAGGTCGCCCAACAGCGCGTAGTCCTCGATCAGGGCCATCGGCTAGGCCGGCCCATCGAGGTCGATGACCACCTTGACGTCGCCTTCGACATCGCCTGAGTCGTCGAACGCCTCGGTCGCCTGCTCCAAGGGAACCCGGCGCGTGATCAGCCGCTCCAACCACGCGCTGTCGGCGCGCTCCAACGCCTCAGCTGCCGATTGGTAGTGCCGCAGATTGGCGTTGACCGACCCGACCACCGCGTCGTTCTCCAACACGATCTCGCGGTTGATCGCGCCGGCATCCACCGTGAGATGGCGTCCCTCGGGTGACACCCCGGTCAGGCAGGTGATGCCGTAACCCGCGGTGTTGGCCAGCGCCCCGAACACCAGAGATTTGGCGCCCGTGGCCTCGATGACGACGTCGGGCTGCAGCTTGCCGGCGACGGTGTCGATGTCGTCGGTGTGATAGGTGGCACCCAGATCCTTGACCAGGTCCGGCTTGACACCCTCGGTTACCTGGTCAAGTACGTGTGTCTGTAGGCCGCGCTGCACACCGATCAGCGCGGCGAGCAACCCGATCGGTCCCGCGCCGGTGACCAACACTTTCTGCGGATCGAACCATGACCGGTTTCCGATGCGGTCGATTTGTTCCCACGCCTTGGCCAACACTGACGTCGGTTCCAGCAGCATTCCGACTCGCTCCAGCGACGGTGTGAGACGGACGGCGTAATCGATTGACACACACCACAGTTGACTGCCGTACCCCGGTAATCCTTTGATGCCCCGCTCGGTGTAGCGGCCGTTGCGGCACATGTCGAACTCGCCGCGCGCACAGGCACCGCAGGGCACGGGATCGGGTCGGCGTACCACACCGACGACGAGGTCGCCGACGGTGAACCGGCTGTCGTCGGGAGTCTGCTTGACGCGACCGAGCGATTCATGGCCCAGAATCAGCTGGTCGAACCCCGAAGGGGCCGAGCCGTATTCGCCGGCGACGATCTCCTTGTCGGTGCCGCAGATTCCGAGGGCGATGCCTTCGACCAGTAGCTCGTCCGCCTGCGGCGAGGGGTCGGGTACGTCGGACACCGCGACGGATCCGGGCTTACCCGGAATGACGGTCAACGCGCGCATGAGCAGGCTCTGGTGGTCATCAACTTCCGGATAACCGATTTGAATCGGTTTAGTCATGCGGCACGGTTGCGCCGGCTACTGAGGCGAAGGACGAGGCGATTCCACGCACCAGGTTGAGCTGCACTCGGGCGGGTATCCGCGTCGCAGACATCTCAGCGCACCCATCTGCACACCGAGGAGAACTGTGACAACGCCAAGCCGTCCGCTCCTTCAGCCGCCCAACGCGATGCCCGCAGCGATGCTCACGACGTGTAGTCGAGGGAAGTGACGACGATGTCTATGACCGACGAGTTTTTCGCTGCGCATATGTGCGGGTGCGGTCATGCGCTGATATCCGACTCGCCGAAGAAGACAGATCCGGCGGCAGCGCGGTCTGTGTCGCGGCGTCAGGTGATCGGCGCGGCCGGCGTCCTCACAGCGGCGGCGCTGCTGGCCGCCTGCGGGTCGCGCGACGGGTCGGATCAGGGTGCCGGCACCTCCGAGGCGCCCGCGCCCTCGGTGAATCCCTCAGTCTCTCCGGCCGAACTGGGAAACGTCATGAATGGAATCGATGAAGTGCAGGTGTGGCAGGAGGAGTTCTACAAGGACCTCCACCGCCACCCCGACGTGTGGGGCGAAGAAGCGCGCACCGCGGGCAAGGTGACCGACAAGCTCCAGGAGGTCGGTGTCGAGGAGATCCTGCAGATCGGCGGCGGGGTCGTCGGCGTCATCCGCAACGGCGAAGGCCGCAGTGTTCTCTTCCGCGCAGACATGGATGCCCTCCCGGTGACGGAGGCGACCGGCTTGGAGTACGCCTCCACGGAACCGGGAAAGATGCATGCCTGCGGCCACGACGCCCATGTGGCATCCGCACTGGGTGCCGCTGCACTGCTGGCCAAGAACAGGAACGCGTGGTCGGGCACCTATCTGGCGTTGTTCCAACCCGGCGAGGAGACCGGCGCAAAGGCGCGCAGGCGATGGTCGACGACGGGCTTGTCGACAAGCTCGCCGACGTCAAACCCGACGTGTGCTTGGGCCAGCACGTCCTGACGGCGCCCCAAGCCGGCCATGTCGCCACCCGGACCGGCCCGGTGCTGTCTGCCGGCGACAGCCTCAAGGTGACCGTCTTCGGGCAGGGTTCTCACGGCTCGATGCCGCATCTGGGTGTCGACCCCGCGGTGCTGGCCTCGGCCATCGTGATGCGGCTGCAGGGCATCGTCTCCCGAGAGATCGCGCCCGGTGACTTCGGTGTGGTCACCGTCGGGTCGGTTCGGATCGGTGACTCCCCGAACGTCATCGCCGACCGGGCCGAGCTCCTGCTCAATGTGCGCACCTACGACCCCGCGGTGCGGGACACGATCCTGGGTTCCATCGACAGGATCGTGCGAGCGGAGTGCGAAGCCTCCGGCTCGCCGAAGGAACCCACCTTCGAGACGATTGCCACGTTCCCGCGCACCGTGAACGACCCACAGGTGACAGACGCTGTGACACAGGCCTTCACACAGGCCTTCGGGCCCGACAGGGTGCATGAACTGGAGCCGGCCACCGCATCTGAGGACTTCAGCCGTATCCCCGATGCCTTCGGCGTGCCCTACACGTACTGGAGCAATGGCGGGTTCCTCCCGGGCCAGCACGTCGTGGCGAACCACAACCCAGAATTCGCGCCTGCGATTCAGCCGACCCTGCGCACCGGAACCGAAGCCGCGATCGCTGCGACTCTGGCATACCTCGGGTGAGGCACTGGATAGCTCGCCCACCACGGCGGCGCTGGTGATCATCCCGGGCCTGAGGAAGCGAACGCGTGGTCGCCAACCCTTGGGCGGCTCTCTGACTTTCGCGGGATCCAAGGCGTACGAGTCGCCGATCGCGGCGCGCGCGCCGATCGGCTCGGAGGCTGTCGCCAAGGCCAACTGCCCGTAACGCGATCGTGAGGTCGCTAGAGCGGTGATTGCCGTTACTGGTTTGTCCGGGTGTATCCGCGGTCCGATTCGGTAAGTGGGGGCCAGGCTCGAGCCGACGGCATAATCCCGTCTGGGGCGGGTATTGGGGATCAGGCGGTGCAAGCGGTGTGTCGCCAGATTCATCCGTCTGTCTGCGAGGAGCACCTCGTGGCCAAAGCCTCGAGCAGCGGGGTAACCGGCGCCGCGACGAGCCCGTCGAAGTTGCCCGCCGACTGGCAGGGTTGGGCTTCGGCCGCGCTCGCACTGATCGGGTTCGTGCTGTGTCTGTGGATGTGGCTCAACGGTGGCGGCGAGTTCACGGTGCCATGGGTGCCGTCGCTGGACCTGCACCTGAGCTTCTCGTTCGACGGTCTGGCCGCCCTGTATTCGATGCTGGCGTGCGGCATCGGAGCGCTCGTGTTCTGGTACGGCACCGGGTACCTGTCACTGCACCTGGCGCACGAAGGCCGCCCCGCGCGGGAGCGGTGGCGGTTCTGGCCGTGGATGGTGCTGTTCGCGGTGTCGATGGTCGGGTTGGCCACCGCGCAGGATCTCGTGCTGCTGTTCGTCTTCTTCGACATCACCGCGATCTGCTCGTACTTTCTGATCGGGTTCGACCGGAGCGAACAGAAGGCGCGTCGCGCGGCGCTGATGGCGCTGGTGATCACGGTCGCCAGCGCCGTGGCGATGCTGATCGCCGCGGTGCTGTTGTACGCGACTCACGGGACCTTCTCGATTCCGGTGTTGCTCGAGCGGGTCGAGCCCGGGACGACGACCACCGTCGCCGCGGCGCTGCTCGCGGTGGCGGCGCTGGCCAAGAGCGCGCAGGTGCCGCTGCACTTCTGGTTGCCCAAGGCGATGGCGGCGCCGACGCCGGTCTCGGCGTATCTGCATTCGGCGGCGATGGTGGCGGCGGGCGTGCTCGTGCTCGGCCGGGTGCATCCGCTGCTGGCGCGCAGCGACGCCGTGCTCACCGGCCTGCTCGTCGTCGGCGTGGCATCCATCGTCGTCGGAGGGGTGCTCGCGCTGGGCCAGGATGTTCTCAAGCAGGTGCTGGCCTACTCGACGATCTCGCAGTACGGCTACGTCGTGATGCTCTACGGCATCGGCGGCGGGGCCGCGGCGGGCGCGGCCGCGTTCTACGTACTGGCGCACGGTGTGGCCAAGAGCGCCCTGTTCATGACCGCGGGCGCGGTGACGATGGCGACGGGGGAGGACCGACTGTCCCGGCTCGGCGGGCTGGGCCGGCGCCAACCCGTGCTCGCCGCCGCGGCCGGTATCGCGGCCGCCAGCCTGGCGGGGCTGCCCCTGACGGCCGGGTTCTTCAAGGACGAACTGTTCTTCGACGCCGCCGGTGCGGCCGGAGCGGTGCCGACCGCGCTCGCCGTCCTTGCCGCGGTACTGACGCTGACCTACATCGGCCGCTTCTGGATGATGCTGTTCCTGGGCCCGACGCGGGCGCGGCCGCGGGCGGTGTCTGTCGCCCTCACCGCACCCGTCGTCGTCCTTGCGGCGGTCAGCGTGGCCGGAGGGCTGGCGCCGCAGCTGGCCAGCGGACTGGCCGCGGACGCCGGCTCGGTCACCAACGCCGCCCCGGTGCACCTGTCGCCGGCCTACCATCTCGACGCGCGTCCGGCGAACCTGATGGCGCTGAGCGTATGGGCGCTGGCGGCGGTGCTGATCGCCACGCCCCGGGTGCGCGACCGCCTGGCGCGGGCTCTGGCCCGGGCGGGTGAGCGCGCGGGGTCACTGCGCATCTACACCAGAAGCCTTCGCGCGCTGGGGCGTATCTCTGCTGCCATCCACGACATGGAGGTTCGCGATCTGCGCAGCAGCGTCGCAGCCGTGCTCGTGCCCGCGGGCGTGCTGACCGCGCTGGCGTTCGCGGTGACGCCGACGGCCGGCGAGTACGCGGTGGGCGCGGTGCGCGGAAGCGACTGGTTGATCCTGCCGCTGCTGGGGCTGGTCGCCATCGCCACCCTGGCGACCGCCCGGATCGGCACGCGGGTCGGGATGGTGCTGGCGCTGTCGGTGGTCGGCTTCGCGCTGGCCGCCGTCTACGCCCTGGTCGCGGCGCCCGACATCGCGCTGGTGGCGGTCCTGGTCGAGACGATGATCACGCTGGTCTTCATCGCCGCGTTCAACCGGCTGCCCAAACGGGTCCCGTCCAGCGGCCCAATCGATCCGGCGCCGCCGAAGCGTGCGGATCGGATTCGCCAGTGGCGCAACGTGATTGCCGGTGGGGTCGCGGGAATCGCTGCGTTCGTCAGCATCTGGGGATTCCTGTCCGCGCCGACGCAAATGTCCGGGGTGGCCGAGGAGTACATCCGGCGCACGCCGAGCGCACACGGCGAGGACGTCGTCACCGTGATCATCACCGATTTCCGCGGCCTGGACACACTCGGGGAGATCACCGTGCTGCTGGTCGCCGTCGTCGGGGTGGCGACTCTGCTGCGGAGAGGCAGACTCTGGTGAAGCGGACGAGCGTGGTCTTGCGGGTGGTGGCGCGGCTTCTGCTCGGGCCCAGCATCATGGTGGCGGCCGCGCTGATCGTCAAGGGTTACACCGACGTCGGCGACGGCTTCGCCGCCGGCATGGTGGTCGCGCTCGCAATCGCCTTGTGCTACGTGGCTTTCGGGGCCACCGACGCCGAGCGCCTGTTGCCCCCGCTCCGGTACTCACCGCACTGTGCGGTCGGCGGGCTGCTGTTGTCGCTGGCCGTCGGGTTCTTCCCGATGCTGTTCAACGCGCCGTTGTTCAGCCATGAACCCGGTCCCGGTGAACGCGTCACCACCTTCGGATCGTTGGAATTGTTCACTCCGCTGATCTTCGACCTCGGCATATTCCTTCTCGTCGTCGGCGTGATGACGGTATTGCTGCATCAGATGGCCGAACCCGATGCCCACGCCGCCGATACCGCCGACGACGGAAGGGAGAAGGAGTCGTGACCCTGGCATTCGCCGTCGCCGCGGCCATGCTTTTCGGTTGCGGCGCTTACCTTCTCCTACAACGCGACCTGATCCGCATCGTCGTCGGCGTCGCGCTCGTCTCGCAGTCCGCCGTGGTGACGCTGATCGGCGCCGGGCTGTCACGCGGGCGGGCTCCGATCGACCCCCCGCCCGGCGCACCGGTCAGCGATCCGGTGCCCCAGGCGCTGGTGCTGACCGCGCTGGTCATCGGGTTGGCGACCCTGGCGTTGCTGCTCGCCCTGGTGCACCGCGCGGTCATCGCCTCACGCACAGCGCATCACGACGAACTGGCCGCCCAGGAGATCGCGCACGACGAGGTGCTCGAGCGCGACCGCCGACGCGACAGCAGTGAGATGACGTGATGCGCTGATGCCGGTCTCGCTGTCGCTGTCGCTGGCCTTGCTCATCCCGTGGGCGACGGGCGCGGTCCTCGTCGCGTTGGACGGTCGGCGCCGCTGGGTCGCCTGGTCGGCGGTGGCCGCACTGGCGGCGACATTGGCCGTCCTTGCGGTCCTCACCGTGCAGGTGGTGACCGACGGCGCACGGCAGCTGACGACCGGTGGCTGGCCGGCCGGAGTGGGCATCGTGCTGAACGCCGACGCGCTCGGGGCCACGTTCGCGCTGATCTCGGTCGTCGTGCTGCTCGTCGCGGCCTGCAACGAAGCCATCGTCGGCGTGCAGAACCGCACGTTTCCCGGCTTGGTGGTGCTGCTGGCGGCGGGCCTGACGGGACTGTTCTTCACCGGCGACGTGTTCAACTTCTATGTCTTCTTCGAGATCTCGATGATGGCGTCCTACGCGCTGGCCACCTACGGCGGCGGCGCCCGCCAGCTGCGCGCGGCGCTGATCTTCGCCTCGGTGAACCTGCTGGGGTCGTTCCTGTTCCTGATCGCGGTCGCGGGCACCTACCGCATCACCGGCGCGTTGGCGATGGCCGACGTCGCCGAGCGCATCCACGGCGCCGGCGCCAACGCGACACTGCTGGTCGCGGTCGGCTACTTCGTCGCGTTCAGCGTCAAACTCGGGCTCTTCCCGTTCCATTTCTGGCTGCCGACGGTGTACGCGGGAACCCGGCCCGCCGTGGCCGCCATCCTCAGCGGCGCGGTCGCCAACATCGGCGGCTACGGTCTGCTGCGCTTCGGCGCCGGAATCTTCAGCGAGGAAGTGCGATTCGCGGCGACCGCGCTCGTGGTGCTCGGTGTCGCGTCGATCCTCTACGGCGGCGTGGTGTCGGTGTCGCGCGGTGACATCGGCGAGACGCTGGCCTACTCGGCGATCGGACAGGTCGGCTACGTCCTCGTCGCGCTCGGCGTGGGCGGTCCGATCGGGCTCGCCGCGGCCGTCCTCTACAGCGTGGTCAACGCGCTGAACAAGGGACTGCTGTTTCTGGCCGACGGACTGCGGGGGCCGATGGTGGCCGCCGCGTTCGCGATCGGAGCGTTCAGTGTCGCCGGCGTGCCACCGGCGCTCGGTTTCGTCGGCAAGCTCGAGTTGTTCCGCACCGCGATCGCCGCCGACAGCGCGGCCCTGGTCGTACTGCTCCTCATCGGCAGCGTGCTGTCGTTGGTCTACATGTTCCCCAGCTACCAGCGGCGGTTCTGGCGCACCGATCTCACGCCCGCCGAACCCGTTGCGGTGAGCCCTGTTTCGGCCCGCACGCTGGTGGCCGCCTTCGCTCTTCTCATTGTGGTCGCAGGCTTGTGGCCCGAGCCGTTACTGATCCTCAGCAACACCGCCGCCGAAGTCCTCACCGGGAGGTCCACATGATTGCCGCGATGGTCCGGATCGTCTTGCTGACCGCCGTCTACCTGATCGTGCTCAGCAGCGACGAGCCCGCCGACATTCTCATCGGGGCGCTGCTCGCGACCCTGGTGGTGCTGGCGGGCAGCGCCATGCGCAAGCAGGGCTGGCAGCCGGACCGGCCGGCCGGCACGACGCCGTGGCGCCGGATGGCCGGAATACCCGCGCTGATCGGCGTCACGGTGCTCGACATGTGCCGCGCGAGCTGGACGGTGTCGCGGCACTGTCTGGGCCTGCGGCCGATGGCGCCCGGTCAGGTGACGATGGCGATCCGTCCCGGCTCACCGGCGTCGGCGACGGCCTGGGCGATACGCGTCGGGCTGTCGCCGGACACCGTCGTCGTCGACGTCGACGACGAGAAGGGCACGCTGGTGTTGCACGTCCTGGACGCCCGCGACCCCGACGCCATCCGTCGCGAGCAGACCGTTTCCTACGAGCGCGCGCAGCGCCGCGTCTTTCCGTGATCGCCATGCCCACCGCGCTGCTCGTCGTCGCCCTGATCTGGACCACCCTGCTGACCGTGGCGGGAGGACTGTTACTGCTGCGAGCACGCGATGTGCTCCAGCGCGTCATCGCACTGGACCTGCTGGCGGTGCTCCTGGTGGCGCTGCTGGCGTTGGTCAGCTATCTGCGCGACGTGCCCTACTACCTGAACGCGGCGGTGGCGCTCGCGTTGCTCGCATTCGTCGCGACCGTCGCGACCGCGCGCTACCTCGGATCGGGAGGGCCGTTCGAGTGATCTCACTGGTGCTCGACATCGTCGGCGCAGCGCTGCTGCTGGCGGGACTGGTGCTGATGACGATCAGTGTCTACGGACTGCTGCGGATACCGGACACCTTGAGCCAGTTGCACGCTCAGGGCCTGGCCACCGGTCCCGGAGTGATCGCGGTGCTGGCGTCCTCGATCGCCACCGAGAACCCCGCGATCATCGCTTTCGCGGCCCTGGCCATCGCGTTCATGGTGGCGTCCTCGCCGACCTCCGGTCACGCCATCGCCCGCTCCGCCGACCGTCGCAGCCAACCCGCGCGCAAGCCACGCGACGAACCGGACGGCGAGCGCGACGTCTGATCGCCCGCGGGGTGAGTGGTCATACGGTTGCGGTGGCCGCCCTGGAGATGCCGGCGGCTTCGTACACCTGGCTCTCGTCGAGGGTCTCGTGGGCAAGCAACTCCGCGACGATGCCCTCGAGCCGTCGCCGATTGTCGCGCAATAACCGCCGGGCCTCGACGTAGCACTCGTCGATGAGTCGACGGATTTCCTGGTCGACGGCGCCGAGCATCGAGTCCGAGACGCCACCCATCCGCGGGTCGCCTTCCCTGGGCAGCACCGACACCGGGCCGATCCGCTCGGACATGCCCCATCTTCCGACCATGCTGCGGGCGACCGTGGTGGCCGTCTCGAGGTCGCTTTCAGAACCCGTGGTCACCACCCCGAAGATCTCCTCTTCTGCGGCCATCCCGCCCAGGGCGCCGATGATGCGCCCGCGCAGATAGTCGGCGGTGTATCCGTAGCGGTCCTCCTCGGGGGTGGACCAGGTGACGCCCAGCGCGTGACCACGCGGAATGATCGACACCTTGCGCACCGGGTCGGCACCCGGTTGGAGCATGCCGAGCAACGCGTGTCCGGCCTCGTGATAGGCCGTTCGACGACGTTCCTCCTCGGAGACCACCACGTTGCGGGCGGTCCCGAGTTGCACCTTCTCCAGGGCGTCGGACAGGTAGCGGTCCGTCACGTGGGTCAGCCCGTCGCGGGCGGCCGCCAACGCCGCCTCGTTGACGAGGTTGGCCAGGTCCGCGCCGGTCATGCCGGGTGTCGCGGCGGCCACCTTGTCCAGGTCGACGTCGTCGGCGAGCGGCACCGAGCGGGTGTGCACCCGCAGAATGGCGACGCGGCCCTTGCGGTCGGGCGGGTTGACGGTGACCGTGCGGTCGAACCGCCCCGGCCGCAGCAGCGCCGGATCCAGGACATCGGGGCGGTTCGTCGCGGCGAGCACCACCACTCCCTCGGATCCGCTGAAACCGTCCATCTCAGTGAGGATCTGGTTGAGCGTCTGCTCGCGTTCGTCGTGCCCACCCACGGTGGCGCCGCCGCCGCGCGACCGGCCGATGGTGTCGATCTCGTCGATGAAGATGATCGACGGGGCGACCTTGCGGGCCTCCTCGAACAGTTCCCGCACCCGGGAGGCGCCGACACCGACGATCATCTCGATGAACTCGGCGCCACTGGCGGAGAAGAACGGGACGTTCGCCTCGCCGGCAGTCGCCCGCGCAAGCAGCGTCTTACCGGTGCCCGGTGGGCCGGTCAACAGCACCCCTTTGGGCACCTTGGCGCCGAGCTTGCGGTACTTCTCCGGATGGCGCAGATAGTCGACGATCTCGTTGATCTCGGCCTTGACCTCGTCGATGCCTGCGACGTCATCGAAGGTGGCCCGGACCGTTTCCGGGTCGACGGGCTCACGCTTGCGCGAGTTCACGCCGAACAATCCGCCGCCGCCGGCCCCCATCTTCTGGGCGCGTCTGAACAGCCAGAACCAGAACCCGAACAGCAGCAGGATCGGGGCGAAGGACAGCAGCAGATTCCAGAAGATCCCGCGGTCGGTGCTCAGTGGTTCCGCCGAAACCGTGGCGCCGCCCTGCTCCAGCTGGGTGAGCAAGTCGTCCTGGGCGTACGTCGGACGTTCGGTGGTGAACTGCTCGTAGGTCTTCGTCGAGTCATCCTGGCCCGGAATGGGTTTCGCCTCACGCAGGGTGCCCTGGATGGACTCGCCCTGGGAGAAGACCTCGGCGACGTTGCGCTGCTCCACTTGTGTGGTGAACTCCGTGTACGGCACCGTGACCGGACCGCCCAGCGAGTCCTGGAATGACAGCATCCCGAATACCGCCAGATAACCGAGACCCAGGTACATCAGCACGATCCACCAGCGCGGCCGCGGACGGTTCGCGCCGTCGTGCTCGTTCTGGTTGGGCAGCCCCTCCGTGCGCCACGGTTTGGGGTCCTCGTTCTTCAACGGCTTCGATGCCGCGGACGATTCGCGTCTGCGCGTTCCGTTCGCGCGCCCTGACTCTGTCACCGTATCCAAGCTAGCCGGATCGCCCGCCGTCGATAAGGGGCCGGGCTCCTTCGCGGCGGCCTCAACGTTGCCAAGGGGGCCGGGGGGCGTTGAGATCGAACCGCACCCCGAGCATGCGGATCACGAAGCACACGGCCGCGGCGCCCAGGGTCGCCGCGATGTTCTGGACGCCCAGGCCGTAGAGGAGCGCAGCAGCGGCTGCGCCGATCATCGCCGGAATCGCGTAGAGCTCGCTGCGGAACACCGTGGGTACCTGCCCGATGGCCATATCGCGGATGGTCCCGCCGCCCACGGCGGTGATGGTGCCGACGATGACCGCCTGCAGCACTCCGAACTCCAGGTTCAGCGCCTTGTACGCGGCGAGCACCGCGAACACGCTCAACCCCACGGCATCGGCGACGGTGATGGGCATGGTGAACCGCTCGAGGGCGGGGCTGAGCGCGAACGCGATCGCGCCGCCGCCCGCTGCCACGGCCAGGTAGCGCCAGTCGACGAAGGTCGCCGGCGGAAGCGAATTCAGAAGGATGTCGCGGATGACGCCACCGCCCAGACCGGTGAGCATGCCGACCGTCACGACGCCGAAGATGTCCAGACGCGTTGCGCGCAGCGCGACCAGCGCACCGTTGAGGGCGAACGCGAACGTGCCGATGAGGTCGAGCACCAGCAGCAGAGGCGTTTCGGTCGACATTGCTTGGTGTATACCCGAGCCCGCGCCGGTATCGCAGGACGCTGATCACGCGGTGCCGGCCGGGCAGGCCGCTGATGACGCGGTCCCCGGCCGGGTCGGCGGCAGAGGCGTCGGTCAACGGGCCTCCGTGATGTTGCGGCTTGCAGGGGCGGCGGCATCGGACGACTCACCGGTGAGGTAGCCGGCGACACCCAGCGCGGTCAGCAATGCACCGGACAGCCAAGCCGTCCAGCCCGCGGACTCTCCGGAGAACTTGACCGCCCACGGCGAGAGGAAGAGCGCGAATCCCACGACGGCAAGCGTCAGATAATCGCGCGTCGGGTCGACGGCCAGCAGCGACCACAACCCGATCACCGCTGCCATGCCGCTCAGGCCGATGACGACGATGATGCCGACGGTGGAGGAGCGCACGACCGTCGCGGCCAGTACCGCGGTCCCAAGGCCGACGACCAGGGCGATCCTGCCGATCCAGCCCGAGAAGCGGCGGCGCCCACCGGGACCTGCCGGGTGCGCTCCAGGGGCGACGAGACCGGCCGGTGGTGTCGAGCGCAGCCAACCCACGCCGCCGAGCACCATCGCGACGAAGCCCGCGATCCAGGCGGTCCACGCGGCGCCGCGGTCGCTGACGAACGCCTCGCCGAGGAACGGCAGCAGGAACGTCATCACGCCCACCACCAGAAGTCCGAAGTAGTCGGGCGCCCGGTTGTGCACCAGTAGCGACAACAGGGCGAAGAACGCGATGAACGCCCCGAAGCCGAATGTCAGGCCGGCGCCGACGTCGGTGTCGGTGACCACCAGGGAGGCGATCACCGCACCCACGCCCGTCGCCAGGGCCACGGCGCTGATCAAGGTCTGTGGTTTGCTCACGTGACCACCCAACCGGTGGCCTCGAGGACATATCGGGTCATATTCGGTGTCCTTTCTCCTGTAGATCGCTTCGAGGTCAGGGGGTGCCGCCGCCGAAGGGCTACCCCCGGCGGTTCGGCACAAACGGTCGTCGAGCGGATCAGACCCCGTCGGCGATGCGAACGGCCTCATCGAAGTAGGGGGCGTCGACCTGCACCGTGTAACTCTTGGCCACGAGGCCCGAGATGCTCGAGTAGTCACGCCGGCCACCGGTGGTCCAGTGCGCGATGAAGCCGAAGACACCGCCCCAGAAGGCGCCGATCAACAGGCTGCCCAGGAGCGTCAGCAACACACCGGCCGGTACGAGCACGAAGAGGCTGAAAAGCAGGCCGAACAGTAGACCGAATCCGGCCCCCGCCGCGGCGCCTGTCAGCGTGGCCTTGCCATTGGTCATCCGGCCGGTCACCTGCTCGATGCTGTCGACGCCGTGGCCGATGATGCGCACACGTTCGACGGGGAAGCCCTCGTCCGACAGTCGATCCACCACGCGCTGCGCCTCTTCGTAGGTCGGGTACACGCGCAGCACCATCGACTCCAGCGGGTTTCTGTTCAACGTCGCTGTCATGAAACTCTCCTATCTGATCTAGTTGGTTGGTACTACCCAACTATAGTATCTTTGGTTGGTAGATACCAACTATCAGACAGGTGTGAATGCGGTGGCCAAATACGAAGAGGGCGAAGACCGGGCCGTGTACGAGGCGATCAGGCAGATCGCGCGGTGGTCCAACCGTCCCGATGCGCGCGCCGCGCTGCTCGGACGGGCCGGACAGGATTTCTCGCCGATCGACGTGGATCTGTTGCGCGCGATCGTCTCCAGCGGTCCGGTGCGGATCTCCGACCTCGCTCACTGGCAGGGCGTCGACAAGTCCACGATGTCGTTGCAGGTTCGCAGGCTCGAACAGCGTGATCTGATCCGCCGGCGCCCGGATCCCGCCGACCAACGGGCCGCACTGCTCACCGCGACCGCCAAGGGGCGCCGGACCTGTCAACGCATGGACGTCGCGGGCACCGATGTCGTCGCGCGCGCATTCGCGCACTGGCCCGAAGGCGACCGGCGGGACCTCGCCACGCTTTTGGTCCGGTTCGCCCGAGACCTCACATCGTCGGGCGAGATCCCGCGAGCGACTGCGTCGGCGCCATGAGCGCAGCACCGTGGATTAGACGGCGGTGAAAGAGGAACCCTCATCAATCACACATCGATCGGAAGGAGCCAATCATGGTGAAACTGTCAGTGATCTACTACTCCGCGACCGAGCACGGCACCGCGATGGCGCGCACCGTTGCCGAGGCCGGGGAGAAGGCCGGCGCCGAGGTCCGGTTCCGTCCCGTCGCCGAAACCCGCGATCCCCAGTCGTTCGCGGACAACCCCGCCTGGTCGGCCAACTACGAAGACACCAAGGACCTTCCGTCGGCGACGGGGGACGATATCGTGTGGGCCGACGCGGTGATTTTCGGCTCACCGACCCGATTCGGTTCTCCCGCAGCGCCTTTCCGCACCTTCATCGACACGCTGGGTGGGCTGTGGGCACAGGGCAAGCTCGCCGACAAGGTCTACGCCGGGTTCACGTCGTCGCAGACCGCGCACGGTGGCCAGGAGACCACGTTGATCAACCTCTACGTGACACTGATGCACTTCGGCGGGATCATCGTTCCTCCCGGGTACACCAACGAGCTCAAGTTCGCCGATGGAAACCCGTACGGCGTCAGCCACATCACCGGACCGGACAACAAGTCCCCCGTCCACGATGCCGTCAACGCCGCACTCGAGCACATGACCCAACGGGTGATCGCCGTCGCCGACCGCCTGGCAGACCGCTGACGCCGTCGCCCGCCCGGTGCTCGGGTGGCCATGAGGCGACGGAGAAAACGTGGTACCCACCGCCGCTGCCGGGTATCCGGTGAAACACTGCGTTTGACCCCGGGAGGATCATGGTGACCCCGAGCAGTTCCTCACCTCAACAGCCGGACGTGAACACATTGCGTCTGGTCGACCGCTTCATCGGGTACCGGAGCTAGCCGTGCCGGACGAAACCACCGTCGTCGACAACCGGGAACCGGTTGCGGCGCAACGTTACTCGGAAGCATCGGGATGATGCGTCGTCCCGCTCCGCGTTCGGCACTGCGGATCTCCACCGCGCTCTACCACTTTCGCGAAAGCCTCTTCGCGCTGCCCGCGCTGGTCCTGTTGGGCGGCATCGCGGTCGCGGAGGTGACGGCCTACATCGATGACGTCATCGGCGTCGACACCTCACTGCCGCTGACGGTCGAGATGAACAGCAACGCGGCGATCTGGCTGCTGAGCACCGTCGCCGGCGCCACCATCACCACCGCGGGGGTGGTGTTCTCTTTGACGGTGGTCAGCCTGCAGCTGGCCAGCAGCCAGTTCTCGCCGCGGGTGATGCGGTCGTTCATCCGCGACCGGCTCAGCCAGCTGGTGATCGGTCTGCTGGTGGCCACCTTCGTGTTCTGCGTGTTGACGTTGCGCCACATCAGCGGGGACCCGATGTCCAATGCGCCACGGGTCTCGATGACGGCGGCGATCGTGCTGGCGGTGGCGACGGTGTTGCTGATCATCGCCTACCTCAACCGATTGGCCTATGGCTTGCAGGTGGGTGAGGTGGTGCGGACCATCGCCGCCGAGGCCGACGAGGTCATCGAGGAGCAGGAGCGGCAGACGCGCGTGGAGACCGCGGCCCCGCACCCGCCGACACCGGACTCCGAACACCATCTGACGGTTCACGCCGGCAGCGACGGCTGGGTCACGCAGTCGGCCAGCAGATACATTCTGGCGGCGGTGCCGCCGGCGACCGTGGTGCGGCTGGAAACCCGGACCGGCGCCTACATCCACCGGGGGGAAGTGCTCATGACGTTGTGGCCGGTTCCCCCCGACGCCGAACGCGTCGAGCGCAGGCTGATGTCGACGGTCGAAGTGGCCGACATCCGCACCATGCAGCAGGACGTCGACTTCGGGATCCGCCAACTGGTCGACATCGCGCTGCGTGCGCTCAGCCCCGCCATCAACGACCCGACCACGGCGGCCGACGTGGTGCTGCGACTCGGCAGCCTCATGCGCAAACTGCTGACGGCGGACATGCCGCCGCAGTCGGTGTGCGGACCCGACGACAGGATCCTCGTTCGCCCCTGGGATCTGTCGCACGAGGAGTACGTCGCGCACGCCTTCGACCAGATCCGCCAGAGCTCGGTCGGCCAGCCCAACGTGGTGGCCACCGTGCTGCGCGTGCTCCGCATGCTCATCGAGTACGCCCGCAGCGAGGGCCGCGGGGAGTTGATACCCGCGCTGGATCGCCAGATCCGACTGTTGATGGACGCCATGGCGGAGCAACCCGGCCTTCACCCGGCCGATCTGGAACGTCTGGAGGCGATCTCGCGGAACACCGATCCGGCCGAACACGACGTCTGATGCCGCGGCCGGCGATCGGACATCGCTAGTCTCACAGCCGTGCTGATGGTCATCGAGGGGGTCGACGGAGCCGGTAAGCGCACGCTGACCAACGGTCTGCGAACCGCGTTCGAAGCCGACGGCAGGACGGTGACGAGCCTGGCCTTTCCGCGCTATGGCCAGTCGGTGGAGGCCGACGTGGCCGCCGAGGCGCTGCACGGATCCCACGGCGACCTCGCCGATTCCGTGTACGCGATGGCGGTGCTGTTCGCGCTCGACCGTGCCCGCGCCCGAGCCGAGATCGAACGTCTGCAGGACGCCTACGACGTCGTCATCCTGGACCGCTACGTCGCGTCGAACGCCGCCTACAGCGCCGCGCGCCTTCATCAGGGCGCCGACGGCGAGGTCGTCGAGTGGGTGCGGGCGCTGGAGTATGAGCGCCTGGCGCTACCGCGGCCGGACGCCCAGGTGCTGCTGGCCGTCCCGATCGAACTGGCGGCCCAGCGCGCCGAGCGGCGCGCCAACACCGAGGTCGACCGAGCCAAAGACGCCTACGAACGCGACGGCGGCCTGCAGCAACGCACCTCCGACGTCTACGCCGCACTGGCCGCATCGCAGTGGTGCGGACGCTGGAAGGTCGCCGGACCTGAAGTCGATCCGGCCGCACTCGCCGCCGAACTGGGCGCTCAGTAGCCCCGTTCGGCACGATTCGCCGGTCAAAGCGCGAAACGCGCCGTGTGGTAGCCGGGGTTTATCGCAATTCGGTGACACCATGGTCTCCATGAGGCAAAGGATTCTGGTTGTCGACGATGACCCGTCGCTCGCCGAGATGCTCACCATCGTGCTGCGGGGCGAAGGCTTCGACACCGCGGTCATCGGTGACGGCACCCAAGCGCTGACCGCGGTCCGCGAGCTGCGGCCCGATCTGGTCCTGCTCGACCTGATGCTGCCCGGGATGAACGGCATCGACGTGTGCCGGGTGCTCCGCGCGGACTCCGGCGTGCCGATCGTCATGCTGACCGCCAAGACCGACACGGTCGACGTCGTACTGGGCCTGGAGTCCGGCGCCGACGACTACGTGATGAAACCGTTCAAACCCAAGGAGCTCGTCGCGCGGGTGCGGGCCCGCCTGCGGCGCAACGAGGACGAGCCTGCCGAGATGCTCTCGATCGGCGACGTCGACATCGACGTGCCCGCGCACAAGGTCACCCGTCAGGGCGAACAGATCTCCCTGACCCCTCTGGAGTTCGACCTGTTGGTGGCGTTGGCGCGCAAACCGCGGCAGGTGTT
The DNA here is from genome assembly GCF_001499835.1 of Mycolicibacterium novocastrense. Taxonomy (NCBI): domain Bacteria; kingdom Bacillati; phylum Actinomycetota; class Actinomycetes; order Mycobacteriales; family Mycobacteriaceae; genus Mycobacterium; species Mycolicibacterium novocastrense. The sequence continues at coordinate 91,450 of NZ_LQIH01000002.1, forward strand.
TACTCGTGATGTGCTGCTCGAACAGGTGTGGGGTTATCGCCACCCCGCGGACACCCGTTTGGTGAACGTGCATGTCCAACGGTTGCGGGCCAAGGTCGAGAAGGATCCCGAGAACCCGCAGGTGGTGCTCACGGTTCGAGGAGTGGGGTACAAGGCCGGACCGCCGTGACATGCACGGCTCTCGGCCGTGGTCGTGATCCCGACCGTTTGACGGTCGCCGTGTTGACCGCTCGGCGGGCGCCGTGATCTTCAGCTCCAGACGACGCATCCATCGGCGCTCGGCGCCGCTGGTGCGCGGGCTGGGAGCGTTGGGGCGGGCGTTGAGCCTCGCGTGGCGGCGCTCGTTGCAGCTGCGCGTCGTCTCGTTGACGTTGGGCCTGTCGCTGGCCGTGATCCTGGTGCTCGGGTTCGTTCTGACCAGCCAGATCACCGACCGCATCCTCGAGGTCAAGGTGCGCGCGGCGACCGAGCAGATCGATCGCGCACGCACCACCGTCAGCGGAATCGTCGGCGGCGAGGAGACCCGCTCGCTGGACAGCAGCCTGCAGCTGGCGCGCAACACGCTGATCGATCGCAGCGCCGATGCCGAACCGGGCCTCGCGGGAACCTACGACGCGGTGCTGGTGGTGCCGGGCGACGGACCCCGCGCGGCGACCGCGGCCGGCCCGGTCCAGCAGGTGCCAAACACGCTGCGGGAGTTCGTCAAGGCCGGCCAGGTCAGCTATCAGTACGCGACCGTGCACACCGACGGCTTCTCCGGGCCCGCACTGATCGTGGGCAGTCCGACGTCGTCGTCGGTGACGAACCTCGAGCTCTATCTGATCTTCCCGCTCACCAACGAGGAGTCCACGATCGCGCTGGTGCGCGGGACGATGGCCACCGGCGGCGTGGTGCTGCTCGGTCTGCTCGCCGCGATCGCCTTGCTGGTGGCGCGCCAGATCGTGCTGCCGGTGCGGTCCGCGTCGCGCATCGCCGAGCGGTTCGCCGAAGGCCACCTCACCGAACGCATGCCGGTGCGCGGCGAGGACGACATGGCCCGCCTGGCCGTCTCGTTCAACGACATGGCCGAGAGCCTGCACCGCCAGATCACCCAGCTCGAGGAGTTCGGCAACCTGCAGCGCCGGTTCACCTCCGACGTCAGCCACGAACTGCGCACCCCGCTGACGACGGTGCGCATGGCCGCCGACCTGATCTACGACCACAGCGAGGATCTCGATCCCGCGCTGCGCCGGTCCACCGAGTTGATGGTCAGCGAGCTCGACCGGTTCGAGACGTTGCTCAACGATCTGTTGGAGATCTCCCGGCACGACGCCGGTGTCGCCGAACTGTCGGTCGAGTCGCTGGATCTGCGGTCGACGGTGCAAAGCGCGTTGGACAACGTCGGGCACCTCGCGGCCGACGCCGAGGTCGAACTGGTTGTCGACATGCCCACCGAGGAGGTCATCGCCGAGGTCGATCCGCGGCGCGTGGAGCGCATCCTGCGCAACCTGATCGCCAACGCCATCGACCACGCCGAGCACAAACCCGTCCGCATCCGGATGGCCGCCGACGACGACACCGTCGCGGTCACCGTCCGGGACCACGGGGTCGGGCTGCGGCCCGGTGAGGAGAAACTGGTGTTCAGCCGGTTCTGGCGGTCGGATCCCTCGCGGGTGCGTCGTTCCGGCGGCACCGGTCTCGGTTTGGCGATCAGCATCGAGGACGCCCGCCTGCACCAGGGCAGGCTGGAGGCGTGGGGGGAGCCGGGTAAGGGCGCCTGCTTCCGGCTCACGCTGCCGCTCGTGCGCGGGCACAAGGTGACCACCAGCCCGTTGCCGCTGAAACCTGTTGGGCCCGACGATGTGCCGCCGCGCAGCCGCGACCGCGAACCCGCGCAGGAGTCCGTGTGAGAATCCTGCTGGCCGTCCTGAGTGCGCTGGCGTTGGTTCTCACCGGCTGCGCGGGTGTGCCGAGTTCGTCCTCGCCGCAAGCCATCGGAACCGTCGACCGGCCCGCCCCGCCCAGCCTGCCCAAGCCGACGCCGGGCATGGACCCGGACGTGTTGCTGCGCGAATTCCTCAAGGCCACCGCCGATCCCGCCAACCGGCATCTGGCCGCACGCCAGTTCCTCACCGAGTCCGCTTCCCAGGCTTGGGATGATGCGGGCAGCGCGTTGCTGATCGACAACGTGGTGTTCGTCGAGACGCGCGGCCCCGACCGGGTGTCGGTGACCATGCGCGCCGACATCCTCGGGTCGCTGTCGGACATGGGTGTGTTCGAGACGGGGGACGGCGCGCTACCGGACCCGGGGCCGATCGAACTGATCAAGACCGCCGACGGTTGGCGCATCGACAAGCTGCCCAACGGGGTCTTCCTCGACTGGCAACAGTTTCAGGCCACCTATCGGCGCAACACCCTGTATTTCGTCGACCCCACCGGCAGCACAGTGGTGCCCGATCCGCGCTATGTCGCGGTGTCCGATCCCGACCAGTTGGCCACCGAACTGGTGAGCAAGCTGATCGCCGGACCGCGACCGGAGATGGCCAAGACCGTCCGCAATCTCCTCGAACCGCCGCTGAAACTGCGGGGCCCGGTGACGCGCGCCGACGGCGGCAAGATGGGCGTCGGCCGGGGTTATGGCGGAGCCAGAATCGATGTGGACAACCTGTCGACCACCGATCCGCACAGCAGGCAACTGCTTGCGGCACAACTGATCTGGACGCTGTCACGCGCGGGGGTCAATGGGCCGTACGTGATCAACGCCGACGGCGCCGCCCTCGACGACCGGTTCGCCGACGGTTGGGAGACCTCCGACGTGGCGGCCACCGACCCGGGCGCGGCCTCGGGAGTGGCGGCGGGCCTGCACGCGTTGGTGGACGGTTCGCTCGTCGCGCTCGACGGCCTGCGGGCGCCGCGGGTTCCCGGACAGTTCGGGCAGATGCCGAACCAGACGTCGGCGGCGGTGTCCCGCACGGGGCAGGAGGTGGCGTCGATCGTCACGGTGCGCCCGGGCGCACCGGACATGGCGTCGTCGATGTGGGTGGGCGCGCTCGGCGGGGCGGCTTCTCAGGTGTTGGATGCGCGAAGCCTGTCGCGGCCGAGTTGGTCGCTCGACAACGCCGTTTGGGTGGTGATCGACGGCAACAACGTCGTGCGTGTCATCCAGGACGCGTCGGGCCAGCCGGCCCGTATACCGATCGACTCCACGCTGGTGTCGAGCAGGTTTCCCGGCGTGATCACCGAATTGCAGTTGTCGCGTGACGGCACGCGCGCGGCGATGGTCATCGATGGCCGGGTGGTCCTGGCCGGCGTCGAGCAGACCCCCGGCGGCGGCTATGCGCTGACCTACCCGCGGCGGCTGGGATACGGCCTTGGCAACACCGTGGTGTCGCTGTCATGGCGCACCGGCGACGACATCGTGGTCAGCCGCACCGATCCGCAGCATCCGGTCTCCTACGTCAACCTCGACGGCGTCAACTCCGACGGACCGAGCCGCAACCTGCTGATGCCGGTCACCACCGTGGCGGCCAACCCGTCGACGGTGTACGTGGCCGATGCCCGCGGGGTCGTGCAACTGTCCGGCTCGGTGGCCGAGGACGATCCGGCGTGGGCCGAGGTGCGCCCGCTGCTGGTGCCGGGCGCCGAACCCGTGTTGCCGGGCTAGAGCCGGCTCGCGAACGCAACACCAGGGTTGTAGACACCACCCCCGTCACGACCCTGGTGTTGCGTTCGCGAGAAATCGATGTGAACCGACCTCCGCTGTCGCCCGTTGTGCTGACAGAACGACGCCCGCAGGCGTTTGCTATCAGCCAAGGAGTGAACATGAGGACTCGCGGTCCGTTGATCACATTGGGCGCGGTCGCCGCGCTGGCGGCCGCGCTGTGGCTCGGCAACGTGTCTCACGAACCGGCGCCCGCGGCCGCCCCGGCGGCCGAAGCGGTCGCCACGTCGAGCGCTCCGCCGCCGGTGATCGCGCCGCAACCGCCCGCGCCGGGCTTCCCGGCCAGGGCCGACTACCTCGGGACCGTGCCGACGGCGACCGGTGAGATCACGTTGGAGATCTCGGTCGACGGCGACCAGGCGATCGCGTATGCCTGTGACGGCAACTCGGTGGAGATGTGGCTGAGGGGCGCCGCCGCAGACGGTGTCGTGAACCTGACGAGCAAGGACAAGGCCGGCGTTCTCGACGGCCACCTCGAAGGCAATGCCATGGTGGGGTCGCTGACCATCGGCGAAAAGAACTGGGTGTTCACCGCGCCGGCCGCCGAGGCGCCCGCCGGCCTCTACCGCTACGAGCGGGAGGGCGCGCGGAGCAGCTGGATCGTCGACGCGGACGGTGATGTCACCGGAGTGCTGCGCCGCAGCGACGGATCCCTCGGTCCCGCACCGGTTCTGGCCACCGACGGGACTGCGGTCATCGACGGGCAGCGGGTCAGGGCCGTTCGCGTGGGCGGCGGCGATGTCTGATTCCGCTTCTGAGGTGATGGCCACCCGCAACACCGGGACGGCGGGGATGCTGATCGCTGTCGGTCTGGGCGCAATGGTCGCCGTGGCGCTCGGAGTGTTCGGCAGAGTCCATGAGCCGCAGTTCTTTTCGATCAACGTGGCCGGCTTCTCCAGTGGCACGGCGGTGAAGTCGTGGCTGGGCACCCTTGCAGTTCTGTTGGCGCTGTTCCAGTTGTTCTCGGCATTCGTGATGTACCGGCTGACACCCGGGGGACGTGCACCGGCGTGGATCGCCGCGGCCCACGTATGGTCGGGGCGGTTGGCGGTGCTGGCGACCGTGCCGGTGGCCGTGCACTGCCTCTACGCTCTGGGCTTCGCCGACACGGACAGCCGGGTGCTGTTCCATTCGCTGTTCGGCTGCTTCTTCTACGGGGTCTTCGTCACCAAGATGATCCTGCTGACGCGCGGTGGGCTCCGCAGCTGGGTGCTTCCCATCGCGGGGGGACTGGTGTTCTTCGGGCTGGTGTATGTCTGGCTCACCTCGGCGCTGTGGTTCTTCCAGACCAGCGGACTGACATTCTGAGGAAAGGAATCGCCATGCAACGCAAACAGTTTCTGGTGGGCGCCGGGCTCGGTATCGCGACCGGCGCGTTGGCCGCCTGCAGCACGTATGGCAAGGACCCCCAGGTCGCCGAGGAGCCGGCCGTGACGACGACCGGTGGCGTGGCGGCACCGGCTGCGGTCCTCGCAAAGGTCGCCGACGTTCCGGTCGGCGGAGGTGTCGTCGTCGAGCAGACGGTGTTGACACAACCGACGGCAGGGGATTTCAAGGAATTTTCTGCCACCTGCACTCACGCCGGGTGCACGGTGCGCGACGTGGCGGGCGGCACCATCAACTGTCCCTTCCACGGCAGCAGGTTCAACCTCGACGGCACCGTGGCCAACGGACCGGCAACTCGTTCTTTGGAGTCGAAACCCATTCAATTGCAGGACGATTCGATCATCCTGAGCTGACACACGTCAGGTCGACGTGACGCCGGGAATGCGGCCTTCGCGAAACGCTTCGACGAAATGGCGGTGATCGTCGCGCACGATGCCGGCGTACTCGAGCCCGAACCTCACGAGATCGGCCGAGAACTCGTCGACATGGTCACCGATGACCGCGTCGATCGCCTCCTCCGTCTGGAACTCGACCACCTTCTGGTCACTGTCGGCATCCCCGACGCAGTGCACCTTTGCCACGGCCCGGCCCAACTGCTCGATCACCTCGGCCAACTCGTCCGGTTCGGTCAACTCGCTCCAGTCGAGATCGGCCGCATACGGGGATATCTCGCTGACGACGAATCCGACATCGTCGATGTCGGTGTAGCCGAGCAGCGGATCGGCGTGCGCCTGCAGTGCGCGTTGAGACACCGCTGTTCGGTGGCCGTGGTGCTTGAAATGCCGACTCAGAGTCCCATCGTCGACGACGCGGCTGGGTGCGGCGATATTGCCCTGCTTCATCGAGAGCACGGCGTCGTTGTCCAGCGCCTGGTTGAAACCCTCGATCAGCACGGTGTAGGTCGGCAGACCCGCGCTGCCGATGCCGTGACCCGTCTTGCCGATCACATCCTTGATGTCGTAGGTGATCCCCTGGAACCGTTTGGTTTTCGGAATGGTCTCAAGATATTTGGCGAAGGCGGCCTCGACTTTGTCGCGTTCGAAGTCCTCGAGTCGTCTCACGCCCGCGGCGTCCCGGAAGCGTCTGTCCCAATCGTCGACCGTGGTGAGACGGTCCAACATCTCGGCCCGCGTCGACAACCGTGCGCTCTGCAAGGCGGACAGCACGGCGCCGCGTGCCGTGTCGAGATTCAACGAAAAGCTCGCGTCATCGTCGGCGTGGAGGAACCAGCGTACCTGATCGACGTAGGCGCGCGTGAAAGTGTCGATGAGCCTGCTGATTTCGTGATCCGACAGAGCCTTCTGCCAGCACATCAGCGCGACGCTAGCGGCGAACCGCTGCAGGTCCCAGGTGAAGTGCCCGATGTAGGCCTCGTCGAAGTCGTTGACGTCGAAGATCAGCTGGCCGGCGCCGTCCATGTAGGTGCCGAAGTTCTCGGTGTGCAGATCGCCTTGGATCCACACCCGGCTGGTGCGCTCGTCGACCCAACGGTCCTCACGCGCGGCGACGTCGCCGTAGAAGACGCAGGCGCTGCCGCGGAAGAACGCGAAGGGTTCGGCCGCCATCTTGCGGAACTTTGTCCGGAACGCATCCGGATCGGCCTTCATCAGATCGGCGAACGCGCTCACCAGGCAATCGACGATCAACGACTCCCGTTGGTCCTGCATGGACACCGAGTACCCGTCCCGGTGTCACCGATCACCGCCACACTGTCGGCGTGCTCGATCTCGTTCTCCCGCTGCAGTGCGGCGGTTGCGGCGCGCCGTCGACGCGGTGGTGCGCGGCGTGCGCGACGACGCTGACGGTCAGGGCCGACGACCCGCACATCGTCTCGCCGCGCGTGGACCCCGGCGTTCCGGTGTACTCCCTGGGCCGTTACGCGGGGCCGCGGCGGGCCGCCGTCATCGCGGTCAAAGAACACGGCCGGGCCGATCTGCTGGGGCCGCTCGCCGGCGCGCTGCGGACCGGCCTGTTGCACCTGCTCACCTGGGGCCTGGTGGACACCCCGCTGACGGTCGTCCCCGCACCGACCCGGCGGTGGTCGGCCCGGCGGCGCGGCGGTGACCCGGTGACCCGGATGGCCCGCACCGCCACGGCCGGCCTCCCGGCGGTGGCCGTCGTGCCGGCACTGCGCACACGCGCGTTCGTGGCGGATTCGGTCGGGCTGTCCAGCGCCGACCGGCAGCGCAACATCGGCGGCCGGCTCCGGCTCGTGCGGCCCGTCGCGGGCGAAGTGCTCGTCGTCGACGACATCGTCACCACCGGCGCCACAGCCGCCGAGTCGGTTCGCGTGCTGCGCTCCATTGGGGCGCGCGTGGCGGCCGTGCTGGTTGTGGCAAACGCGTGACCGTCGCCGTGAGCCCAGGTGTCAGGCCCACATATCAGAGCGAGGTGAAGAACTGGAAACAGGTACCCGGATTCACTGGCACTACCGGGTGAACGCGGCTACCGTCGGCTTCAACACCCGTGAATGACTCACGGCCGGCGCTGAAGATTCGAAGCGCCAGCATCGCCGACGCGGTAGGAGGTGAGTAGACGACACCTTGCACCGGCGAGCGGCGAGACATGCAAGCCCCGTCGGTGCGGATCCACGACAACCGGGCACGCTGACGCGTGCGGACGCCGAAGAAACGAGTTGCCAAGCATGTCAAGCCAATCCCTGGACTCCCGAACGATGGTGATCGAGGACGAAACGTCCGAACCCCGACCGCGCGCCGAAGTCGCGGTCACCGGCCGCAACGTCGAGATCCCCGACCACTTCCGCAAGTACGTCGCAGAGAAACTGTCACGCCTGGAACGATTCGACCGCACGATCTATCTGTTCGACGTCGAGCTCGACCACGAGCGCAACCGCCGTCAACGCAAGAACTGTCAACACGTGGAGATCACCGCACGCGGACGCGGCCCGGTGGTCCGCGCCGAAGCCTGTGCCGACAGCTTCTACGGCGCGATGGAATCCGCGGTGGACAAGCTCGCCGAACGCCTGCGCCGCGCGCGCGACCGGCGCAAGATCCACTACGGCGACAAGACCCCGGTCTCGGTCGCCAAGGCCACCGCGGTCACCGCACCGCCCGAGCCGCTGACCACGAGCCCGCCCGAACACGACGGCGCCACGCTCGACGAGCACGAGCCCGGACGCATCGTGCGGATCAAGGAGCATCCGGCCACACCGATGACCGTCGACGACGCGCTCTCGCAGATGGAACTGGTCGGCCACGACTTCTTCCTCTTCCACGACAAGGAGAGCGACCTGCCGTCCGTGGTCTACCGCAGGCACGCCTACGACTACGGTCTGATTCGGCTCGCCTGAGCCGGGGCCTCATTCGGCTCGCCTGAGCCGGCCCGACCACTATTTCGCCTGGCCTGACGTAGCTGGGCCGGGTCGGGGCGCATGTCGCCTACCATGGGTTGAGCTCAAGACTTCCAAACCCATAGGGGAACTAGCGTGCTGCAAAAGTTGCTGCGTCTCGGCGAGGGCCGGATGGTCAAACGCCTCAAGGGGGTGGCCGACTACGTCGACTCCCTGGCAGGCGATGTCGAGAAGCTGACCGACGCTGAACTGCGGGCCAAGACCGACGAGTTCAAGAAGCGCGTGGAGGGCGGCGAAAGCCTCGATGACCTGCTGCCCGAGGCGTTCGCCGTCGCGCGCGAGGCGGCCTGGCGGGTGCTGGACCAGAAGCCGTTCAAGGTGCAGTTGATGGGCGGCGCGGCGCTGCACTTCGGCAACGTCGCGGAGATGAAGACCGGTGAAGGCAAGACGCTGACCGGTGTGCTCCCGGCCTACCTCAACGCGCTGTCCGGCAAGGGCGTGCACATCGTCACCGTGAACGACTACCTGGCCAGGCGCGACGCCGAGTGGATGGGCCGTGTGCACCGGTTCCTCGGCCTGGAGGTCGACGTGATCCTCGCGCAGATGACCCCGGACCAGCGCCGCACCGCCTACGCCGCCGACATCACGTACGGCACCAACAACGAGTTCGGCTTCGACTACCTGCGCGACAACATGGCGCACTCCCTGGCCGACCTGGTCCAGCGCGGGCACAACTTCGCGATCGTCGACGAGGTCGACTCCATCCTCATCGACGAGGCCCGCACCCCGCTGATCATCTCCGGCCCCGCCGACGGCGCGTCGCAGTGGTACACCGAGTTCGCGCGGATCGTGCCGCTGATGGAGAAAGACGTCCACTACGAGGTCGACATCCGCAAGCGCACCGTCGGCGTGCACGAACTCGGCGTCGAGTTCGTCGAGGATCAGCTGGGCATCGACAACCTCTACGAGGCGGCCAACTCGCCGCTGGTCAGCTACCTGAACAACGCGCTGAAGGCCAAGGAGCTGTTCCAGCGCGACAAGGACTACATCGTGCGCGACGGTGACGTGCTCATCGTCGACGAGTTCACCGGCCGCGTGCTGGTGGGCCGTCGCTACAACGAGGGCATGCACCAGGCCATCGAGGCCAAGGAGCGCGTCGAGATCAAGGCCGAGAACCAGACGCTGGCCACGATCACGCTGCAGAACTACTTCCGCCTCTACGACAAGCTGGCCGGCATGACCGGCACCGCACAGACCGAGGCGGCCGAGCTGCACGAGATCTACAAGCTCGGCGTGGTGCCCATCCCGACCAACAAGCCGATGATCCGCGCCGATCAGTCCGACCTGATCTACAAGACCGAAGAGGCCAAGTACATCGCGGTCGTCGACGACGTCGCCGAGCGCTACGAAAAGGGTCAGCCCGTCCTGATCGGCACCACCAGCGTGGAGCGTTCGGAATACCTGTCGCGCCAGTTCACCAAGCGCCGGATCCCGCACAACGTGCTCAACGCGAAGTACCACGAGCAGGAGGCCTCGATCATCGCCGAGGCCGGCCGGCTGGGCGCGATCACCGTCGCGACGAACATGGCGGGCCGCGGTACCGACATCGTGCTCGGCGGGAACCCCGACTTCCTCACCGACAAGCGGTTGCGCGAACGTGGCCTGGACCCGGTGGAGACGCCCGAGGAGTACGAGAAGGCCTGGCACGAGACGCTGTCCGCGGTCAAGGCCGAGTGCGCGCGCGAGGCCGAAGACGTGATCGCCGCGGGCGGCCTGTACGTGCTGGGCACCGAACGGCACGAATCCCGCCGTATCGACAACCAGCTGCGCGGCCGCTCCGGGCGTCAGGGTGACCCCGGCGAATCCCGGTTCTACCTGTCGCTGGGCGACGAGCTGATGCGACGGTTCAACGGCGCCACCCTGGAGGCGTTGCTGACCCGGCTCAACCTGCCCGACGACGTGCCGATCGAGGCCAAGATGGTCACCCGCGCCATCAAGAGCGCGCAGACGCAGGTGGAGCAGCAGAACTTCGAGGTCCGCAAGAACGTCCTCAAGTACGACGAGGTGATGAACAAGCAGCGCGTGGTCATCTACGAGGAGCGCAGGCGCATCCTGGAGGGCGAGAACCTCGCCGAACAGGCCCGCAACATGCTCGTCGACGTGATCACCGCCTACGTCGACGGCGCCACCGCCGAAGGCTACTCCGAGGACTGGGATCTCGAACAGCTCTGGACCGCGCTGCGGCAGCTCTACCCCGTCGGCATCGACCACCACGACCTGATCGACTCCGACGCCATCGGTGAGCCCGGCGAGTTGACCCGCGAGGAGCTGCTCGAGGCGTTGATCGCCGACGCCGACCGCGCCTACGCCGAGCGGGAGAAGCAGATCGAGGAGATCGCGGGCGAGGGTGCGATGCGCCAGCTCGAACGCAACGTGCTGCTCAACGTGCTCGACCGCAAGTGGCGCGAACATCTCTACGAGATGGACTACCTCAAGGAGGGCATCGGCCTGCGCGCGATGGCACAGCGCGATCCGCTCGTCGAGTACCAGCGCGAGGGCTACGACATGTTCATCGGCATGCTCGAGGGACTCAAGGAGGAGTCGGTCGGGTTTCTGTTCAACGTCGCGGTCGAACCCGCGCCGCAGCCCGCCGTCGCCCCGATTGCAGCACCGGCGGGTCTGAGCGAGTTCGCCGAGGCCGCCGCCGCGCAGGCGCAGGGTGGTGTGGCGACCAAGGAACGGCCCACCGGAACCGGCCTGCGCGCCAAGGGAATCGACGACGAGTCGCGTCCGCTGACCTACACCGGGCCGTCGGAGGACGGCTCGGCCGAGGTGCAGCGGTCCGGCAACGGCAGCGGTGCGCCACGTCCTGCGGCGCCCAGCGGCGGCACCCGCAAGCAGCGGCGAGAAGCCGCGCGCCAGCAGGCCCGCGAGCAGAAGGCGATGCGCAGGCGTTAGCTCTGGCGTCAGGTCTCGACGAGGGCGGCGATCCGGCCCAGCGTGGCCCGCATCCCGTCCTCGGCCTGTTTGGGTGTCCCGCCCCTTTTGAGCAGCAGGCGTTGCCGGTCCTCGGATATGTCCCAGGTTTCGCGCACCAGCGTGCCCTCGGGGTTCGGTTCGAGTTTGTAGCGCCAGATGCGCCCGCCGATCAGCCCGAGGGGGCCCATCGTCGTCTTCCACGCGATGCGGCGGTCGGGTTCGAATTCGACGACGGTGTTGGTGGTCCGGTACGGAACGAACAGCGACTCTGGCTTTCCGCGCATCGCCATGCCGAATGTCGCACCGGCGGAAAGAGGTTGGGACTTCTCGCCGGGGGTGTGAGCGACAGTGCCCGAGCCGTCGAAAGCCGGATGCCTGCCGGCGTCGGCGAGCAACGCGAAGATCGCGGCCGGGGACGCCTTGATGACACGCTGCACGCTGATCGAGTTTCCCTGCACGCCGAGCAGGCTAGCGCTCACCCGATCTGCAGCGCGACCACCCGCCAGCGTCGTCCGTCGAACGCGATGCGCGCCGCGATCGCGCGGATGCGCTGTCCGCGACTGTAAGTTCCGAATACCTCCGCGGCCGGACCCTCGTCATCGGTGACGCGCACCCTCACCCGGCGCAGGGTGGCGACGGTCGACTGCGGATGCCGGGTCATCGCGAGCACGGTTTCGATCGGCCCCGGCGCCAACAGCGGGCGCAACTGCGCCACCGGACGACGCCGGTCGATCACCTCGAGCACGCGGCGCAGCGCCGCATCGGCGAATACGACCGCGGCGCGCGGCGGGGCCGGCTCCGCGGGGATCGGCACCGGCCGTTGCGGGTGCCGCTTGCCCGGTCCGGTGCCTGGCCTGCCGGATGTCCGGCGCCGCAACGCTTTCGGCGACGGTGGTGGACAGGCGACGGCACCGAGGGGTGGTGGTTCACAGTCGATGACGGGCGCCACCAGCGCAGCCTCGGCAGGGGTGCAAAATGATGTCACAACGCGTTCTCCAGCTACTCGACGAGACAGGACCCGTCTGCTGGAGAGTGGCAGACACCACCATGATCGCACGGCCCGCGGGGGCCCACAGACAGCGATGGGCACCCGTGATGCGCATCCGCAGGGTTTGCCTATAGCGTGGCGGGGACTTCGACGCTCGCGGTCGCGCCGCGGCAGTACAGGGGAGGGACGACGTCGCGATGGTCACCCGGTTGTCGACGGCGGACGCGTCGTTCTACCACCTGGAGAACACGTCGACGCCGATGTACGTGGGTTCGCTGTCGATCCTTCGCAAACCCCGCGGCGGCCTGAGCTACGAAGCCCTGCTGGCCACCGTCGAACAGCGGCTGCCGCAGATACCCCGCTACCGGCAGAAGGTTCGTGAGGTGACGCTGGGCCTGGCGCGCCCGGTGTGGGTGGACGACCGCGACTTCGACATCACCTATCACATCCGTCGCTCCGCACTGCCGTCTCCGGGCAGCGACGCCCAGTTGCACGAACTCATCGCACGGCTGGGTTCGCGGCCACTGGACCGGTCGCGGCCGCTGTGGGAGATGTACCTGATCGAAGGCCTGGCCAAGAATCGCCTGGCGATCTATACGAAATCCCACCAGGCGCTGGTGAACGGAATGACGGCCCTCGAGATCGGCCACGTCATCGCCGACCGCACCCAGAAGCCGCCCGAGTTCGGCGAGGACATCTGGATTCCGTTGCGCGAGCCCAGCGATCGACAGTTGCTGCTCGGTGCGCTCGGCGAGTGGATCATGCGGCCGGCCGAGCAGATCGGTGCGGTCCGCTCCGCCGTCGTCGACCTCGCGACCAACGCGGGCCAGTTGGTCGACATGGGCCGGCGGGCCCTCGAAGTGGCCCGCACCGTGGCGCGCGGCACCGCGCCGAACAGTCCGCTGAACACCACCGTGTCGCGCAACCGGCGATTCACGGTCGCCTGCGGGCAACTCGAGGACTTCCGCACCGTGCGCGCCCGCTACGACTGCGACGTCAACGACGTGGTGCTGGCCGTGGTGGCCGGTGCGTTGCGTAATTGGCTGATGTCGCGCGGTGAACCGGTGACATCCACGGCGCGGGTGCGGGCGATGGCGCCCATGTCGGTGTATCCGGATGCCGAACTCGACGCGACCGGCCCGGGCCAGGCCATCAGCGAGGTGACGCCGTTCCTCGTCGACCTTCCCGTCGGGGAGGGCAACCCGGTGGTGCGGCTCTCGCAGATCGCGCACGCCACCGAGTCGGCATCCACCGCCTCGAGCCTGGTCGACGCGAGAACCATCGTGACCCTGTCGGGATTCGCTCCGCCGACCCTGCACGCCATGGGCATCCGGGTGGCCACCACGTTCTCGGCGCGCCAGTTCAACCTGCTGATCACCAACGTGCCGGGCGCGCAGCATCAGATGTACATCGCGGGCACCAAACTGCTGGAGACCTACGCGGTGCCGCCGCTGTTGAGCAACCAGGTGCTGGCGCTGGGGGTGACGTCCTACAACGGCATGGTCTACTTCGGCATCAATGCCGACCGCGACGCCATGAGCGACGTCGATGTTTTGCCGAGTCTGCTGCGCGAATCGCTGGAAGAACTGCTAGAGGCGGCCCACTAACACCGACCGTGCGTTTGCGGGATTGACTCTCTCGCCGCCGGCGGGGTCGAATTGGGTCACCATGACGACGAGCGCAGAGAACGAGACGCCAGGAAACTCCAGGACCGCGACGCGGCGCGCGCTCGAATCGCCGACCGATTCCGTCGTGCCCCACCCGGCGCTGGATCTGCCGCCAGGAGATGACGCCATCACCCGGTCGCGCGGGGTGGATTGGATCGTCTTCGGGGTCACCGCCGTCATCGCCATCGCGTTTTTGGTGTGGGGCTTCGTCAGCACCGAATCGCTGGCATCGGCGTCGGGCAGTGCGCTGACGTGGGTGATGGACAACACCGGGTGGCTGTTCGTGTTGACGGCCTCCGGTTTCGTCGTCTTCATTCTGTGGCTCGCGATCGGCCGCTTCGGCGCGATCCCGCTGGGTCGCGACGACGAGGAACCCGAGTTCCACGGGGTGTCGTGGGTCGCGATGATGTTCAGCGCCGGCATGGGGATCGGCCTGATGTTCTTCGGGGTCGCCGAACCGCTTTCGCACTTCGCGACACCGCCACCGGGCACCGGCGAGCCGGGCAATCCGGAGGCCGTGCAGACCGCGATGGCCACCACGCTGTTCCACTGGTCGCTGCACCCGTGGGCGATCTACGCGGTGGTCGGGCTGGCGATCGCCTACGGCGTCTACCGCAAGGGTCGGCTGCAGCTGATCAGCGCGGCATTCGAACCGCTGCTGGGCTCGCACGCCAACGGGCCGTGGGGCAAGGTCATCGACATGCTGGCGATCTTTGCCACGCTGTTCGGCTCGGCCGCCTCACTCGGGTTGGGTGCGCTGCAGATCCGCAGCGGTCTGCAGATCGTCGGCGGTATCGGAGAAACCGGCAACACCGTCCTCATCGTCATCATCACGGTGCTGACGATGGCGTTCGTGCTGTCAGCGGTCTCCGGGGTCGCGCGCGGCATCCAGTGGTTGTCCAACATCAACATGGTGCTGGCGATGGTGCTCGCCTGCTTCGTATTCGTCGTCGGGCCAACGGTTTTCATCCTCAACCTGTTGCCGACATCGCTGGGCAGCTACATGGCCGACTTTGCGATGATGTCCGC
Source organism: Mycolicibacterium novocastrense (assembly GCF_001499835.1). Lineage (NCBI taxonomy): Bacteria > Bacillati > Actinomycetota > Actinomycetes > Mycobacteriales > Mycobacteriaceae > Mycobacterium > Mycolicibacterium novocastrense. Next base: position 106,509 of record NZ_LQIH01000002.1, read on the forward strand.
GCGCACCGGCGCCGAAGGCGCCGACGTCAACGAGTGGTTGCAGTCGTGGACGATCTTCTACTGGGCGTGGTGGGTGTCGTGGACGCCGTTCGTCGGCATGTTCATCGCGCGGATCTCCCGGGGCCGCACCATCCGTCAGTTCGTCACCGGCGTGTTGCTGGTGCCCAGCCTGGTGTCGCTGGTGTGGTTCGCGGTGTTCGGCGGTTCGGCGATCCGTGTGCAGGAGGAGGGCACCGACCTCGCCGGTGAAGGCAGCATCGAGGCCCAGCTGTTCGGCCTGCTCGACCAGTATCCGATCGCGGCGATCGCCAGTGTGCTGGTGATGCTGCTGGTGGCGATCTTCTTCGTCTCCGGCGCGGACGCCGCGTCGGTGGTGATGGGATCGCTGTCCGAGCGCGGCACGATCAGACCCGGTAGAGCCACCGTGATCTTCTGGGGTGTGGCCACCGGCGCCGTGGCCGCGGTGATGCTGCTGGTCGGCGGGGAGGACGCCCTGACCGGGTTGCAGACCATCACCATCATCGCGGCGCTGCCGTTCGTGGTCGTGATGGTCGGCATGGCGGTGGGGCTGGTCAAGGACCTGCGCCGGGACCCGCTGATGGTCCGCAGGCAATACGCGAGGGAGGCCGTCGACACCGCGGTCATCCAGGGCGTCACCGAGCACGGTGACGACTTCGTCATCTCGGTGGAAAAGGATCCGGCGAGCGAGAAATCGCCTGACGACTAATCTCGCCTGGTGCGCGTCTACATCCCCGCGACCCTGACCATGCTGCAGCAGCTCGTGGCCGAGCGGTTGCTGCATGCCCGCAGCGGTACGGCGTTCGCGCTGACGCCGGCACTGCGTGAGTCCTACGCCGAGGGCGACGACGAAGAACTCGCCGAGGTCGCGCGCCGGGAGGCCGCGCTGGCATCGCTGCGACTGCTCGCCGGTGAGGGAGTGGGGGAGCTGCCGCCGCGGCGCGTGGTGGTGGAGGCCGAGGTCAACGGCGTGACGCCGCGGCCCGATCTCGACGACGCGGTGGTGCGGCTGGCCGGTCCGGTCGCCTTCGAGGACGTCATCGCCGCGTATGTCGACAATGCCGACGCCGAGTCCGCGGTGTTGGCGGCGATCGAGGCCGTCGACGAGGCGGATCTCGGCGACGAGGATGCCGACTTCGTCGTCGGGGATGCCCAGGACCACGACCTGGCCTGGTACGCGCCGCAGGAACTGCCGTTCCTGCTCGAACTGCTCTGATCCGCGCATCGGCCGTCATCTCGGCTGGATACGGAAGCGTAGGTTACGGTACCGTAGGTTCATGGCCAAGAACTCCATCAAGGTGTCGGCCAACGTCGTCGACACGGTGCGGCCGACGGTCGCCGGGACCAGGAATCCGGGCTTACACGCGTTGCGCACGATCGTGGGGCGAATCACCACGCCGCTGCTGCCCGACGACTACCTCAAACTTGCCAACCCGTTGTGGTCGGCGCGCGAGCTGCGCGGCCGGGTGCTCGGCGTCCGGCGCGAGACCGAGGACTCCGCGACGCTGGTGATCAAGCCGGGATGGGGTTTCTCCTTCGATTACCAGCCCGGCCAGTACATCGGGATCGGCGTGCAGATCGACGGTCGTTGGCGCTGGCGGTCCTATTCCCTGACCTCGGCACCGTCGCGCACCGCCCGAACTATCACCATCACGGTCAAGGCCATGCCCGAAGGGTTCTTGTCGACGCATCTGGTGGACGGACTGGCGCCGGGCACGATCGTGCGGCTGGCCGCGCCGCAGGGCAACTTCGTGATGCCCGACCCGGCCCCGCCCAAGGTGCTGTTCCTCACCGGCGGCTCCGGTGTCACGCCGGTGATGTCGATGCTGCGGACGCTGGCTCGGCGTGACCAGATCACCGATATCGTCCACTTGCATTCTGCGCCAACGCAATCCGATGTCATGTTCGCTTCGGAACTCGCCGACCTGACCCGTGCGCACGACGGTTACCAACTGCGGACCCGCGCGACGCGCAGCCAGGGCCGACTGGACCTGTCGCGTCTCGACGACGAGGTCCCCGACTGGCGTGAACGACAGACCTGGGCGTGTGGGCCCGAGGGCATGCTCGATGCCGCCCAGCGGTGCTGGTCGGCCGCCGGCCTCGCTGAACGCCTGCACCTCGAGCGTTTCGCGGTGTCCAAGGCGGCCGTGCACGGGCAGGGCGGCACCGTCGAGTTCGCGCGCAGCGGCAAGACGGCCACGGTGGACGCCGCGACGCCGCTGATGGAGGCCGGGGAGCAGGTCGGTGTGCAGATGCCGTTCGGCTGCCGGATGGGTATCTGCCAGTCATGTGTGGTGGGCCTCGTCGAGGGACACGTCCGCGACCTGCGCACCGGTGTCGAGCACGAGCCGGGCAGCCGGGTGCAGACGTGTGTGTCTGCGGCATCCGGCGATTGTGTGCTCGATGTCTGAGGTTTACTGGCTGGTAACCTACGGGTACGTAGGTTACGGTAGCGTAGGCGCCCGAGAGGAGGCTTGACGATGGCAATAACCGACGTTCCCGAATTCGCGCATCTGACTGATGCGGATATCGAGAGTCTGGCTGTGGAACTGGACGCGATCCGGCAGGACATCGAAGACTCCCGCGGTGAGCGCGATGCGCGCTATATCCGTCGCACCATCGCGGCCCAGCGTGCGCTGGAGGTCGCTGGCCGCCTGATGCTGGCCGCGAGTTCACGCCGCTCGGCTTGGTGGGCCGGAACCGTCACCCTGGGCGTGGCCAAGATCATCGAGAACATGGAGATCGGCCACAACGTCATGCACGGCCAGTGGGATTGGATGAACGATCCCGAGATTCACTCCTCGACGTGGGAGTGGGACATGAGTGGCTCGTCCAAGCACTGGCGCTTCACCCACAACTTCATGCATCACAAGTACACCAACATCCTGGGCATGGACGACGACGTGGGCTACGGGCTGTTGCGGGTCACCCGGGACACGAAGTGGAAGCCGTTCAATCTCGGAAACCTGCTCTACAACACGATTCTCGCGCTCGGCTTCGAGTGGGGTGTCGGCCTGCAGCACGTGGAGCTGGGCAAGATCTTCAAGGGCAGGGACAATCGCGACGAAAGCAAGACCCGGGCGCGGGAGTTCGCCGCGAAGGCGGGTGCGCAGGTGGTCAAGGACTACGTCGCCTACCCCGCGCTGACCTCGTTGTCGCCCGCGGCGACATTCCGGTCGACGCTGACGGCCAATGCGGTAGCGAACGTGATCCGCAATGTCTGGTCGAATGCGGTCATCTTCTGCGGCCACTTCCCTGACGGCGCAGAGAAATTCACCAAGACCGACATGGCCGGTGAGAGCAAGGGCCAGTGGTATCTGCGCCAGATGCTCGGCAGCGCCAACTTCGAGAATGGTCCGGTGCTGCGGTTCATGAGCGGCAACCTGTGCCACCAGATCGAGCACCATCTGTACCCGGACCTTCCGAGTAACCGGCTGCACGAGATCTCGGTGCGCGTGCGACAGGTGTGCGACAAATACGACCTGCCCTACACGACCGGTTCGTTCCTGGTGCAGTACGGCAAGACGTGGCGGACCATCGCCAAGCTGTCGCTGCCGGACAAGTATCTGCGCGACACCGCCGACGATGCGCCGGAGACGCGCAGCGAGCGGATGTTCGCCGAACTGGAGCCGGCCCAGCGGCGTGGTCTCAAGTCGTCGATCGCGGCCGTGCGGGCACGTCGTCGCGAGAAGCGCGCCAACCGCGAGCAGGCCCGGATTCAGCGCGCGGCCTAACTTCCATTTGGCGCGAGCGTGCGAGTCTGCACACGACACACCGCTGATTTTCGTGAGTTTGTGCACGCTCGCGGCGCGGTGAACGTGCGCCCGCGGCTGAGGCCGACTCGGGGGCTCGACTCGGGAGCCCGATGGGGAAGCCTCTGAGAGTGGCATGTTCCGTTGTGGCGTGAGCCGGAGCGGCTTGCTTTGCGCACTGTCGTCGAGTGCGAGCGTGCGTAAAGTGTCGATTTTCGTCGGCGTGTCGTGTGTAGACGCGCACGCTCGCGCGGAGAGTGATCAGTAGGCCGCCGACTCGTGGAGCGCGGCCAGCAGCCTGCGCGCCGCTGCGACGCGGTCCACTGCGGCGCCGCTCAATGTGTCCAGCGCGCACTCCGGATCGGCGGGCGGACCCATGTGCCCGCATCCGCGGGGGCAGTCCTTGATCGCCTCGGCCAGATCCGAAAAGGCCAGCAGCACATCGTCGGGTTCGATGTGCGCCAATCCGAACGACCGGATACCGGGCGTATCGATCACCCACCCGCCCGGTTCCAGCGGCAGCGCCACCGACTGGGTCGACGTATGTCTGCCCTTCCCGACATCGGTCACCTCGCCGGTGGCCCGTTCAGCCTGGGGGACAAGACGATTCACCAACGTCGACTTCCCGACCCCCGAATGGCCGAGCAGAACGGTGACCCGTCCCGCCAGCATCGGGGCCACGGCGTCGAGCGGATCGTCGCGGCCGGCGGTCGTGATCGTCAGATCGAGGTCGGCGAACTGCGCCGCAAACGGTTGCGGCGGCGCGAGATCCGTCTTGGTCAGGCACAGGATCGGCTGCAGCCCGCCGGCGTAGGCGGCGATCAGCGCGCGCTCGACCAACCCTGTGCGCGGCGGCGGGTCGGCCAGCGCGACGACGATCAACAGCTGATCGGCATTGGCGACCACTACACGCTCCGTCGGGTCGGTGTCATCGGCGGTGCGGCGCAACACGGTTCGTCGATCGCCGCGGCGCACGATGCGGGCCAGAGTGTCGGGCCGGCCCGAGAGGTCACCGACGATGCCGACCTCGTCGCCGACGACGATCGGGGTGCGGCCCAGCTCACGGGCGCGCATCGCGACCACGCGGCGGCCGGGGTCCCCGCCCAGCGCGCACCCCCACCGCCCCCGGTCGACCGTCACCACCATCGCTTCCTGCGCGTCGGCGTGCTCAGGACGAATCTTGGTCCGCGGCCGCGAGCCTCGGCCGGGCCGCACCCGGACATCGGACTCGTCGTACTCGCGTCGGCTCAAGCGGGGTCGACCTCCGCCGTCTGCCCCGCGAGCATGTCGGCCCACAACTGCGGGAAACCGGGCAACGTCTTGGCGGTGGTGTCGATGTCCTCGACCGCGACGTCCGGCACCCGAAGCCCCACGATCGCGCCCGCGGTGGCCATCCGGTGGTCGGCATACGACCGCCACAGCCCGCCGTGCAGCGGTCGGGCCGTGATCACCAGTCCGTCCTCGGTCTCCTCGCACTGACCGCCGAGACCGTTGATCTCCGCCGACAGTGCCGCGAGCCGGTCCGTCTCGTGTCCACGCAGATGTGCGATGCCCGACAGCTTCGACACCGAGCCGGGGGAGGCCAGGGCGGCCAGCGCAGCGACGGCGGGCGTGAGCTCACCGACCTCGTGCAGATCGACGTCGATACCGCCGTACACTTGGGCGCCACCCACTTCGAGGTATGTATCACCGTGTTGCACAACGGATCCCAGCTTCGTCAAGATCGAGACGATCGTGTCGGCCGGTTGCGTGCTCACCCGCGGCCAGCCCATCAACCGCACGCTGCCCCCGCTGACCACCGCCGCCGCCAGGAACGGCACCGCGTTGGACAGGTCGGGCTCGATGCCCCAATGCCGGGCAGCCACCGGCCCCGGAGACACCCGCCATCGGTTGTCGCGGCTGTCGTCGACGTCGACTCCGGCGTCGCGCAGCATCGCGACCGTCATCGCCACATGCGGTGCGGAGGGCACCGAGCCGCCGGTGTGCACGACGGTCAGCCCGTCGCGGAAGCCCGCCCCCGACAGCAGCAGCCCCGAAACGAACTGGGACGACGCCGAGGCATCGATCTCCACCGTTCCGCCGGTGACCGATCCGGTGCCCCGCACCGCGAAGGGGAGGCCCTCGCCGTCGATGTCGACCCCGAGGCCGCGCAACGCGTCCAGTAGGGGCGCGATGGGGCGGGCGCGGGCCTGTTCGTCACCGTCGAACACGACCGTGGCCGTGCCCAGGGCGGCCACCGGCGGCACGAACCGCAACACCGTGCCAGCCAGTCCGCAGTCGATACGCACCCCGTCGCTCGGTGCGATCCGGCCGCTGACGGACAGTTCGTCGGCGTGACCCTCGACCGCCACGCCGAGCGCGGTCAGCGCCCCGATCATCAGGTCGGTGTCGCGGCTGCGCAACGCCCCGCTGATCGTCGAATCGCCGTTGGCCGTGGCCAGCGCCGCCAACAGCAGCGCCCGGTTCGTCTGCGATTTCGAGCCGGGCACGGTGACGGTGGCATGCACCGGAGTTGTCGTCGACGGTGCAGGCCAGGCCTTGCCTTGCTGGTGTCCGGGCGCGCTCACTGCTCCATCTTCCCCTGTCGGCTCGCCGTGCCACCATGAGATTCATGTGTGGACGTTTCGCGGTGACCACGGACCCGGCGCTACTGGCCGAGAAGATCGAGGCGATCGACGAGACGACGGCGGCCTCTGCCGGCGGTAAGGATGCGTCGGCGCCGAATTACAACGTCGCCCCGACCACGACCGTCAGCACCGTGGTCAAGCGCCACAGCGAACCCGACGACGAAGCCACCCGGCGGCTGCGGTCGATGCGCTGGGGCCTGGTGCCGCCGTGGGTGAAGGCCAAAGAGGACGGCAGCCCCGAGACCAAGGGGCCGTTGCTGATCAACGCGCGCTCGGACAAGCTGACCACATCGCCGGCCTTCCGTAACTCCGCCAAGAACAAGCGCTGCCTGGTGCCCATGGACGGCTGGTATGAGTGGCAGGGCGAGCGAGGCGCCAAGACGCCCTTCTTCATGTACGCGGGCGACGGTGAGCCGCTGTTCATGGCGGGGTTGTGGTCGACGTGGCGGCCGAAAGACGCGCCCAAGGACGCCAACCCGCTGCTCAGCTGCACGATCATCACCACCGACGCCGCTGGTCCGCTGGCCGAGATCCACGACCGGATGCCGCTGACCGTCAGCGAGCGCGACTGGGACCGCTGGTTGGACCCCGACGCGCCGATCGACGAGGGGCTGTTGCGCGGCCACGGAGACCTCGACCGCATCGAGATCCGCGAGGTGTCCCGGCTGGTGAACAACGTCCGCAACAACGGCCCGGAGTTGATCGAGCCCGTCGAACCCTCGGCCGGACAAGGCACCCTGCTTTGACACAGCCGGATTCGTCCGGGCCGCTGCACTCCGTCGCCGTCATCGACGCGCTGGCCGCCGACCTGCGCAGCGCGGGTTACAGCATCGACGGGGTGGCCGCTCTGCTCGGTGACGACGCTGATGCCGCGTTCGCCAGGGGAGTGTGGTGGCCGGCACTGCGGGCCACCGACCGCGGGCTGCACAGCGGGACAGCACAGCAGCGACGCCTGGCGGTGCTGGTGCGTCTGTTCCTGCTGGGCTCGGCCGAACCCGCCGAGCACGTCACCCTCGCGCTCGAAACCGTTGACATCGACGAGTTGGTGGCCAACGGCGTTCTGGAATGGGCGGCCAACGGCACTGTGCGCGCCGCCCTGGACCTGCGACCCCACAGCGACGGCGCCAACGACTTCTTCGTCGTCTCCGACCTGGACGCATCGATGCGTTCGGGGCCGGTGCGCCGGGACCATGTCCTGGGCATCGGCGGTGCGTCGGTCTCGCTGGCCCGCGCGGTCGTGCGCAAGCCGGTCGCCCGCGCGCTGGACCTCGGCACAGGCTGCGGAGTGCAGGCGGTCCACCTCAACGGGCACTGCGCGCACATCGTGGCCACCGACACCAACGAGCGGGCACTCGCACTGGCGGCGGCGACTGCGCGCCTCAACGACATGTCCTGGGATCTGCGGTGCGGCAGCCTGTTTGAGCCGGTGGCCGGGGAGCGCTTTGACCTCGTCGTCTCCAATCCGCCGTTCGTGGTGGGGGAGGGTGACCGCGACTACCTCTACCGTGACTCGGGAGTCGCCGGGGACGCCTTGTGTCACAACCTGATCGAGCACATTGGTGCTCATCTGGAGCCCGGGGGTACGGCGCTGGTCATGGCCAACTGGATCGTTCGTCGGGACGACTGGCGCGACCGGGTGCGAAGTTGGTTGGCGGGCACCGGGTTGCACGCGTGGGTGGTGCAGCGTGAACTCGCCGACCCGGTCAGCTATGTGTCGTTGTGGACCGCCGACGCCGGGGAGGACCCGGAGCGGGCGGCGCGCCGCGGAGGGCAGTGGCTCGACTGGTTCGCCGATGAGGGCATCACCGGCATCGGCATGGGTGTGATCGCCTTGCGCGCACCACGATCCGGTGAGCGCCGCGCGCCTGAGCATGTCCTCGAGGAGATCACCGGCGCGGACGAGGCCCTCACCGGCGATGAGGTCGACGCGTTCTTCGCGCGCCGGGAGTACCTGCACGACACCACCGACGAGCAGTTGCTTGCCGCGAGGCTGTCGACGGCGCCGGTCTTCCTCGAGGAGCAGTCGCTGCCGGGGCCCGACGGCTGGCAGGTCGTCGGTGCGGCCGTGCGTCGCCCCGGTGGGCCCGGTGCGGTCATCGGTGTCGACGAGATCGGCCGAGCGCTGTTGGCCGGATGCCGCGGCGAGGTGCCGCTGGGAACGCTGATCGACCTGCTCGCAACCGTTCACGGTGTCGACGCCGACGCCCTGGCGGGGGCCGCGCTGCCGGTCGTGCGGGAGGCGGTGGGGCGGGGCATCCTCTTCCAGGCCGACTGACCCTTGACAGAGGATTCCTCGGTTTGATTAGAGTAATCCTCGTGCCCTCGCGTACGCGCCCCGATGCGCGGAGCCGGTTGCTCGCCGTCGCGCGCCGCCGGTTCGCGGCCGACGGCGCTCTCTCGGCCACCCTCGACGAGGTTCGCCGCGAAGCCGAGGTGAGTGTCGGCGCGCTGTATCACCATTTCCCCGACAAGCTTTCGCTCGCCACCGCCGTCTTCGCCGAGGTGCTCGCCGAGTACCAGGCCGGGTTCCTCACGATGCTGCGCGCACACGACACCGCCGAGGGCGGCATCCGCGGCGGTGTCGCCTATCACCTGCGGTGGGTTTCGACGCATCGCAACGAGGCCGGCCTACTGCTCGGCCCCAGGCTCGACAGTGCAGAACTGCGATCACACAACGAGACCTTCTTCGCGACCATCCGCGACTGGTGGCGTCCGCATCACGGCTACGGCGCGCTGCAGCCGATGCGGGTCGGGGTGACCGCAGCGTTGTGGCTCGGCCCCGCCCAGGAGTACAGCCGATACTGGATCGCCGGGGCGGCCAGGCGGATACCACCGGAAACAATCGAGACCTTTGCCCACGCTGCGTGGAAGGCGTTGCGCACCAACGACACCGAGGAGGATTCGTCATGACCGATTCGCTGTACCGGACCATGGTGGCCAGCGGCGACGAGGCCGACGCGCCGCCTCGGGTGCGCGTCGAGCACCGAGGGGACAGGGCCGTCGTCACGCTCGACGAGCCGCGACGGCTCAACGTGCTGTCCGCGCCGTTGGTGCGCCAACTGCGAAGGGCGCTGACCGACCTCGATGCCGACCCGGATATCCGTTCGGTCGTGCTCACCGGCGCGGACCCCGGCTTCAGCGCCGGCGGCGACCTACGCATGATGGACGCCGCGATCGACCAGCTCGGCGCACCGGAGGGCGCGGCCGATATCTGGCGCTGGATTCGCCGCGAGTTCGGCGGCATCGCGCGGCTGATCGCCGGATCCGACACGATCTTCGTCGCCGCGCTCAACGGAGCAGCGGCCGGCGTCGGGCTGGCCTGGGCGCTGACCTGCGACCTCGTGATCGCCAGCGAACGTGCCGTCGTGGTGCCCGCCTTCGCCAACCTGGGACTGATTCCCGAGGTCGGCACCAGTTGGGCCCTGACCCGGCGCCTGGGTTACCAGGGTGCGCTCGCCTACTACCTGCGCGGCGAACACATCGACGCCCGCGAAGCGCTACGGCTCGGCCTGGTGCAGGAGGTCGTCGAACACGACCGTCTGCTCGAGGTCGCCGACGAGTGGTGTTCGCGCATTGCCGCGCTCCCGCCGCACGCCGTCGCGATGAGCAAGCCGCTGCTGCGGGCGGCCGCCGACGCCGACTGGTCCGATGCCCTCACCTTGGAGGAGTTCGCCGAGCCCGCGTGCTTCACCACCGCGGCGTTCGCCGACAGCGTGCGTTCGATGCTCTCCTGAGGCTGCCTCGGTAGCCACGGCCTATGCTCGGTTTCACCGCATTTGCCTGATCAGCTCGGAATGGGCATTAACATAGTGCGGGTAGGTCGAGTGAGGGGGTCGAGTGTGGTCGGTGCGGTGAGGAAGCTTCTGAGCTTCGAGATGACCCTCGCCGAATGGATCGGCACCGGGCTCATCCTCGCCGCGCCCTACGTCGTCGTCGGCATCGGCTGGACCGCCTTGCGCCTGGACAGGCTGGACGGCAGTGGGCTGACCTGGCTGATCCAGGTGGTCGGTTCGGTCGCGTTCTGGCCGGCGCTGGTCTTCTCGGCGGTGTGTGTCGGATGACCGACCGCTACCGCATCTCCGTTCGGCGACGCACCGCCCGATGGGACCCCGAGGCCGACGTGACCGCCGGGGACGCGATGGACTTCTGGGCGTTCGCCGGCGGCGCCGCCAACGTCGTCATGCAGCTGTCCTGGCCGGAGGTCGGTTACGGCGTCGCCGAAAGCAAGGTCGATTCGGGGAACCTGCTCAAACACCCGTGGAAGCGGGCGCGCACGACGTTCCAGTACCTCGCGGTCTCCGTGCTGGGGACTCCCGATGACCGCGCGGCCTTCCGGGAGGCGGTCAACACCGCGCACCGCCACGTCAAGTCGACCGCCGAGAGCCCCGTGCGGTACAACGCCTTCGATCGCGACCTGCAGATGTGGGTGGCGGCTTGCCTTTTCGTCGGGCTGGAGGACACCTATCAGCTGCTGCGCGGTGAGATGACACCGCAGCAGGCCGAGCAGTTCTACCGCTCCGCATGGCCACTGGGCACCACCCTGCAGGTCACCGAAGATCAGTGGCCGCCGACGCGCGCCGAGTTCGACGACTACTGGCGAACCGCGTGCGAACGGGTCAAGATCGACGACCGGGTCCGTGACCACCTGATGCACATGCTCAATCTGCGCATGATCAACCCGCTACTGGGCCTGCCGTTCCGGCCGTTGCTGAAGTTCCTGACAGCCGGATTCCTCGCTCCGGTGTTCCGTGAGCAGATGGGCCTGCGGTGGAGCGGGTTTCACCAGTTCCTGTTCGAATGGCTCTTCCTCACAGTCGCTTTCGTCAACAGGTTCATGCCGGTGTTCCTGCGCCAGGGCGGCAGCTACGTGCTGCTCGCCGACGTGCGCCGCCGGGTCCGTACGCGCAAGGCGCTGGTATGACGGGGTTGCGCCGCCTGCTCAGTCGCCGGGTCAGCGTCGAGGCGATGATCGAGGCCGGCATGTGGCTGTCGATCCCGTACCTGGTGATCGGGCTGATATGGGCCTTCTTCGACGCCGAGCAGGTGCAGCTGATCGACGCCGCGCTGCGCACGCGGATTCCGGCCGGGTCCGACATCGGCGCGTTCATGGTGACGGCGGTGTTCTGGCCGGCGAACCTGTTGGGCATCGAACTCTGCGTTCCCTGACGCATCGTTGACGGCGATGTCACGATGAGCCGATGAGGGGCTGGCCGGACGATGACGCACTCGCGGGATATCCCGTCGTGCCCGAAGCGGTGCCGCGGCCGGTCTTCTCCGAACAACGTTGGTGCGACCTCACTTTCGTGCACTGGCCAGTGCGACCCGATGCGGTCACGTCGCTGTACCCGGCGGGCACCCGCCCCGATGTCTTCAGCGACGGCTTCACCTATGTCGGCCTGGTGCCTTTTCAGATGCGTGACACGACGATCGGGCGGGTGATTCCGCTGCCGTACCTCGGCACCTTCGCCGAGACGAACGTCCGGCTGTACTCGATCGACGAGTCCGGCCGTCACGGCGTGGTGTTCCGTTCGTTGGAGACCGCGCGGTTGGCGGTCGTGCCCACCCTGCGCCTGACCCTCGGCATTCCCTACACCTGGGCGAAGATGCGCGTCGACAGGTCGGCGGACATCATCACCTACACCAGCGAGCGGCGGTGGCCGCACCGCGGATTGCGCAGCGTGGTCAGCGTGCGGGTCGGCGACGAAGTGACGCCGACACCGCTGGAGGTGTGGCTGACCGCGCGCTGGGGTGCGCACACCCGCAAGGCCGGCCGCACCTGGTGGGTGCCCAACGAACACGACCCGTGGCCGCTGTGCGCCGCCGAGATCACTTACCTGCGCGACGATCTCGTCGCCGCCGCCGGCGTCACCCCCGCGGGCCCGATGCTGCGGGCGCTGTTCACGACGGGCGTCCAGGCCCGGTTCGGACGCCCGTGCGTCGTTGTCTGATCAGGGGCCCGCGTATCCCGGCGGGTTGGGGGTGTCCACCCACAGGTCGACGCCCAATTCCGCACCGGGAACGCAGTCGTACACCGACAGGTCGGTCACCCCGGACTCCAGAAGGACGTCCTCGCACAGCAGGGTCTGCCCGGTGTACTCGCGGGCGGGCTTGTTGAGGATCACGTACGCCGCGTCGGCGTAGACGTCGGGTTTCCGCGCGCGCCCCATGGCCTCGTCACCGCCCAACAGGTTCTGCACGGCCGCGGTCGCCACCATCGTGCGGGGCCACAGCGTGTTCGACGCGATGCCGGCGGCCCGCATCTCCTCGGCGATTCCCAACGCGCACAACGTCATACCGAACTTCGCCATCATGTACGCAGTTGGCTTGAGCCATTGCGACTCCAGCCGGATCGGCGGCGACAGCGTCAGGATGTGCGGATTGTCGCGGCCTTTCATGTGCGGGATGCAGGCCTGCGACACCGCATACGTACCGCGGACCTGGATGCCGTTCATCAGGTCGAACCGCTTCAGCGGGACCTCCTCGATCGAGCCGAGGTTGATCGCCGAGGCGTTGTTGACGCAGATGTCGATGCCGCCGAACTGGTCGACGGTCTTGGCGACCGCCGACTCCACCGAGTCGCCGTCGCGGACATCGCCGACGATCGGCAGCGCCTGACCGCCGGCGTCCTCCAGCTCCTTGGCCGCGGTGTACACCGTGCCGGGCAGCTTGGGATGGGGTTCGGCAGTCTTCGCGATCAACGCGATGTTGGCGCCGTCGGCCGCGGCGCGCTTGGCGATCGCCAGGCCGATGCCGCGGCTCGCGCCGGAGATGAACATGGTCTTCCCGTTGAGCGACATGGCCTCACCCTAACCGCCGCGAAATGGCATTCCGACAGGTCCGCACTCGAACTTTCTCTGCTGGAATGCCATTTCGCGGAAGACGGGCGCAAGCGGCGCTCTCACGTCGGGATTCGGGAACAATCGGGCCCGGTGCTGCTGTTATTGACGGTGGCCGCTGTGTGACGGAAGTTCGCGGCCAAAAAACTTGTCGGTCTCAACCTCTAGGATGAGCAAAGGGGGTCAGGTGCCAACGCTGGCTACGGACTTTCCAGTGCTGCCGGTCGATCTACCGGGTTTGTACGCTGGCACCGCGACAGAAGGGACGGTGTTCCCCACCATGACCGACTCCGACGGGTCAACAGATTCGGCGGCGGCTCCTGAACCGCAGGAGACCGACGCCGAACTCACCGCGCGCTTCGAGCGTGACGCGATTCCGCTGCTCGACCAGCTGTACGGCGGCGCGCTGCGGATGACGCGCAACCCCGCCGACGCCGAGGACCTGTTGCAGGAAACCATGGTCAAGGCGTACGCCGGCTTCCGGTCATTCCGGGAGGGCACCAACCTCAAGGCCTGGCTGTACCGCATCCTCACCAACACCTACATCAACAGCTACCGCAAGAAGCAGCGTCAGCCGGCGGAGTACCCCACCGAGGAGATCACCGACTGGCAGCTCGCGGCCAACGCCGAGCATTCCTCGACCGGACTGCGCTCGGCCGAGGTCGAGGCTCTCGAGTCGCTGCCGGACAACGAGATCAAGGAAGCGCTGCAGGCGCTACCCGAGGACTTTCGGATGGCGGTCTACTACGCCGACGTCGAGGGCTTCCCATACAAGGAGATCGCCGAGATCATGGACACACCGATAGGCACGGTGATGTCCCGGCTGCACCGGGGCAGGCGCCAGCTGCGCGAGCTGCTGGCCGGTGTGGCCCGCGACCGCGGGTTCATCCGGGGCCAGCAGATGGACACGCCCGAGGAGGTCTCGTCGTGAGCTCGTTCTCTGACGAAGAGCGATGGCAGGCCCCCGTCGGTCCCATCGACCCCGAGCATCCCGAATGCGCTGCGGTGATCGCCGAGGTGTGGACGCTGCTCGACGGTGAATGCACCCCCGAAACGCGCGACAAGTTGCGCCATCACCTGGAGGAGTGCCCCGCATGCCTGCGCCACTACGGCGTCGAGGAGCGGGTCAAGCAGCTGATCGCGAAGAAGTGCGGCGGCGAGAGAGCGCCGGAGAGCCTGCGTGAGCGGCTGCGCATCGAGATCAGCCGCACCACCATCATCCGGCGCGGTTAGCGCCGGGGATCACGCCCGGGCGCGTTAGCGCACCGACTTCGAACCGGCGTTGGGCCGCTTACCGTGGTTGGCCTTGGTGTGCTTGCGGTCACGCTTCTTACGGCCACGCTTGGCCATGATGTACCTCCGAATGCTCTGGGGATTGTTCGGCCCGTACTCGGCGGGCGCGTTCGAACCATTGTCTCATGGCCCGGCGACAGCGCTGACAAGCCGGTGGTGTGGTTCGATGTAGGCCGAAACGCATACAGCAGCTGCAGAGTAATGGGGTGATGATGGCCGAGGACGTTCGCGCTGAGATCGTGGCCAGTGTGCTCGAGGTCGTGGTGAGCGAGGGCGATCAGATCGGCGAGGGGGACACCCTGGTGCTGCTGGAGTCGATGAAGATGGAGATTCCGGTGCTGGCCGAGGTGGCGGGCACCGTGAGCAAGGTCAGCGTCGCTGTTGGCGACGTGATCCAGGCCGGCGACCTCATCGCGGTGATCAGCTGATCCGCGCGTTGTGAACCGCCGCCGGAAGTAGCCCCCGATGTCCACTCTCGGTGACCTGCTCGCCGAGCACACCGTGCTGCCCGGCAACGCGGTCGACCATCTGCATGCGGTGGTCGGCGAATGGCAGCTGCTCGCCGACCTGTCCTTCGCCGACTACCTGATGTGGGTACGCCGCGACGACGGCGCCCTGGTCTGCGTGGCGCAGGTGCGGCCGAACACCGCGCCGACGGTGCTGCTGGCCGACGCGGTCGCCACGCTGGCCGACGCCGACGCGATGCCACTCGTCACCACGGCGTTCACGGCCGGTGAAATCGTCGTGGGAGACGGTGCGGGTCAACAGGTTTCGCCAGGACTCAACGTGGAAGCGGTTCCGGTGCGGTACAAGGACGAGGTGGTCGCGGTGCTGACGCATCAGACCGCGTTGGAGTCCAGGAAGGCCAGCCCGCTGGAGTCCGCCTACCTCGATTGCGCCGGCGATCTGTTGCACATGCTCTCGGAGGGCACCTTCCCGAACGTCGGGGACATCGCGATGTCGCGCTCGAGCCCCCGCGTCGGCGACGGGTTCATCCGGCTCGACGAGGCCGGGGTGGTCACCTTCGCGAGCCCCAACGCGATCTCGGCCTATCACCGGATGGGTCTGGCCGCCGAGCTCGGCGGGCACAACCTGGTCACCGTCACGCGCCCGCTCATCGGTGACCCGTTCGAGGCGCAGGAACTGGCCAACCACGTGCGCGACTCGCTGGCCGGCGGATCGAGCATGCGCATGGAGGTCGACGCGGGCGGTGCGGCCGTGCTGATGCGCACGCTGCCGCTGGTCGTGCACGGCAAACCGGTGGGGGCAGCGGTGCTGATCCGCGACGTCACCGAGGTCAAGCGCCGCGACCGCGCCCTGCTGTCGAAGGACGCCACGATCCGCGAAATCCACCATCGCGTGAAGAACAACCTGCAGACCGTCGCGGCTCTGCTGCGCCTGCAGGCCCGGCGCACCAACAACGACGAAGGCCGCGAGGCGCTGATGGAATCGGTGCGGCGGGTGTCCTCGATCGCGTTGGTCCACGATGCGCTGTCGATGTCGGTGGACGAGGAGGTCAACCTCGACGAGGTCGTCGACCGGATCCTGCCGATGATGAACGATGTCGCCGCCGTTGACAGCCCGATCCGCATCTATCGTGTGGGCGATCTCGGTGTGCTCGACGCCGACCGCGCCACCGCGCTGATCATGGTGATCACCGAGCTGGTGCAGAACGCCATCGAGCACGCCTTCGACCCCGGTGTGCGCGAGGGCAGTGTCACCATCCGGGCCGAGCGCTCGGCCCGGTGGCTGGATGTGGTCGTTCACGACGACGGCCGGGGACTGCCCGACGGGTTCAGCCTGGAGAAGTCCGACCGGCTCGGTCTGCAGATCGTGCGGACGCTGGTGTCGGCCGAACTGGACGGGTCGCTGGGCATGCGTGAGGGACCGGCCGGCGGAACTGATGTGGTGCTGCGGGTGCCGCTGGGCCGGCAACGCCGACTCGCGCAGTAGCAATCTTCGCAATTCGCAAATCGGCTATTCGCGTCGCAAATCGGCCGCTATTGCATTTGCACAAAGATACGGCCCCGACGTATGTCGGGGCCGTAAATGTTTGGTTCGGGTCGGGCTCAGACTCCGCTGCGAGCCTTGGTGCGAGCATTGCGACGCTTGAGTGCGCGACGCTCGTCCTCGCTCATACCGCCCCAGACACCGGCATCCTGTCCGGACTCCAAAGCCCAGGTCAGGCACTCAGTGGTGACCGGGCAGCGGTTGCAGACGAGCTTCGCGTCAGCGATCTGAGCGAGCGCCGGGCCACTGTTCCCCACCGGGAAGAACAGTTCCGGATCCTCATCGCGACAGACCGCCTTGTGGCGCCAATCCATTAGATCAAACTCCTCGTCAGATACGTCACCTGTGCGCAGCACGGCGCACGGCATATTCTTCGGCTGTTTAACGCGTGCACATTGAATGTTTCTGCAACGTTGCTTCGATGCTTTCACAGGCTGGACAGATGTCAATACTCGCGAGTTAACAAGTGCGCAATGTCACTAGCCGGGTGGCTTCGCACGCCACCCACTCGTCTGTACTAGACTCGATCCAACTGCGCCCGAAATTCTACGGCGTTAGGCTGTCATCGCAGGTCAGAGACCTCTACAGGTGCGGGCGCCAACACGCCGAGCGCGTCGGGAACCGCGGTGAACATCATCGAATCACGTAATCCGACGTAGTCGCCGTCGATCTGGCAAGCGACCGGCGCCTCGCTGGTCACCTGCAGCCACGGCAGGTCGTCGTCGCGGACCAGATGCTTGGCCTGGATGCGGGCCTTCTTCGACAGCATCCGCCGCACCAGCATCAGGTTGGCCCACACGTTCATGCTGGTCGTGGCGAAAAGTCCGAGTCCCGTCTCGAACGTCGTCATCGGGTTGGTCCACACCGGCCTGGCGTTGGCGTACGTCCAGGGGCTGGCGTTGGACACGAACGCGAAGTGGACGCCGCCGACCGGTTCGCGGTCGGGCAGATGCACCGTCAGCGACGGTTCCTTGCGGGTGCTCGCCAGCACCTCGCGGATGGCCACGCGCACGTAGCGCGATGCCGTCACCGCGCGTCCCTTGGCGCGCTGCGCCTCGACCGCCGCCACCACGTCGCCGTCCACGCCCATGCCGGCCGTGAACACGCCCCAGCGCTCACCGCAGTCCATCAACCCGATGCGGCGCCACGTCTTGCGGCGGCGGTACTCCGACAGCAGGTCGATCAGCTGATTGGTCGCCTCGATGGGGTCGGGGCTGATGCCGAGGGCCCGTGCGAACACGTTGGCCGAGCCCCCGGGCACCACGCCGACCGCAGGCGCGGCAGCGCCGGGCCCGCCGACCTCGAGAATTCCGTTGACCACTTCGTTCACCGTGCCGTCGCCGCCGTGCACGATCAGCACGTCGACGCCGTCGTGCGCCGCGTCGCGGGCGATCTCGATGGCATGTCCGCGGTGATCGGTGTGCACGACGGTCAGTTTCACCCGGCTCTCCAGCGCATGGGCCAACAGATCACGGCCGGCCGGGGTCGTCGACGTCGCATTCGGGTTCACGATCAGCACGGCGCGCACGGGGTCCGAGCCTACTGAACGGGTTCTGCGCACCCCTCTACGCTCGAGGGCGTGATCGTTTCATCTCCGACGACGGTGCGCCAAGCCGCTGTCCTCGTCGCCCTGGAGGGTGCGGCCGCCGTGGTCGCGGCACTGGTCTACGTGGTGAGCGGGTTCGGCCGGGCCGAGGAGTCCGGGCTGAACAAGTACGGCACCGCGCTGTGGTTCGCGATCATGGGTGCGGGTGTGCTGGCCGCGGCGTGGGCGCTGTGGACGGGCAGACGGTGGGGGCGCGGCATCGCCGTGTTCGCCCAACTGCTGCTGCTACCGGTCGTCTACTACATGGGAGTCGGTTCGCATCAGTGGTGGTACGCCGCGCCGATCGGCGTGGTGGCGGCGGTGACGCTGATCCTGCTGTTCAGTCCCTCGACCCTGGAATGGGTCGGGGCTCACGGCGACTCCGCGGCCAGCGCCGATAATTCGGGACCCGAGACCCGATAGGTGATCCATTCTGTCTGCGGCTTGCCGCCGACGGCGTCGTAGAGCGCGATCGCGTTGACATTCCAGTCCAGGACAGCCCACGACAGTCGGGTGTAACCGTGCGTCGAACACTCGCGGGCCAAGGTGGCCAACAACTTTCGGGCCAGCCCACGTCTGCGAAACTGCGGGCGCACGTACAGGTCTTCGAGGTAGATCCCGCCGACACCGTCCCACGTGGAGAAGTTGATGAACCACAGCGCGCAGGCGGCGGCCTGCCCGTCGACCTCGACGATGTGGCCGAAAACGACTGGCGGCTCGGCGAAAAGCGCCTGGCGCATCTGGTCTTCGGTGACGGTGCACTCGTGCGCGGCGTGTTCGAACTCCGCGAGTCCGTGGACCATCGCGGTCAGTTCGCGTTCGTCGCCCGGGCGCACCCTGCGGATCAGCTCGCTCACGTCGTGACGCCCAGGGCGGTGAGGATCGTCGTGAATTTCGTTGTGGTCTCGGCAACTTCGTCGTCGGGATCCGATTCGGCGACGATGCCGCCGCCCGAATACGCCTCGGCCGTACGCCGGTCGGCCGACAGCTGAGCGCAGCGGATCGACACCACCCATCGGCCGTCGCCGCGTTGGTCGCACCAGCCGACGGCGCCGGCATAGAAGCCGCGGTCGCCTTCGAGTTCGGCGATCAAATCGGCCGCATCGGCGGTG
The DNA here is from genome assembly GCF_001499835.1 of Mycolicibacterium novocastrense. Taxonomy (NCBI): domain Bacteria; kingdom Bacillati; phylum Actinomycetota; class Actinomycetes; order Mycobacteriales; family Mycobacteriaceae; genus Mycobacterium; species Mycolicibacterium novocastrense. Next base: position 125,742 of record NZ_LQIH01000002.1, read on the forward strand.
GGCACCCCGCCGACCGCCGGCGTCGGGTGCAGTGCGATGGCCAAATCCAGTGCGGTGGTTGATCTTTCGCGGAGTTTACCGGTGATCCGGGTGGCCAGGTGCCACACCGAGTCGGTCTTGCGGAGCCCCGGTTCGGCGGCCACCTCGAGCTCAGCGCACAGCGGGTCGAGGGCGTCGCGAATCGTATCGACCACGAACTGGTGCTCGCGGAGGTTCTTCGTCGACGCGGCCAGCGCGGCGCCGTTCGCCTCGTCGATGTCGGGGTCGGGGGAGCGGGGCGCCGAGCCCGCGAACGGTGCGCACACCACCTGCTCGCCGCGGCGGGCCACCAGCAGCTCCGGGCTCGCGCCCACCAGCACGCTGCCCGAGTAGCCGCCGCCCGCGGCGGTCAGGTCCGCGAGGTACCCGTTGGCCGCGGGATCGGCGCTGACGAGCCGGTGCAGGACGGTGCGCGCGTCCAGCGGTCCGTCGGCGGCGAGCCGAAGGGCTCTTGCGAGCACGACCTTGTGCAGTCCGCTCGACGGGCTGGTGAGCCGGTCGACGGCGGTGGCGACCCGCGCACGGTGCTCATCGGGATCCGGCAACGCCTCGGCGATCTGCACCCCGGGCATCGGACGCAGCGGCCAGTCCGGCAGCGCATCGAGGAACTGGATGCTCTGCGGTCGGATCAGCGCCGCCGGCTTGGTCATGTCAAAAGGCAACGCCCCCACGATGATCGGGGCGCTGTGCGATGCCAGCGCGGCCCGGGCCTCGGCAACCTTCGGAAACGCGGTGTGCACTCCCTCCGCGACGACGGCGCCGCGGGAGGCCAGGACGAAGGAGGGTTCGCGAGTCACCGTGGTTTACACGGATCCTGATGGCCGGTGAGCCCCTGGGCGATGATCTGACGCATCGCATGCTCGAAGCCGAGGACGGCCAGGGACGCGGGCGCCATCGCGAACCGGATCCCGTTCGACACCGGCAGTTCGACCCACCGCGCGATCATCGAGCGGGAGAAGTGCGCGTGACCCACGAACACGACATCGCGCGACGCCATGTGGGTCAACGCCAACTCCAAGGCGCTGTCGGCGCGCTGCGCGATGGTCTGAACGCTCTCTCCGCCATCGGCGCCGTGCGTCCAGATCAGCCAGTCGGGCACGGTCTCGCGGATCTCGGGCGTCGTCAGCCCCTCGTAGCGGCCGTAATCCCACTCCCGCAGAAGCGGCGACACGTCGTCGATGGTCAGTCCGGCCAATTCGGCGGTCTGCACCGCGCGCCGCAGTGGGCTGCACACCACCAACGGGTTGTCCAGTTCGAGTTCGGCCAGCGCTTCGGCGGCCATCTTGGCGCGTTGCACGCCGGTCGCGGTCAGTTCGAGGTCGGTGTGGCTGGTGTGCCGACCGCTCTTCGACCACTCCGTCTCGCCGTGACGAAGCAGGATCAGGCGGTGCTCCAGAAGGGCCACGCTCACTGATTCTGCCGCACGGTCGGTCGCGGCGTGCCGAGCCATGCAACGATGGGCACCGTGACGCGAGTACTTGCGGTCGCCAATCAAAAGGGTGGGGTAGCCAAGACGACGACGGTGGCGTCGTTGGGTGCGGCGATCCAGGAGTCGGGTAAGCGGGTCCTGCTGGTGGACCTCGACCCGCAGGGGTCATTGACGTTCTCCCTGGGCCATGACCCGGACAAGTTGGCGGTGTCGATCCACGAGGTGCTGCTCGGCGAGGTCGAACCCGACGCCGCCCTGCTGGAGACGCCCGAGGGAATGACACTGCTGCCCGCCAACATCGACCTGGCGGGCGCCGAGGCAATGCTGTTGATGCGTGCCGGGCGTGAGTACGCGCTCAAGAGAGCGCTGGCCAAGCTCGGCGCCGGAACGCCGGCGACATCCGGCGGTGCGGCGACGTCGTCAGCGGGCAGGGCCGACTACGACGTGGTGATCGTGGACTGTCCGCCGTCGCTCGGCGTGCTCACGCTCAACGGGCTGACCGCTGCCGACGAGGTGATCGTGCCGCTGCAGTGCGAGACGTTGGCGCACCGCGGTGTCGGGCAGTTCCTGCGCACCATCGCCGATGTCCAGGCGATCACGAACCCCGACCTCAAGCTGCTGGGTGCGTTGCCGACGTTGTACGACTCGCGCACGACCCACAGCCGCGATGTGTTGCTCGACGTCGCCGACCGCTACGACCTGGCGGTGCTGGCGCCGCCGATCCCGCGCACCGTCCGGTTCGCCGAGGCCAGCGCCTCGGGCGCGTCGGTGCTGGCCAGCCGCAAGAACAAGGGCGCAGGCGCCTACCGCGATCTGGCCAAGGCGCTGCTCAAGCACTGGAAGAACGGCAAGCCGATGCCCACTTTCGCCCCAGAGATCTAGGGATTTCGGTGTCGAAACAGTCGGTGAGCGACTGTTGCAACACCCAAATCACGTCTAGCCCACGTTGGATTGGCGGCTCAGCCGCCGAGCGCCACCAACTCGTCGCCGCGCTGCTCGAGCACCATCGAGCCGGCCACCGCGGGCACCACCGGCCCGGCGCTCGGCGGCCGGGTCAGCGGGATGTGGCGTTCGCCCCGCCCGGTCGCGGCGTCGAACACGTCGTAGCCGTCGGTGACCGGGACCAGCAGCCGCCCCGCCATGATCGTCCCCGGCCCCAGCGGCTTGTTCCGGCCCTCGGGGGTGACGGTGTAGCGGTAGTCAAACCCGCTGGCGGAGAACACCATTACGCTGTCCCCGGTCCACCAGGTGATCAGGTCACCCGCCCGCGACATCGTGGCCTGCGGTGACGGCGGACTTGCCACCCCGGTGCTGGCGATCGTCGCGCCCGTCTCGTCGACGATGTTGACCACAGGCTTGGGCGTGGGCACGTAGACCGCGGTCATCGTGTCGGCGACGGCCACCACCCGCGCGCCCGAATCCGTCGCGACGCCCGGTTGCGGGACGTACCTCAACTCCGGGGTGTCCTCCTCATCGGAGGGTCGCAGCAGGGTCAGCCGCAGTTCGGGCTGCCGCGGGCAGGCCTCGAGCACTGACACCGCGCTCGAACTCGCCTGCGCCGACACCAACCGGCACAGCGGCAGCGAGGGCACATCCGGCTTGATGCGGGCGTCCAGGGCGCCGTAGCTCAGCATCCGGACCATGTCGGAACGCCACAACTCCAGCCGGTTCTCACCGGCCGAGAGCACCGCGGTGCCGTCCGACGACAAATGCACCGAGGGATCGGCGTAGGACGAGCGCGCCGGACCGCGCATGCCGGTCTTGGCGTCGATGGTGCTGACCTGACCGCATCCGCGAGTGTCGGGGTAGACGGCGACCGCGTACTGGTAGACGTAGCTGACCCCGCACAGGTCGAGGTCACGTTCATAACTCCACAGCGTGGTCCCCGTCGCCGGATCGCGCCCCTGTACGGTCCGGCCGTCGCCGGTCACCGCCGCGCCTCCGACGACCAGCGGCAAAGTGGTGGCTGCGCTGGGTGCGCTCCACACCTGCCGCAGCGACTGCGGAACCGCCTTGGCCGGGGTCAGGGCCGGCACCGGGTCGGCGGCGGGCCTGCTGATCGTCGCCCGCGCGTCGCTGGTCCACCACACCAACGCGGCCGTCACCACGACGACGACGCCAATCGCCAGCGCCACCATCACATCGGTGCGGGTGCGGCGTTCGGGTTTGACCATCGCGTGGGAGGTGCCGGGCTAGCCGGTGCCGGCCGCGGCCTTGCGGGGGCGACGGCGACGCCTGCGCTTGGCCGGCGGCGTATCGCCGGAGCCCTCGCCCGTGTCGCCCGAGTCCTGATCTGACGACGTCGCGGACGCCTCCGGATGCCCGGTGACCGGCTTGCCGCCGCGGGTGCGCCGACGCGTGCGGTTGCGGCTGCGAGCGGGGCGGTCGGCCGACTTCTCCGCGGGGGCCCGCTTGCTGCTCTGCACCTTGACGGGCTCGCCGACGGTGCCGGTGGCATCGGCGGGGATGCCCAGCTCGGAGTAGAGGTGCGGCGAGCTGGAATACGTCTCGGCGGGATCGGGGCAGCCGAGGTTCAGCGCCTTGTCGATCATCGTCCAGCGCGCCAGTTCGTCCCAGTCGACGAGGGTCACCGCGACACCGGTCTTCCCGGCCCGCCCGGTGCGACCGATGCGGTGCACGTAGGCCTGCTCGTCCTCGGGAATCTGGTAGTTGATGACGTGGGTGACGTCGTCGATGTCGATGCCGCGCGCGGCGACGTCGGTGGCGACCAGCACGTCGATCTCGCCGGTGCGGAACGCCTTGAGCGCCTTCTCGCGTGCGCCCTGCCCGAGGTCACCGTGCACGGCGCCGACCTTGAACCCTCGCTCGGCGAGTTCGTCGGAGACCTTCTGCGCGGTGCGCTTGGTGCGGGTGAAGATCATCGTCGCCCCGCGACCCTCGGCCTGCAGGATGCGGGCGACCATCTCCACCTTGTCCAGGGCATGCGCGCGGTACGCGAACTGCTCGGTGGTGTCGTGGGTGGCCGCCGAATGCGGGGCCTCGGCCCGGATGTGCGTCGGCTGGTTCATGAAGGTACGGGCCAACGTGATGATCGGGTCCGGCATCGTCGCCGAGAACAGCATCGACTGCCTGCTGTCGGGGATCTGGCGCAGGATCCGCTCGATGTCGGGCAAAAAGCCCAGGTCGAGCATCTCGTCGGCCTCGTCGAGCACCAGCACGGACAGTCCGCCCAGCTTCAGGTGCCCCTGCTGGGCCAGGTCGAGCAGTCGCCCTGGCGTGCCGACGACCACGTCGACACCCTTCTCGAGCGCCTCGATCTGCCCCTCGTAGGGCCGACCGCCGTAGATCGACGTGACCGACAGCTTGCGATCACCGACGGTGAGGTACTTCGCGGCGGCCGCCAGGTCGCCGTACACCTGCAGGCACAGTTCGCGGGTGGGCACGACCACCAAGGCCCGCGGGACGCCCGTCAGGGGGCGGTCTTGGTCGGTGGTGATCCGCTGGAGCAGGGGCACACCGAACGCCAGCGTCTTGCCCATACCGGTACGGGCCTGGCCGATCAGGTCGTCGCCGGCCAATGCCATCGGCATGGTCAGCTCTTGGATTGCGAAGGGATGCTGTTTGCCGTCCTCGGCGAGGGCGCGGACGATTTCGTCGCGAACTCCCAGTTCAGCAAATGTGGGGTTGAGATGCGTCATACGCGAAAACGAGGCCTTTCGATTGTCGTCCTCATGGCTTCCACGCGCGCACGAGTTCGACAAGAGATGGCCTGTGAAGACCAAGGCCCTGCACTGAGGTAGGCGGACCGACTGCGTGCACGCACATTTCTTTGGGTCGCGGCAAGCTTTGCAAATGCCTTGCGTAAGCCGTGAAACTGCCACCGCCCGGACCCATCATACCTGGCGCCGCTCGCTCGACGGGCGACCCGCCGCGGCCGTTTATTGTTGGGCCCATGAACACGACGCCTCCGGCACCCGGGCAAACCGACTCGGCGAGATCGGGTGCGTCGGCCGACCATCCCGGCGTCAACGAACTTTTCGCGCTGCTGGCCTATGGCGAGGTGGCGGCGTTCTACCGCCTCACCGACGAAGCGCGCATGGCCCCGAACCTTCGCGGGCGCATCAACATGGCGATCATGGCGGCCGCCGAGATGAACCACTACGAGGTGCTGCGCGACGCGCTCGAGCGCCGCGGGGTCGACGTCGTGCCCGCGATGACGAAATATGCGTCGGCCCTTGAGAATTACCACCGGCTGACCACCCCGAGCACCTGGCTCGAGGCACTGGTCAAAACCTATGTCGGCGACGCCCTGGCTGCTGACTTCTACCTCGAGATCGCGCACACCCTGCCCGATGAGGTCGCCGACGTCGTGCGCGCGGTGCTGTCAGAGACCGGCCACTCCCAGTTCGTCGTCGCCGAGGTGCGCGCGGCGGTGACGGCCAGCGACAGGCAGCGCCACCGGCTCGCGCTGTGGTCGCGGCGGCTTCTCGGTGAGGCCATCACCCAGGCGCAGTTCGTCATGGCCGATCACGACGAACTCGTCGACCTGGTGCTGGCCAGCGGCGAAGGGCTCACGCAGATGACCGAGTTCTTCGACCGGCTGCAGCGGACGCACGCCTCCCGGATGGAGGAACTGGGCCTCGCCTGACCTATTGGGTGCAGGTGGCGATCATCGAGTTGTTGTTCTGCGCGGCGATCAACGTCCCGGCGGCGTCGAGGATGCTGCAGTTCAGCTGACCGCCGACGCTGGTGGCGGTGACCGATTTCAGCTCCACCCCGGGGTCGAGGACCACCTGCTTGACCCAGGGCAGCGCGACGTTGACGTCGGTCCGCAGCGCGCCCTGGCCGTCGGTGTAGATGACGGTCACCAGGTCGAGCAGTTGGCGGTTACCGGTCACCCGGTAGGTGACGGTGCGCGGTGACGGCGGCGCGGGCGGCGGAACGGCTGCCTGCGCTGTCGTGCTCGGGGCGGGCGGGGGCGTCGTCTCGGCGCTCGGTGTGACCGTCGTGACGGTTTCCGGCGGCAGCGAGGGAACGACAGGGGCGGCCGTGCCGGCGCGCGGCGCGGTGGTGGCGGGGGCGCTCGACGGCGCCGGCGCGTCCGACGTCGCGGTGGCCGAAACCGAGCCGCTGTCGCCGCCGCCGAGGATGATGCCGGTGGTGCCGATCGCGATGAACAGGATCACCCCGGCGATACCGGCGACCCACATCCAGCGCCGGTCGATGCTCTCCTCGTCGTATTGCTGCTCGTAGTCGTCGTAGTCGTCGAACTCAGCAGAACCGGGGTACTCGTAGTCGAAGTCTTCGGCGGGCGGCTCCGGGTAGTCGGAGTAGCTGGGAATCCGCTCCGTGGGGGCCAGCGAATACGGTGACTGCGCGGTGTAAGACCTGTTCATGTGGGTTTTCCCGGGTTCGTCTCGAGCGTAGAAGTTGTTGCCGCGCCTGATGCTATCGAGGCAGAAGTGACTGAAGAGGTTCGGCGACTGGTGTGTTGGTTACGGTCCGGACTCGGTTCGGTCGCCGTTGGTCTCGGCCCTTCGCTGACCGCGAACTCACCGGCGCGATGCGACCGGCGGGTCGTCCACTAGCCTTGGCTCAAGTTCTTCGCAAAGACGAAAGGGGCCCACGGCGTGGAGGTCAAGATCGGTGTCACGGACAGCCCGCGCGAGCTGAGCTTCAACAGCGCGCAGACACCCAGCGAGGTGGAGCAGTTGTTCACCGATGCGCTGGCCAAGGATTCGGGTGTGCTGGCTCTGACCGACGAGAAGGGCCGACGCTTCCTCGTGCAGACGTCGAAGATCGCCTACGTGGAGATCGGCGCTGCCGATGTCCGGCGCGTCGGCTTCGGGGTCGGGATCGGGTCTAAGACCGGGTAAGCGGCACGTGTGACAGTCCGCCCCAAGCGAACTGGACCGTGCCCTCGACCGCGTCGTCCTTGGAGATCGGACGGTCGTTGTTGAGCCAGTAGCGCGCGGAGTCGACGCTGATGGCGACCAAGCCGACCGCGATCATCCTGGCGCGGTGCGCTTCCAGTCCGGAGTCGCGGCTGATCAGGTCGAACACCGCGTCGGTGCACGCCTCGGTGGCCACCTTCACCTGCGCGGCGACCTGCGGTTCGTTGACGTAGTCGTTCTCGAAGATCAACCGGTAGCCCTGGCCGTCGTGCTCGATGAAGTCGAAGAACGCCTGGACCGCGGCGCGCAACCGCTGCCGGTTGTCGGTTGTCGTGCGCAGCGCCTGACGCACACCGGAGACGAGGTTCTCCACATGCTTGGCCAGCACCGCCAGGTAGAGCTCCAACTTGGACGAGAAATGTTGGTAGAGAACGGGTTTGCTGACTCCAGCGCGCTCGGCGATCTCGTCCATGCCCGCCGCGTGGTAGCCGCGGTCGACGAAAACCTCGCTGGCAGCGACCAGTAGCTGCCCTCGGCGCTCATCGCGCGGCAGTCTGCCGCCGCGCCGATTCAACACTTCGCCGCCCGGCTGCGCGCCTCTCTTCGCGGCGGTGTTGGCGAGATCGCTCATCGCATCCTTCATCTGCGTCATCGGGCACCGGTTATCGCAATGACCTTACTACCGTTGATAAAGCATGCAGGTGAGGCGCGGATCACAGCGCTCGGGGCGGTCGATGGCGCGCCGAAAGTAAGAGGCCGTCGGCCTGTGTCATCCTGTTGCGGTGACCTATGACTCCCGTACGCGAGGAGGACAGATGGGTCCCGAACACGGCGGGGGTGTTCGCGTCCCCGCGCTGCGCAACGAATGGCGCGAGCCGTTGCGTGCCCAGCGCGATCCCCTCGCGGAGAGCTCGGGGCGGGTGAGGTCCAATCGCGACGAGCACCGCGGCTTCCGCAAGCAGTCGTGGCTCGGTCGCTTCGTGTCCACCTACGGCTGGCGGGCCTACGCGTTGCCCATCCTCATGGTGTTGACCGGGGTCGTCGTCTACCAGACCATCACCGGCACCGGCGCGCCGGCACCGAAACAGGCCGAGGGCCCGGTGCAGGGCCCGCCGACCATCGGCGTGGCCAGCACGGCGATCATCGGTGCGCCGCCCAAGGGGTTGACGCAGTTCGACGCGAACCTGCCGACCGGAATCCTGCCCCAGGGCGGACCGTTCACCGAGGCCGGCGCCAAGACGTGGCATGTCGTGCCGGGGGCCACCTCACAGGTCGGCCAGGGCACCGCGAAAGTGTTCACCTACACCGTCGAGGTCGAGGATGGTATCGACACCACGACGTTCGGCGGCGACGAGGCGTTCGCCCGCATGGTCACCGAAACGCTGGCCAACCCCAAGAGCTGGACGCACAACCCGCAGTTCGCATTCACCCGTATCGACGGGACGTCGGGAATCGAACCGGACTTCCGGGTGTCGCTGAGCACGCCGATGACCGTGCGCGAGGGCTGCGGCTACGACATCCAGTTGGAGGCGTCCTGCTACAACCCGGCCTACCGCGACGGGCAGCCGCGCGTGTTCATCAACGAGGCGCGCTGGGTGCGTGGTGCGGTGCCGTTCCAAGGCGACGTCGGGTCGTATCGGCAGTACCTGATCAACCATGAGGTCGGCCACGCGATCGGCTACCAACGGCACGAGCCGTGCGGGGGCAACGACCAACTGGCGCCGGTCATGATGCAGCAGACGTTTTCGACCAACAACAACGACGCCGCGCGCTTCGACCCGCAATCGGTGCAGCCCGACAACCACACCTGCAAGCCCAACCCCTGGCCGTACCCGATCGCCTGAGGTTCCTTCCTCAATTCCGCGAGCGGCCGTGTTTGTGCGGCAACACGCCGGGCCTGCACGTACCAGAGCGGTCGCTCGTACACGCTGACCGACCACCGCGCCTGCGGGAAGCGATCGTCGCTCGTTGCTGTTGAATGTCGTAACTGCTGTGATGGTCATAGACGTTGAATCAGGTCGATCAAGGAGAAACACGGTGTCGACACCGTTGCCGCCGCTGGTAGAACCGGCGGCCGAACTCACCCGCGAGGAAGTGGCGCGCTACAGCCGTCACCTCATCATTCCCGACCTCGGCCTGGATGGGCAGAAGCGGCTGAAGAACGCCCGTGTGCTGGTCATCGGCGCCGGCGGGCTGGGCTCCCCGACGCTGCTGTACCTGGCCGCCGCAGGCGTGGGCACGATCGGGATCGTCGAGTTCGACGTGGTCGACGAGTCCAACCTGCAGCGCCAGATCATCCACGGCCAGTCCGACATCGGCCGGTCGAAGGCCGAGAGCGCGCGTGACTCGATTCTCGACATCAATCCGCTGGTGACGGTCAACCTGCACCAGTTCCGGCTCGAACCCGAGAATGCGGTCGAGCTGTTCGAGCAGTACGACCTGATCCTGGACGGCACCGACAACTTCGCGACGCGCTACCTCGTGAACGACGCGGCCGTGCTGGCCCACAAGCCCTACGTGTGGGGGTCGATCTTCCGCTTCGAGGGCCAGATCTCGGTGTTCTGGGAGGACGCCCCCGACGGGTTGGGGCTTAACTACCGCGACCTGTACCCCGAACCGCCGCCGCCGGGAATGGTGCCGTCGTGCGCGGAGGGCGGCGTGCTCGGGATCCTGTGCGCGTCGGTGGCATCGGTGATGGGCACCGAGGCCATCAAGCTGATCACCGGCATCGGCGAAACGCTGTTGGGCCGCCTGATGGTCTACGACGCACTCGACATGACCTATCGCACGATCAAGATCCGCAAGGACCCGTCGACCCCGAAGATCACCGAGCTGATCGACTACGAGGAGTTCTGCGGCGTGGTGTCCGACGCCGCCGCCGAGGCCGCGGCCGATTCGACCCTCACCCCCCGCGAGCTCAAGGAGTTGCTCGATTCGGGCAAACCGTTGGCCCTGATCGACGTACGCGAACAGGTCGAGTGGGACATCAACCGGATCCAGGGTGCCGAGCTGATCCCCAAGGGCGCCTTCGAATCCGGCGAGGCGCTGGCCAAGTTGCCGACCGACCGGACGCCGGTGTTCTACTGCAAGACCGGTGTGCGCTCTGCCGAGGTGTTGGCGATCGCGAAGAACGCCGGATTCTCCGACGCGATGCATGTGCAGGGCGGAATCGTCGCGTGGGGTAAACAACTCGAACCCGACATGGTCATGTACTAACGGCTGGTTTGCCGAAACTCCGCTTACGCTGAGGTGGTGACTGTCGAACGGCCACCGGATCATGTGCTGGCCGCGTTCGGCCTGTCCGGTGTGCAGCCCGTTGCGCTCGGGCCGGGCTGGGAGGGCGGCTGGCGCTGCGGGGAAGTGGTGGTGTCGATGGTCGCCGACCACGCGCGCGCCGCGTGGTCAGCCAAGGTCCGCGAGACGTTGTTCGTCGACGGGGTGCGCCTGGCCCGTCCGGTGCGGTCGACCGATGGGCGCTATGTGGTCGCCGGGTGGCGGGCGGACACCTTCGTCGCCGGAACTCCCGAACCGCGCCACGACGAGGTGGTCTCGGCCGCGGTGCGACTACATGAGGCGACGGCCAAACTCGAACGCCCGAGATTCCTGACGCAGCCACCGGTGGCGCCGTGGGCCGATGTCGACGTGTTCATCGCGGCCGACCGCGCGGCCTGGGAGGAACGGCCGCTGCACTCGTTGCCGCCGGGCGCCAAGGTGTCGCCGGGGTCGGCCGACGGGCAGCGCTCGATCGAGTTGCTCAATCAGCTTGCTACCCTGCGCAAGCCGACCAAGAGCCCGAGCCAACTGGTCCACGGCGACCTCTACGGCACCGTGCTTTTCGCGGGCACCGCCGCGCCCGGGATCACCGACATCATCCCGTACTGGCGGCCGGCGTCATGGGCCGCCGGGGTCGTCGTGGTCGACGCGCTGTCGTGGGGCGAGGCCGACGACGGGTTGATCGAACGCTGGAGCCCGCTGCCCGAGTGGTCGCAGATGTTGTTGCGCGCGTTGATGTTCCGCATCGCCGTGCACGCGCTACATCCGCGGTCGACGGCGGCCGCGTTCCCCGGTCTCGCGCGGACGGCGGCGCTGGTCCGCCTCGTGCTCTAGCCTGTGGCGCGAACGTGGGTTACCCGCACACTTTCGGCGCTCAGACGTGCATCAACTCCACACTCGCGGCGCTAGAACCGGTGTCGCACCTCGGCTAGCCGGATTCGACCGTCGTGCGCGAGAACCCCTTCGGCGCGAAGCCGCTCCAACTGGCGCGTCGCCAGGTGCGCAGCCGGTTTCCCCGACGCCGTGATCACCCGGTGCCACGGCAGGTCCGACGAGTCAGTGCGCATGATCCAGCCGACGATGCGGGGACTGGAAAGCCCCGCGGCATCGGCGATGTCGCCGTACGTCGACACCCGCCCCGGCGGTATCGAGGCGACCAGCGCGCGCACGGCCTCCACCTGCTCGTCGGTGACCGGCGCCATCGCTAGGACTCGAGGTGCTCGCGGATCAGCGCCGCGGTCTCGACGGGCCTGGCCTGGGCGACCATGTGGTCGCAGTCCCACTCCAAAAGCCCGAAGTCCGCGCCGAGTCGCTGCGCGAGCGTGGTGACGATGTCGTCGGTCGCATACGGCGGCCTGGTGCGGGCGGCCCGCACCAGCGTCGTGGGAATCCCCTTGGGAGGCAACGTGACCGGGCGGGCAAGCTCGCTCCAGTACGCCATCATCGCCGGGACGCTGATCCGCCAGCCGACCCGCCCGGACGGCAGATCGATCAGATGCTCGTCGAGCTCGCGATCCAATTCGGCCGACTCGACCTCACCCCACGACCCGTTGGCCTTTTCGGCGCGCGCCTCGGCGCGGTCGGTGTAATCGGGGGAGGCGAACATGTCGTCGGCGATCCGGCGCATCCACTCGCCATCCAGGCCGACGGCCGGGTCCAGCAGGACCATCCGCGACACCAGGTCTGGCCGGGCGGCAGCCAGATTCAGCGCCACCGCGCCGCCGAAGGAGTGTGCGACCACCACGGCGGGACGCTCGAGCAGCGCGGCCAGCGCCGCGACGTTCGAGTCGATCGACCACGGTGCCGCCCACGACGAGCGGCCGTGCCCGATGAGGTCCGGTGCGACGATCGCGTACTCGGGCAGGTGGCGGGTCGCCAGCGTCTGCCACCGCTGGCCGTGTCCGGTCAGGCCGTGGATCGCCAACACCTGTGCGGGCCCGGCCGGCCCGTAGCGGTGAACGTGCAGGGGTTCGGTCACGGCTGTGATGCTGCCAGCCTCGGGTGACGGCCATTTGTCGGACCCCCGTGGTGTCATGCCCACATGTCCGCACCGCACACCGACCTCACACCGAGCGCGCTCACCGATCCCGGCACGCGCGGCGCTTTCCGTGTGATCGGAGGGCCCGGCACCGGCAAGAGTTCGCTGCTGATCCAGACCGCGGTCGCGCACATCGCCGCCGGCATGGATCCGGAATCGGTTCTGCTGCTGACCGGTTCGGCCCGCCTCGGTGCGCAGGCGCGGGCCCGCATCACCTCGACGCTCTTGCAGGCCGGCACCCGCGCAGTCGTGCGCGAACCGCTGGTGCGCACCGTGCACTCGTATGCGTTCGCGGTTCTGCGGTTGGCCGCTCAGCGCAACGGCGATCCGCCGCCGCGGTTGATCACCAGCGCCGAACAGGACGGCATCATCCGCGAACTGCTCGCCGGCGACGTCGAGGACGGCGACCGCGCGGCGACCGCATGGCCGCACCATCTGCGCCCGGCGTTGAGCACGGTCGGCTTCGCCAACGAGCTGCGAGACCTGCTGGCCCGGTGCGCCGAACGCGGTGTCGATCCCCTTGAACTGCAACGCATCGGGCGGCGTTCGGGCAGGACGGAGTGGCTGGCGGCCGGCCAGTTCGCCCAGGCCTACGAGCAGATCATGCTGTTGCGTTCAGCCGTCGGAATGGCGGCACCACAGGCCACCATCCCGGCACTGGGCGCGGCCGAACTGGTGGGAGCGGCGCTGGAGGCGTTGGCCACCGACGGTGAGCTGCTGGCCGCCGAACGTGGACGCATCAAGATCCTCCTTGTCGACGACGCACAGCAACTCGACCCGCAGGCCGCGCTCCTGGTTCGGGTGCTGGCTCAGGGCGCCGAAACCACGGTGTTCGCAGGTGATCCCAATCAGGCGGTCTTCGGCTACCGCGGTGCCGACCCGGCGCTGCTGCGCGGCGACGAGCCGGCGATCGCGCTGACCGAGTCACACCGCTGCGCACCGGCGATCGCCGGAGCCATCACCGAGGTGGCCCGACGACTGCCCGGCGCCGAGCAGGGGCGCGTGCTGACCGGTGCGCCCGGCCCCGACGGCACCGTGGCCGTGCGTATCGCCGCCTCGCCGCATGCGGAGTCGGCGATGATCACCGACGCGCTGCGACGGGCGCACCTCGTCGACGGCGTCCCGTGGTCGCAGATGGCTGTCATCGTGCGTTCGGTGCCCCGCCTGGGCGCGGCGTTGGCGCGCACGCTGGCCGCGGCCGGTGTTCCGGTGGATACCCCATCGCCTGCGACGCCGCTCGGCGACCAGCCGGGCGTGCGGGCCCTTCTCACCGTGCTGGCGGCGACATCGCACGGTCTCGACGCCGAGCAGGCGGCGTCGTTGGTGACGGGACCGATCGGTCGCGTCGATCCGGTGTCGCTGCGCCAACTGCGGCGCGCGCTACGACGCATCGACGGCTCGCAACCCCCGCGCGGTTTCGGCGATCTGCTGGTCGAGGCGTTGGAGCACGGCGTCGACGGTCTGCCGGAGAGCCTTGGCCGGCCTCTGGACCGCGTGCGCAAGGTGCTGGCGGCCGCCCGTCGCACTGTCGAGACGGGGGGCGATCCGCGCTACACGCTGTGGCAGGCTTGGCAGCGTTCCGGGCTGCAACGACGTTGGCTGGCCGCGAGCGAACGCGGCGGCGTATCCGGTGCGCAGGCCGACCGGGACCTCGACGCGGTCACCGCGCTCTTCGACGTCGCCGAGCAGTACGTGAACCGCACCGCGGGCGCGACGCTGCGCGGGTTGATCGACCACGTCGCGAGTCTCGGGTCACCCGCCCGCGACGAGCGCGCCGACGCCGACGCGGTCGCCGTGCTCAGCGCCCACGCCGCGATGGGCCGCGAGTGGGAGTTCGTCGTCATCGCCGGCGTGCAGGAAGGACTGTGGCCCAACACCGTTCCGCGTGGCGGCGTATTGGCAACCCAGCAGCTCGTCGACCTGCTCGACGGCGTCACCCAGGACGCAGAAAGCGTGTCGACCCGGGCGCCGCTGTTGGCCGAGGAACGCCGGTTGCTGATCGCCGCGATGGGGCGTGCCCGCAGCCGCCTGCTGGTGACGGCGGTCGACAGCAGCGGCGACGAGTCGCTGCTCCCGTCGGCGTTCTGCTACGAGTTGAGCACGCGCTCCCAAGACGACGGCTCCGACATGACCGAGCCGGTCAGCGCACCGCGCGTGCTGGCGCCCGCGGCGCTGGTCGGACGGCTGCGCGCGGTGGTATGCGCGTCCGACGGCGCGGTCGACGACACAGTAAGGGCATGTGCGGCAACGCTGTTGGCGCGACTGGCGGCGGCAGGCGTGCCCGGAGCCGACCCGACGCAGTGGCAGTCGATGACTCCGCTGTCCAGTGAGGACCCGCTGTGGAACGGCGACGGACACACCGTGACGCTGTCGCCGTCGACGCTGCAGATGCTGACCGACTGTCCGTTGCGCTGGCTGCTCGAGCGGCACGGCGGCGCCGACGGTCGCGACGTGCGCTCGGCGGTCGGCACGCTGGTGCATGGGCTCGTCGCCGACCCGGGGCGCACCGAGAGCCAGATGATCAACGAGCTCGAGAAGATCTGGCCCAAACTGCCGTTCGAGTCGCGCTGGTATGCCGACAACGAACTCGGCCGGCACCGGGAGATGTTGGCGACGTTTGAGCGGTGGCGTGCGCAGACCCGCGGCCAGCTCACCGAGGTGGGCAGCGAGATCGGTGTCGACGGTGTCGTGGTCGACGGCGGCGAACACGGGCCCGACGTACGCGTACGCGGACGTGTCGACCGCCTCGAACGCGACAGCGAGGGGCGGCTGGTCGTGGTCGACCTCAAAACCGGCAAGAGCCCGGTCACCAAGGACGGTGCGCAAAACCACGCCCAGCTGGCGATGTATCAGCTGGCCATCGCGGAAGGTCTGCTCGCGCAAGGAGACTCACCGGGGGGCGGCCGATTGGTCTACCTCGGCAAAACCTGCGCATCGGGTCCGACCGAGCGCACGCAGGACGCGCTGACACCCGAGAAGCACGACCAATGGCGTGACACCGTGCGCGCGGCGGCGGCAGCCACCCAGGGTCCGGAGTTCGTCGCGCGGATCAATGACGGATGCGGACACTGCCCGGTGCGGGCCATGTGTCCCGCCCAGGCCGCGACTGGAGGACAGCCATGACCCCGCGCTACAGCCCGCACGAACTCGCCGCGGCCCTCGGCCTTTTCGCGCCGACCGAGGAGCAGGCCGCCGTGATCGCGGCCCCGCCCGGACCGCTCGTGGTCATCGCCGGCGCCGGTGCCGGCAAGACCGAGACGATGGCCGCGCGGGTGGTGTGGCTGGTCGCCAACGGGTTCGCCCGCCCCGGTGAGGTTCTCGGCCTCACCTTCACCCGCAAGGCAGCCGGACAGCTGCTGCGCCGGGTCCGCACCCGCCTCGCCCGACTCGAGGGCGCCGGCCTCTCCCTCCCCGGCGGGAGATACCCCCACGACGGCGGCGCCACCATCGACGAGCCACCGACCGTCAGCACGTATCACGCATTCGCCGGCAACCTACTGCGCGAGTACGGCCTGCTGCTGCCCGTCGAGGCCGAGACCCGGCTGCTGAGCGAAACCGAGCTGTGGCAGTTGGCCTTCCGTGTCGTGTGCGAGCACCCCGAACTGCACACCGAGAAGACGCCGGCGGCGGTCACCTCGATGGTGCTTCGGCTGGCGGGTCAACTCGCCGAGCACCTCGTCGACACCGACCAGTTGCGCGACACGCATGTCGAGCTCGAGCGGTTGGTGCACACGCTGCCCGCCGGCCCCTACCAACGCGACCGCGGCCCCAGCCAGTGGCTGCTGCGGCTGCTGGCCACCCAGACCGAGCGCACCGAGCTGGTCCCGCTGATCGACGCCGTTCATCAGCGGATGCGGGCCGAGAAAGTGATGGACTTCGGCATGCAGATGGCCTCGGCCGCCCGGCTCGCCGAGAACTTCCCGCATGTCGGTGAGCAACTGCGCCAGCGGTACCGGGTGGTGTTGCTCGACGAATACCAGGACACCGGGCATGCGCAGCGGGTCGCCTTGTCGTCGTTGTTCGGCGGTGGAGCCGACGACGACCTCGCGCTGACCGCGGTGGGCGATCCCATCCAGTCGATCTACGGGTGGCGCGGTGCGTCGGCCACCAACCTGCCGCGCTTTGCCACCGACTTTCCCCGTTCGGACGGCACCCCGGCGCCCACCTTGGAGCTGCGCACGAGCTGGCGCAATCCGCCTCGCACGCTGTATCTGGCCAACGCCGTGTCGGCACAGGCGCGGCGTCGTTCGGTGGCGGTGCGTTCACTGCTGCCCAGGCCGGACGCCCCGCCGGGCACCATCCGTTGTGCCCTGCTGAATGACGTTGCCGCCGAACGTGACTGGCTCGCCGGCCATATCGCCGACATCTATGAGCGGTCGCGCGAAGACGGGGTGCCGGCGCCGACGACGGCGGTGCTGGTGCGCCGTAACGCCGACGCCGCGCCGATGGCCGAAGCGCTCACGGCCCGCGGTGTGCCGGTCGAAGTCGTCGGGCTGGCCGGCCTTCTCGGCGTGCCCGAGGTCGCCGACGTGGTGGCGATGTTGCGGATGATGGCCGTCCCGAGTGCGGGCAGCGCGGCCATGCGGGTCCTCACGGGGCCACGCTGGCGACTGAGCGGCCGCGATATCACCGCGCTGTGGCGGCGCGCCGTTCAGCTCGACGACAGCGGGCGAGCCGACGCCCCCGCCGGGACCGCCGAACGCATCGCCGCCCAGGCGGCCCCCGACGCAGACACCGCGTGCCTCGCCGAGGCGGTGACCGACCCCGGTGCGCCCGAAGCGTATTCGCCGACGGGATACGCGCGGATCGTCGCACTGGGCCGCGAGCTGACCGCATTAAGGGCGCATCTGTCACACCCGCTTCCCGAGCTCGTCGCCGAGGTGCGCCGCGTGCTCGGCATCGACACCGAGGTGCGCGCGCGCCGCCCCGTCTCGGCGGGCTGGTCGGGCACCGAACATCTCGACGCGTTCGCCGATGTGGTGGCCGATTTCGCCGGCCGCCCGGGCGCCGGTGTCACCAGCCTGCTGGCCTACCTCGACGCCGCCGAAGAGGTGGAGAACGGCCTGGCTCCCGCCGTGGGGTCCGTCGCGGCCGACCGGGTGCAGATCATGACCATCCACGCGGCAAAGGGACTCGAATGGCAGGTGGTCGCCGTTCCGCACCTCAGCGGTCGCGTCTTCCCCTCGACCGGTACCACCCGCACCTGGCTGACCGACGCGGGGGACCTCCCTCCGCTGTTGCGCGGCGACCGGGCCACGCTCTCCGAGCACGGTGTCCCGGTGCTCGACACCAGCGACGTCAACGACCGCAAGCGGTTGTCCGACGTGATCGGCGAGCACAAGAGAAACCTCGAACAGCGCCGCATCGACGAGGAACGCCGCCTGCTCTACGTGGCGCTCACCCGCGCCGAGGACACCCTGTTCTTGTCGGGCCACCACTGGGGAGCATCGGAAAGCAAGGCCCGCGGGCCATCGGAGTTCCTCTGTGAGCTCAAAGGCATCATCGACAAGTCCGCCGAAGAGGGTGAGCCCTGCGGCGTGATCGAACAGTGGGCACCCGCTCCACCTGATGGTGAACCGAACCCGCTGCGGGACAAGGTGGTCGAAGCCGTCTGGCCCGCCGATCCTGCTGGTGCGCGTCGCGGCGATGTGGCTCGCGGGGCAACGCTTGTGGCCGCGGCGATGTCGGGTGCCCGCGACGACGGACCCGTCGAGTCCGGAGAAGGATGGGAGGCCGACGTCGACGCGCTCATCGCCGAACGCACCCGGGTGGTCGAACCGACGGCACCACCGCTGCCTCTTCAGGTATCGGTCAGCACCCTGGTCGAGCTCGGCAAGGACTCCGAAGCCGTCTCGCAGCGGCTGCGCCGCAGGCTGCCGACTCGTCCGGATCCACATGCGTTGCTGGGCACGGCGTTTCACGACTGGGTGCAGCGCTTCTATCACGCCGAGCGCTTGTTCGACCTGGACGATCTGCCCGGTGCGGTCGACCATCACACCGCGGTGGCCGAGGAACTCGCCGAGTTGCAGGCGGCGTTCGCGGTGTCGCCGTGGGCCGCGCGCACCCCGATCGACGTCGAGGTGCCGTTCGACATGGTGATCGGCGGGCGGGTGATCCGGGGACGCATCGACGCCGTGTTCGCCGATGACGACGGCGGAGCCACCGTGGTCGATTGGAAGACGGGGGAGCCGCCGAGCACCGCCGAAGCCCTGCAGCACAATGCGATTCAGCTCGCGGTGTACCGGTTGGCGTGGGCAGCGCTGCACGGATATCCCGTCGAGTCGGTGCGGGCGGCGTTTCACTACGTGCGCAGCGGCGTCACCGTCACCCCCGAGACGCTGCCCGACGTCGACGAACTCGCCGACCTGCTGGAGGCGGCCTAAGACTCGCGGTACACCTTCACGGCCTCGACGATCATCGGAATCTGCAGCGGCAGGCGGGCGATCGCGATCGCCCGCATCGGCCACGGCTTGTCCCACCACAACCGCACCATGTTGACGTTGCCGGGGAACACCGCGACAAACAGCGCTACCGCGGCCAACGCGCCCAAACGTCGCGTTTTCGGAGCCAACAGCAGCCCCGCCACCCCGAGCTCGGCGACACCCGAGGCGTAGGTGTAGAACCGCGGACTGCCGGGCAGCTCGGCGGGAATGATGCCGTCGAACGGCTTGGGCGCCACGAAGTGCAGCGTCCCGATACCCAGCAGGCCGGCCGCCATCCGGTAGGCGCGCGTCGGGTTGGCCACTTGCTGCAGTTCGGGCGGGGGAGAGGTCATGATTACATTGTGGCGTGCACACCCCTGCGGGACCGGTAACGGGTCCTCGTGGCAAAAGGTAGGCTGCGGCGCCGGCTCGCCGCGATCGAACAGGACCTGACCACACAGCCCGACTCGCGGCTCGTCGACATCCTGCGGATCCCCGAACCATTCGTCAGCCCGACCCAGCGGATCATCCGCCGTGTCATCTACGCGACGCTGGCGCTGATGGCGGCCGTGTTCATCGTGTACCTGGACCGCGACGGCTACCGTGACGTGCAGGACAACCAGCTGTCGTTCTTGGACTGCCTGTACTACGCGACGGTCTCGCTGTCGACCACCGGCTACGGCGACATCACCCCGTTCACGCCCGAAGCCCGGTTGATCAACGTCCTGGTGGTCACCCCGCTGCGCGTCGCCTTCCTGATCGTCCTCATCGGCACCACAGTCGAGACGCTGACCAGCCAGTCGCGCGCGGCATTGAAGATCCAGCGATGGAGGAGCAGAGTGCGCAACCACACCGTCGTCATCGGCTATGGCACCAAGGGCAGGACGGCGGTCGCCGCGATGGTCGGCGACGAGGTCGCCCCCGCCGACATCGTCGTCGTCGACGAGAACGCCGGCGCGCTCGAACGCGCCCGCAGCGCCGGGCTGGTCACCGTCCACGGCGACGCCACCAAGGCCGACATCCTGCGCCTGGCCAGCGCCCAGCACGCGAAGTCGATCATCGTCGCCACCGACGACGACGCCAGCGCCGTGCTCGTCACATTGACCGCGCGCGAGCTCGCCCCCAACGCCAAGATCATCGCCGCGGCCCGCGAGTCCGACAACCAGCACCTGCTGCGGCAGTCGGGCGCCGACTCGACCGTGGTGTCCTCGGAGACCGCGGGCCGACTGCTCGGCATCGCCACCCAGACCCCCAGCGTCGTGCAGATCATGGAAGACCTGCTCACTCCCGACGCCGGCTTCGCGATCGCGGAACGAGAGGTGACGCCCAAGGAGGTGGGCGGATCCCCGCGCCACCTACACGACATCGTTCTCGGTGTGGTCCGTGGAGGGGAACTGCTGCGCGTCGACTCACCGGAGGTGGACACGGTCGAGTCCGGCGATCGGCTGCTCTACATCCGCAATGCGGATGCCGAGTGACAACCGAACGATGACCCCGTTTCGCCTCCGCAACGTGCCGCTGCTGTCCCGCGTCGGCGCCGACCGCGCCGATGCCCTGCGCACCGACATCGACGCCGCTCTGGCCGGATGGCCCGACGCGTTGGTGTTGCGCGTCGACCGCCGCCACCAGGTGTTGATCGCCGAGGGCAGCGTGGTGCTCGGCGACGCGGCCAAGCTGGGCGACCGCCCGCCGGAGAACGCCGTCTTCCTGGGCAGGCTCAACGACGGTCGGCATGTGTGGGCGATCCGCGCTGCCCTCGAGGGGCCGGAGGACCCGCACACCGAGACCGAGGTGCTCGACCTGCGCCGGGCCGGTCAGGTGTTCGACGACGTCAGCGCGCAACTCGTCGCGACCGCGACCGCGCTGCTCAACTGGCACGACAGTGCCCGGTTCAGCCCGCTCGACGGTGCACCGACCAAGCCCGTCAAGGGCGGGTGGGCGAGGGTCAACCCCCTCAACGGCCACGAGGAGTATCCCCGCATCGACCCCGCGGTCATCTGCCTCGTACACGACGGACACGACCGCGCCGTGCTGGCCCGTCAAACGGTCTGGCCGGAGCGGCTGTTCTCGATCCTGGCCGGTTTCGTCGAGGCCGGTGAGTCCTTCGAGAGTTGCGTCGTGCGCGAGATCGCCGAGGAGATCGGGCTGACCGTCACCGACGTCACCTACCTGGGCAGCCAGCCCTGGCCGTTCCCGCGGTCGCTGATGGTGGGCTTCCACGCGATCGGCGATCCCGATCAGCAGTTCTCGTTCAACGACGGCGAGATCGCCGAGGCCGCCTGGTTCACCCGGGCCGAGATCCGCGAGGCCCTCGACCACGGCGACTGGAGCAGCGACTCGCCGTCACGGCTGCTGCTTCCGGGATCGATCTCGATCGCGCGCGAGATCATCGAGTCCTGGGCCGCGCTGGACTAACCCCGGACTAACCCGCCAGCTTGGCCTTCACCTCGCGCGCGGTCGGATTCGTCAACGTCGAACCGTCGGGCAGCTTCAGCGTCGGCACGGTCTGGTTGCCCCCGTTGGCCGTGGCGACGAACTCCGCGGCCGCGGCATCCTTCTCGATGTCGACCTCGGTGAACTCGATGCCCTCGGCCTGCAGCGCCTTCTTCAGACGCACGCAGTAGCCACACCAGGTGGTGGTGTACATGATCACGGGAGTCTGTGCTGCGCTCATAAGGCGTTCAACGTATCGGATGGACCGAACATGCCCGACGCCGTACCGGTCATTTGTCACCGGCCCCTGCCAAGATGGACCGCATGTCGGTAGAGGTCGCTTCGGTGGGCAGCCGCCCGGACGCCGTCGACGACCTCGACGACGAGCAGCGCGAGGCGGTGCTCGCCCCGCGCGGGCCGGTGTGCGTGCTCGCCGGCGCGGGCACCGGTAAGACCCGCACGATCACCCGCCGGATCGCGCACCTGGTCGCGGCCGGTCACGTCGCGCCCGGGCAGGTCCTCGCGGTCACCTTCACCCAGCGCGCGGCAGGTGAGATGCGCGCCCGGTTGCGTGCGCTCGACGCGGCGTTCGGCGGTGTCGGCACCGGTTCGGTGCAGGCGATGACGTTTCACGCCGCCGCGCGTCGCCAGCTGTCGTACTTCTGGCCCCGCGTCGTCGGCAACACCACGTGGGAACTTCTCGACACCAAATTCGCGGTGGTGGCCCAGGCCGCCAACCGGGCCCGCCTGTCGACCAGCACCGACGACGTGCGCGACCTCGCGGGCGAGATCGAGTGGGCCAAGGCGTCGCTGATCAGTCCCGAGGACTACCCGGCCGCGGTCGCACAGGTCGGCCGCGACATCCCCTTCGACGCAGCGAAGGTCGCGGCCGTCTACACCGGCTACGAGGCGCTCAAGGCCCGCGGTGACGGCACCACACTGCTCGACTTCGACGATCTGCTGCTGCACACCGCCGCGGCGATCGAGAACGACGCCGCGGTGGGGCAGGAGTTCCGGGATCGCTACCGCTGCTTCGTCGTCGACGAATACCAGGACGTGACGCCCCTGCAACAGCGCGTGCTCGACGCCTGGCTCGGGGAGCGCGACGACCTCACCGTCGTCGGCGACGCCAACCAGACCATCTACTCCTTCACCGGTGCCACCCCTCGCTACCTGCTCGACTTCTCCCGGCGCTTCCCCGACGCGGCGGTGGTCCGCCTGGAACGCGACTACCGCTCCACCCCGCAGGTGGTGTCGCTGGCCAACCGGGTCATCGCCGGTGCGCGCGGCCGGATGGCGGGCAGCAAGCTGCATCTGGTCGGGCAGCGCGACCCCGGCCCCGCGCCCCGGTTCGCCGAGTACCCCGACGAGGTCGCCGAGGCCAAGGCGGTGGCCAAGAACATCAAACGGCTTCTCGAATCCGGCACCGAACCGGCCGAGATCGCGGTGCTCTACCGCATCAACGCCCAGTCGGAGGTCTACGAGGAGGCGCTCACCGAAGCCGGCGTCCCGTTCCAGGTGCGCGGCGGCGAGGGTTTCTTCAGCCGCCAGGAGATCCGCCAGGCGCTGGTGGCGTTGCGGCGCGCGGCCGAACGCAGTGCCGAACCGGACGTCGACCGCGGGGGACTGCCCGAGGTGGTGCGCGCGGTGCTGGAGCCACTCGGGCTGACCGCCGAGCCGCCGCCGGGCACCAAGGCCAGAGAACGGTGGGAAGCGCTGACGTCGCTGGCCGAACTCGTCGACGAGGAAGTCGCCATCCGTCCCACCCTCGATCTGCGCGCATTGCTCGTCGAACTGCGCCAACGCGCCGACGCCCGTCATCCTCCGGTCGTGCAGGGCGTCACGCTGGCCTCACTGCACGCGGCGAAGGGGCTGGAGTGGGACGCGGTGTTCCTGGTCGGCCTCGCCGACGGCACGCTGCCGATCTCCCACGCGCTGGCGCACGGTCCCGACAGCGAGGCGGTCGAAGAGGAACGGCGCTTGCTCTACGTCGGAATCACCAGGGCGCGTGTGCATTTGGCGCTCAGTTGGGCGCTCGCCCGCGCTCCGGGCGGACGGCAGAGTCGCAAACCGTCGCGGTTCCTCAACGGCATCGCGCCGCAGTCGTCGAACACCAGCGACACACCGACCAAGCCCCGCCGTCCCCGCGGCGCGACCCTCGCTGCCGCGTGTGCAACAGCGCGCTGACCGCACCGGCGGCAATCATGTTGCGCCGCTGCGAAACCTGCCCGTCCGACATCGACGAGCAGCTGCTGGCCGACCTCAAGGACTGGCGGTTGCGCACCTCCAAGGAGATGAGCGTGCCGGCGTATGTGGTGTTCACCGACAACACGCTGATCGCGATCGCCGAGACCCTACCCACCGACGACGCCGCGCTGGTCGCGATCCCGGGCATCGGGGCGCGCAAGCTCGAGCAGTACGGCGCCGATGTGCTCGCCATGGTCAAGAGCCGAAGCCGCTAGGCCGGCGACCTCACGGCCAAACGTCGTAAAGATCGCGCCAAACCCGCTGGTCAAAAAATCAATTGTCAGCCGCCGCTGCTACGCTTAGCCTCAACATCACACCGTTTGGGTGTCTTTTTGCGCGAAAGGAGGGACCGACATCATGGGTAGCAACGACGCATTCACCGGCGTAGCCGTTGCTGGTATGACGCGGACCCTCCATGTCGCCGCCGCCGCGGCGCATCCCGCGTTCGCCGCCGCGCACGCCGCCGGTGCCGCCGCTGCCATCACCCCGCAGCGCAAGCGCCGCGCCGCCGCGACTGTGTCGTCCGTCGATCGGGGCACCACCTAGGTAAGCCCACGATTTCGCCGAAAAGGCCACGGACCCGCAGTCGGATCCGTGGCCTTGGTCTTTTGGACACCACTCCAAAGCCCTGGTCCGGATCCACAAGGAAGAGATTTCGAAACCCACGACCAGGGAAGGACTGGACATGTCACTCGGGACATGCCGAGAGAAGACGAAGCTGGCGGTGCCGTGTCACAGGGGCGATCCCGATATGTGGTTCGCCGAGAATCCCGTCGAGCTCGAACGCGCCAAGGCGCTGTGCGTGCAGTGCCCGATCCGGCGTGAGTGCCTGGCCGCAGCGCTGGAACGCCAAGAGCCGTGGGGTGTTTGGGGCGGCGAGATCCTCGAACGGGGCACCGTCATCGCGCGCAAGCGCCCGCGGGGCCGGCCGCGCAAGAACGGCATCGGGAACCCGGCAGCCGCGTAGACGCACACGGGGCGACCTGCGCGCGCTCGATTGTGAATCTGGCGACGCTCAACCCACGAAACGCGTCGTCAGATTCACGATCCCTACCGAGGGGCGGGGTGGGCGCATCCGACGCGCACGGGGAGGCGGGGCGTCAGGCGGCTTCGTCGGCGAAGCCCGGAATCAGCTCGGTGGCAAGTCTTCTCGCGGGAACATGCGCATCGAGTTGGCACGCGATCGCGACGTTGGACGCGATCACCCGCATCGGGATGGCGAGCTTGGCCGGAATGTCCATCTGCCGGGCGGCCTTGATCTGACCGGCGGCGCGCTCGGGCCGCATGTTCGCGGTGGTGATCCGCTGCAGCCACTTGCGGTTGTAGTGGAAGACCTCGACCTCGAGCGGTTCGACGTACTGGCGCATCATGTCGTCCATTTCGCGCTTGGACACCTGCTCGCCCTTCTGGATGAAGCCGATGTTCTGCATCGTGGTGAGCAGGTTGTCGTAGTCGTCGTTGAGTGCATACCGCGTCGCCAAACCGATCTCGATCGGGATACCGCCGGGCATCGGGGCGACCGCGCCGAAGTCGATGACACCCATTTTGTCGCCGGGCAGCAGCATGAAGTTGCCCGGATGGGTGTCACCGTGCATCATCTCGAGCCGGCGAGGCGCGTCGTAGGTCAGCTCGAAAAGCCTGGTGCCCATCAGGTCTCGTTGTTCCTGAGTGCCCTCTCGGATGATCACCGACATCGGCACGCCCTCGATCCACTCCTGGATCACGACCTTGGGCGCGCTGGCCACGATGCGGGGAACCACGAAGCGCGGATGGCCTTCGTAGGCCTTGGCGAATGCGCGCTGGTTGTCGGCCTCCAGCCGGTAGTCGAGTTCCATCTCGGTGCGCTCGATGAGTTCTTTGACCACACTGTCGACGTCGGCGCCGGGGGACAGTTGCTTGAGCACGCCCACCATGCGCTGCATCGTCTTGAGGTCGGCGCGCAGCGCCTCGTCGGCGCCGGGGTACTGAATCTTGACCGCGACCTCGCGGCCGTCCGACCACACCGCCTTGTGGACCTGGCCGATGCTGGCCGACGCCACGGGCTTGTCGTCGAACGACGCGAACCGCTCCCGCCACTTCGTACCCAATTGGGCGTTGAGCACCCGGTGCACCTTGGCCGCGGGCAGCGGCGGGGCCTCCCGCTGAAGCTTGGTCAGCGCCTCGCGGTACGGCTTGCCGTACTGCTCGGGGATCGCGGCCTCCATCACCGACAGCGCCTGACCGACCTTCATCGCCCCGCCCTTGAGCTCACCGAGCACGGTGAAAAGCTGCTGAGCGGCCTTGTCCATCAGTTCGGCGTTGACCTCGTCTTTCGACCGTCCGGTCAACCGTTTGCCGAAGCCCAAGGCTGCCCGGCCGGCCATCCCTACCGGCAAGCTCGCCAGCTTGGCGTTGCGCGCGGCCCGGCCTCGCTTGATCTCACTCACCAGACCATCATCCACGACGCGGCTGAACGCAGCGCAACGACTTGCCAACGGCCGATGTCAACATGCGCAGCGCGGATGCCGCGACCATCGCCGCGCCACCACCGAGCCCACGTTGACGTCGAACTCCAACGTGGTGTCCAGCGTCGGCGGCGGTTCGGGGGAGCCGTCGACGTCGGCGTCGCCACGCACCGCGCCAAGGACCCGGTCGACCTGGTTGAGGGCCAGCGCCGCGGTGGCCAGCACCGTGGCCCGGTCTGCGCTGCCCACGGTGTGGCGCAGTTGCGCCGCAAGTGCCGGCCACGCCGCGTCCCGGTCGCTGCGGTGCAGGTCCGCGCAGGCCAAACAGCTCGTCACCCCCGGCAGGACCAGCGGCCCGACCAGGCCGACACCGTCGCGCACGCGCACCGGCAGGTGGGCGACGCCGACGGCATGCAGCTCGCGGACCATACGGGGGTCGGCCACCAGGTAGTCGGCGAGAACCACGAGGTCGGTCGGCTCCGACGGCGCACCGGTGTCGGTACGGGTGCTGTGGGTCAGGCGCGCACCCGAACAGCGCAGCGCCGAGGCGAGCAGATCCGACAGCGGCCCGCGCCCGTGGATGCGCACCGCAGCCGACCGGCCACGCCGTCGCGGGGCGGTCGTGACCACCCCGGCGTCGACCAGGGACGTCAGCAGGTTCTCGACGGGCGCGCCGTCGGGGGCGAGCGCCGCGAGGTCGGCCAGTCGGGCGCCGGTCTGCAGGCGACGCAGCATGGCGGCCAGCGTCGCCGCCGACAGCCCCGCCGGCGGACGGATCACGACCGCGCGCCGCGGGTCCCAGCCCACCTGCACCGCCCCGTCCGGTCGCATCAGCACCGGCGTCGCGGCGCTCAACGCATAGCGCGTCATCGATCGAGCGTGCCACGCCGCGCGCCGGTCACCCGCAGTTATCCACAAGGGCACCGGCTGAAGCGCTACCGGTCGTCGTCGTCCGGCTTCTGGATGTCCTTCTCGAGGTCGGCGATCGCCTCCTCGATGGCGCTGTCCATGCCGCTGGTGTCGCCGCCGATCATCCGGTCGATGAAGCCGGCCGGTTCGTCGAGGTCCTTGGCGCTGGGCAGCAGGTCGGGGTGCTGCCATACCGCGTCGCGGCGGTCGGAGCCCACGGCCTCGGTCAACCGTTCCCACAGCGCCGCGGCCTCGCGCATCTTGCGCGGACGCAGTTCGAGTCCGACCAGCGTGGCGAACGTCTGCTCGGCCGGTCCGCCGGTGGCGCGGCGCCTGCGCAACATCTCCGCCAGCGCCGAGGTGCCGGGGATGCGGTCGCCGAGCGCGTCGGAGACGACGGTCTGCACCCAACCCTCGATCAGCGCGAGCAGTGTTTCCAGCCGCTCGAGCGCCGCGGTCTGCTCCGGCGTCGCCTTCGGCTCGAAGATGCCCTGGTTGAGCAGCTGCTCCATCTGGGCCGGGTCGGTCAGCGCGGCGGGGTTGAGGCCGGAAGCCAGTTCCTCGATGCCGCTCATGTCGATTTTCATGCCGCGGGCGAACGCCTCGACCGCGTTGAGCAGCTGGCTCGAAAGCCACGGCACGTGACTGAACAGGCGGTGGTGAGCGGCCTCCCGGGCGGCCAGGAAGGTCAGGATCTCGCTACGCGGTTGCTCGAGGCCCTCCGACAGCGACTCGACCGCCTCGGGCATCAGCGCGGCCACGCCCTTGGGGCCCAACGGCAGCCCGATGTCGGTGGAGGTCAACACTTCTCGCGACAGTTTGCCCAGCGCCTGGCCGAGCTGCGAGCCGAACGCCATGCCGCCCATCTGCGTCATCATCGACAGCAGTGGACCGGCCATGGTGCGCGCCTCCTCCGGGAGCGCCGACACCCACACCGTCGAGATCTGTTCGGCGACCGGGTCGCACAGCCGCTTCCACGTCTCGAGGGTGTTGTCGATCCAGTCCGTGGGCGTCCAGGCGACCGCCTTGCTGGTTCCCGCGGGCAGTGCTGTCACGCCGTCGAGCCACGTCTCGGCCAGGCGCACGGCGCCGTCGATCGCCTCAGCCGTCTTCTCCGGCACGGGTGCGACGAAACCGATCTGGCTCGACGCCAACTGGCGGGCCAGGTCGTAGTTCACCGGCCCCGACTGTTTCCCGCCGGCCATCGCGCTGCCGGCGCCGCTGAACATCTCGCCGAGCTTGGAAAAGATCTGCCCCAGCTGGGACATGTCGAACTCGGAGCCGCCCTGAAAGCCCATGCCGAACGGGTCGCCGGGGCCCCCGGATCCGGAGTCGGGATCCTTCTTGCGCTTGTCGCGCTCGGGGTCGTCGCCGGCGGAGAAGCCGAAAGGCACGTCAGCCATGCCCTCAACGGTACTCACCAGGATGGGGTCTCGTGGGTGGGCGTCTCACGCTGACAGCGAACCGACCCTGGACCGCCTTTTCTGCGCGACGGCAGCGCTCGCGCCGGTGTGACCGCCCGGCGAGCGACGTCGTGGGCGCGGTCGCCCGCGGGGCAACCTTTAGATTGGGCGGCGTGAACAGGCGGACTTTGACGTTGCTCGTCGCGCTCGTGCCGATTCTGGTGTTCGGCGTGCTGGTGTCGGCGGTGACGGTGCCATTCGTCTCCCTGGGCCCGGGCCCGACGTTCAACACGCTCGGCGAGTTCGACGGTAAGCCGGTCGTCGAGATCGAGGGCACCGACGTGTACCCGACGTCGGGACACCTGAACATGACGACGGTGTCGCAACGCGACCAGCTCAGGCTGGGCGAGGCGATGGTGCTGTGGCTGTCGGGCCGCGAGCAGCTGGTCCCGCGCGACCTCGTTTACCCGCCGGACAAGACCCGCGAAGAGGTCGACGAGGCCAACACCACCGATTTCCGCAACTCCGAACGCAGCGCCGAGTACGCCGCGCTGCATTTCCTGGAGTTCCCGATGGCGGTGACGGTGGAAAACGTCAACGACCCGGGCCCGTCGGCGGGAAAGCTGCGCGAGGGTGACGCGATCGACGCCGTCAATGGCACGCCGGTCACCAAACTCGAGGAGTTCCAGGCCCTCTTGAAGGACACCAAACCGGGGGACACCGTGAAGTTGGACTACCGGCGCAAGGACGCACCGTCGGGCGTCGCCACCATCACGCTGGGCAAGCACCCCGACCGCGACCAGGGTTTCCTCGGCATCGGCGTACTCGACGCGCCGTGGGCGCCGTTCTCGATCGAGTTCAACCTCGAGAAAATCGGCGGGCCGTCCGCGGGGCTGATGTTCTCGCTGGCGGTGGTCGACAAGCTGACCACCGGCGACCTCAACGGCGGGAAGTTCGTCGCCGGCAGCGGCACCATCAGCGGCGACGGTGAGGTCGGCTCGATCGGCGGCATCACCCACAAGATGCTGAGCGCGCGCGAGGAGGGCGCCACCATCTTCCTGGTGCCCGCCGACAACTGCGAAGAAGCCAAGACGGCGCCGCAGGACGGTATGGAACTGGTCAGGGTCGAAACCCTGCCGCAGGCCGTCGACGCGTTGAAGACCTTGTCCGCCGGTGGCGAACGCCCCCATTGTTAGGTCACCGGCAAAAAACCGTTGCGTAGAGTTGGGGCCACGTCGAGCACGACGTAGCCGAATGAAACTGGAGTCAACGAGTGGGTATGCGGCCCGCGGCACGAATGCCGAAGCTGACACGACGTAGCCGAATCCTCATCGCGCTGGGAGCCGTGATCGTGCTCCTGTTGTTGATCGGCCCGCGGCTGATCGACACCTACGTCGACTGGCTGTGGTTCGGCGAACTCGGCTACCGCTCGGTCTTCACCACGGTGCTGTTCACCCAGATCCTGCTGTTTCTGGTCGTGTCGCTGCTGATCGGTTCGATCCTGTTCGCGGGGCTGGCGCTGGCCTACCGGACCCGGCCGGTGTTCGTGCCGACCAACGGGCCCAACGACCCGGTCGCGGCCTACCGCACCGCGGTGATGGCGCGGCTGCGCCTCGTCGGCTTCGGGGTCCCCGCGCTCATCGGCTTGTTCGTCGGGCTGTTCGCGCTCGGGCAGTGGGAGACCGTCCAGTTGTTCCTGCACGGCAACAGCTTCGGGATCACCGACCCGCAGTTCGGCAAGGATCTGGGCTTCTACGCTTTCGACCTGCCGTTCTACCGGCTCGTCCTGAACTACCTGTTCGTCGCGACGTTCCTGGCCTTCATCGGAAACCTGTTGGGCCACTACCTGTTCGGCGGGATCCGGCTGTCCGGGCGCGCCGGTGCGTTGAGCCGAGCGGCGCGCATCCAGCTGATCACCCTGGTCGGCATCCTGATGCTGCTCAAGGCGATCGCGTACTGGCTGGACCGTTACGAACTGCTGAGCCACACCCGCGGCGGCAAGCCGTTCACCGGCGCGGGCTACACCGACATCAACGCGGTGCTGCCCGCCAAGCTGATCCTGATGGCGATCGCCGTGATCTGCGCGGCCGCGGTGTTCTCGGCGATCGTGCTGCGCGACCTGCGGATCCCGGCGATCGGCGTGGTGTTGTTGCTGCTCTCGTCGCTGGTGGTCGGCGCGGGCTGGCCGCTGGTCGTCGAGCAGTTCAGCGTCAAACCCAATGCGGCGCAGAAGGAAAGCGAATACATCAGCCGAAGCATCACGGCGACCAGACAAGCCTACGGGCTCACCGACGACGTGGTGAGCTATCGCGATTATCCGGGTAACGCCGCGGCGACCGCAGCCCAGGTGGCCGCTGACCGCGCCACCACCTCGAACATCCGCGTGCTCGACCCCAACATCGTCAGCCCGGCATTCACCCAGTTCCAGCAGGGCAAGAACTTCTACTACTTCCCCGACCAGCTCAACATGGACCGGTACCGGGATGACGACGGCAACTTGCGCGACTATGTCGTCGCCGCGCGCGAACTCAATCCCGACCGGCTGATCGACAACCAGCGCGACTGGATCAACCGCCACTCGGTCTACACCCACGGCAACGGGTTCATCGCCTCGCCGGCCAACACCGTACGCGGGGTGGCCAACGACCCCAACCAGAACGGCGGATATCCGGAGTTCCTGTCCAGCGTGGTCGGCGCGAACGGTGAGGTGATCTCGCCAGGGCCCGCCCCGCTGGCCCAGCCCCGCATCTA
The DNA here is from genome assembly GCF_001499835.1 of Mycolicibacterium novocastrense. Classification (NCBI taxonomy): domain Bacteria; kingdom Bacillati; phylum Actinomycetota; class Actinomycetes; order Mycobacteriales; family Mycobacteriaceae; genus Mycobacterium; species Mycolicibacterium novocastrense. The sequence continues at coordinate 156,985 of NZ_LQIH01000002.1, forward strand.
CTACGGGCCCGTCATCGCCAACACCCCGGCCGACTACGCCATCGTCGGCGAAAACGGTGCCCCGCGCGAATACGACTACGAGAACAACGTCGAGACCCGCAACTACACCTACACCGGTGAGGGCGGTGTTCCAATCGGGAACTGGCTGACGCGCAGCGTCTTCGCCGCAAAGTTCGCCGAGCGAAACTTCTTGTTCTCCAACGTCATCGGGGAGAACAGCAAGCTGCTGTTCAACCGCGACCCGGCCAAGCGGGTCGAGGCGGTGGCGCCGTGGCTGACCACCGACACCACCGTCTACCCGGCGATCGTCAACGAGCGGATCGTCTGGATCGTCGACGGCTACACCACGCTGGACAACTATCCGTACTCGGAGTTGACCACGTTGTCCTCGGCCACCGTGGACTCCAATGAGGTGGCGCTGAACCGGCTGCAGCCCGACAAGCAGGTGTCCTACATCCGCAACTCGGTCAAGGCCACCGTCGACGCCTACGACGGCACGGTGTCGCTGTACGCGCAGGACGAGCAGGATCCGGTGCTGCAGGCGTGGATGAAGGTGTTCCCGGGCACGGTCAAGCCCAAGAGCGAGATCTCCGAGGAACTGCAGCAGCACCTGCGCTATCCCGAAGACCTGTTCAAGGTGCAGCGCGCGCTGCTGGCCAAGTACCACGTCGACGATCCGGTGACGTTCTTCTCGACGTCGGACTTCTGGGACGTCCCGCTGGATCCCAACCCGACCGCGAGCAGCTACCAGCCGCCGTACTACATCGTGGCCAAAGACCTCGCGGAAAACGACCGTGCGGCGTCGTTCCAGTTGACCAGTGCGATGAACCGGTTCCGGCGCGACTTCCTCGCCGCGTTCATGAGTGCCAGTTCCGACCCCGAGACCTACGGCAAGATCACCGTGTTGACCATTCCGGGTCAGGTCAACGGTCCCAAGCTGGCGTTCAACGCGATCAGCACCGATACCGCGGTGTCCCAGGACCTCGGTGTGATCGGGCGCGACAACCAGAACCGCATCCGGTGGGGCAACCTGCTGACGTTGCCGGTCGCCGAGGGCGGATTGCTCTATGTCGCACCGGTGTACGCCTCGCCCGGGGCCAGCGATGCCGCGTCGTCGTACCCGCGCCTGATCCGTGTGGCGATGATGTACAACGACAAGGTCGGTTACGGCCCGACGGTGCGCGATGCGCTCACCGAGCTGTTCGGACCCGGCGCCGACGCCACCGCCACCGGCCCCGCGCCGATCGCGGGCACCGGCGGACAGCAGCCCGCTGCGCAGCCGCCGGCCGACGGTGAACCGCCGGCCCGCACGCCGGCCAACCAGCAGGGCCGGGCGCCGGCGTCGCCGCCGCCCGCGGCGGTGCCGCCGGGTGGGCCGGTGCAGCTGTCGGGGCCGAAAGCCGCTGCGCTGCAAGAGGTCAACGCGGCGCTCGACGGGCTGCGTCAGGCCCAGCAGGGCGGTAACTTCGCCGAGTACGGCGAGGCGCTGCAACGCCTCGACGACGCGATGGAGAAGTACCAGTCCGCGAGCTGAGGCCCCACTGCCGCGAGCTAAGCCACCATTGCCGCGGAGCTGGGCCCCACTGCCGCGGAGCTGGGCCCCACTGCGCCGAGCGACCGTGTCTGCACGGCGACACACCGCCGCACTGCGTACATTTGCGGTCGCTCGCGCAGCGCGGACGGCCACGTAACCGCAGGCGTGACGGGTCTCACCACCGTCGGTGACCGCCCGATTTGGAACTGCGCGAGAGCCTTCGGTAACGTGGCGTTCACCCGACGCGGGGTGGAGCAGCTCGGTAGCTCGCTGGGCTCATAACCCAGAGGTCGCAGGTTCGAATCCTGTCCCCGCTACCAGGAAAAACGGCCCTCGGAGGACACTCCGGGGGCCGTTTTCATTCGGTTTGTGAACGCGTTTGTGAACGTAGCACCTCCTGACGACCAGACGCCGCGACCGGTGGTGCACACCGACGCCGCGCGGGGCCCGGATCGCTGCCAGCCGAGAAGAGATCCGCCGCGTGCTCATCAAGAGCGCCAAATGCGCCCGGCTATGAGCGCACCAACCGCACGCCAACAAATGTTTAGCAGAATCCGAAGCGGCCTATCGTTAGACCCATGCCGACGCCTACTCCCAGCCGGTCCCCACAGGTAGCCTCGCAGGCGATCGACGAAGATCTCCTCGACACCGCATACGCCCAGCTGGCCCCCGCGTTCAACACCCAGGACACCAACGCAGAGAGACGCGCGGTGCGCGACACTTACGCCAGCCGCTGTGAAAGCTAGCTTTCTGCCGTTGACCACAACCGGCTGGAGTCTGGTACTCGGCTGTGGCAGCTCTATAGTTCCGCGACTTCGCCGTATCGAGGTGTCATTTAGTCCACTCCCGTTGACGAGCGGTAGCCATCGCCGATCACGAACATCGCTGCCTGTTCAGCGGCGTCTCTGTCGTCGTTCTTTAATACGTGGGCATACGTCTGCAAGAAGAACCCGACGTCGGCATGCCCGATACGCTCGCTCACAGTTTTTGGGTTGACGCCAGCCTTCAACGCGGCCGTCGCGTACGAATGCCGCAAGTCGTGGAAGGTAATCCGCTCTAGGCCGGTGGCAGCCGCCAAGCGGTCAAACCGTTGACGGATGGAGTCGGGATGCGGCGGTCGACCATCCTGGAAGGTAAAGACGTAGTTTCCGGGGTGGTAGTCGCTTCCGAAAAATGCCCGCTCTTCATCCTGCAATTGTCGCCATTTTTGGAGTGCCGCAGCAGTAGTCCGATCTATCGCGATCGTTTGATCGGCATTGTGCGTCTTGCCGCCGGCTTTGTCCCTCGCGTGGCCGCCAACTACGACCCGATTGTCATGCACAGTGATCTCGCGCGCGTCCAGGTCGACGTCGTGCCACCTGAGGCCGCAGATCTGGCCGCGTCGTATTCCAGTGGTGAGCTCAAGCAGGAAAAGGGCAGCGAAGCGGTCGTGACTTGCCGTCTGCAGAAACGTCCGTATTTGCTCGGGGTTCCACACTGTTCGCCGCGCACGGGGACGTTTAGGCGGCTTTACATTAGCCGCCGCATTATGCGACGTGTACCTCCACGCGACGGCATCGACAAGTGCACGGTGGATCATTGCATGTATGTTCCGCACGGTCTTCGGGGCCAGCCCCGGATGCATCTGCTTCGGAGCGATGCCGGCGTTGTACCGGCGTACTGCAGCCCGGGCAGCGTGAATCGTTGTATCACACGCCTTAGCCACTTCGCGCGGACTCGGTGTCGACCCGTCGACCGTCTGGCTACGCCAGTAGTGATACATCGCGTAGTTGCGGTCCTGCTTGATCCGGCCCTCAGAAAGTAGTTTCGCGTAGAGCTTCAGGAGCTGTGGCTCATCGAGCCGTTGGAGCCTTTCTGCGCCAATGTGCGGCACTACGTAACACCTAGCGTAGTCATTCCAGTTCTGCCAAGTAGTTGCGTCCACAGAAGGTTCGATGGCTGAGAACCATTCGGCGAAAAACTGAGCCACTGTGCGAGTTGAGGGACGAACAACGCGACCTTGATCGGCTCCCCGCATGGCATCGCGACAGGCCTTCCAGGCCTCCTTCTCCGTGGGGAACCCACCCTTTGAGATAATTGGATACTCGCCGGTGGATGGATCTCGCTCAGGCCCTCGGAATCGATATGTCCACGTTTTTCCGCGCTGGTAGACCGACCCCTTCACGATGCCACCAACTGGCGCAGCTCGGCAGTGACGACATAGACGCGTCCGCCGAGTCTCCGGACTGGGAGCTCGCCAGACGCGGCAAGTCTGTAGGCCGCAGCACGGCTGATTCCCAGAATGCTCGCAGCCCGGGGAACCGCGAGAAGCAGTGGGAGATGATCAAATACGTTCGATTCCATCTTTTTTCACCTCCCCTTCGTAACTTATTGAGTTTGCAACTCTCGCTGAGTGCTGCTGTGGGCTGCAACGCGGGCAAAACGCTGCTGCCTCAGTACCGTCGGACTGTGTGACTGTGATTGTGCGCGACATTGGGTCCTCGCAATCGCCACACCACGATGGCATTTGTTGTACGGAAAGTGTTGGTGGGGGCGGTAGCTCAGTGAGACGCCGCGCGAGGACAGCAGCGGGATAACGCACTCCCTCTGGCCGGGACGAGAGATGGGCCAACAGAGTCTGTGATGTCCAACCTGCTGCGAAGGCTGCCTCGATTGCCGGTGCAAGTTTTCTCGCGTCCTCCCGATTGACTTGCCATGGGCTTGGAAGTGAACTCAGCACTGCTGCCGACGACGGTCCTAGTGAGGTTTCTCTGGAAAGGTTCAAGGCGTCAGTGTCCTGGACCCGCGGAGGCACAACCGGTGGACAATTCCCGTCCGGAGGTCGGACGGCCCCCGTCGTGTTGGCGGACTGGGGGAGTCCGACCTCCGGAAGGGGAGAACTGTGCGTCGCATCTGGGTGATTGAGGAGGTAGCGGCTCGAACGCCTGGCTCCCGAATCGTGATACCGAGCAACCCGCTGCACGAGCCCCTCATCCTCGAGTTTGCGAAGCGTTTCCAACACGGTGCTCCGCGCGGCGCAAGATTCCGAGACGATCTTTCGAATTGACGGGTAGCACGAAAACTTGTCGTCTGCCCGGTTCGCAAGCAGTATGAGGACAAGGCGCATCATCGGACTCGAAACCTCGATGGCTATCGCCCAGTCGAGCGCCTTCCAGCTCATCGGTAATACTTTCTGAGTCTTACAGTTTCGACGATCATTGTCTTCCTAGGTTCTCTTGAGAGGTCATGCGTGATGGCTCGGGCGGCCATTGTGCAGCCGCGCTGCAGGCTGACAGAGCGATAGGGATCTCGATGAATTGCAACGTAGATGAATGGGTGAAACGGCGTCCACCACCAGATGCAACTTGGGAAAGAATCAACTCTTGTCGTCACCCGGCAGCGACAAGCGGCGAAATCCAAAGGCGGCCTGACGGGATCGTGATCGGACGACGATCTTCGCTGCGCCGGAATTCTGGCCGTTCCGGCACGGCCATCGGCGAGCGGCCGGTGACGCCCAATGTGCCTGTCTGGAGCAGAAAATGGGTACTAGTTGGGCCTTAGTGGGTTACCAGTTGTGCATAAGATGAGCATGAGTTGATGCCTAATCGTCTTCGGGGAAGCGCATGGGTGTTCGGCAGAATCTATTCTTAGAGAATGTGTTTCCGCTGCTAGCCAGCCATTGCCAGCTCGCGGTACCGTAGGATCGTGCACCGCGACACATCGGCTTTGAGTCTTCAACAACAGGCAGATCAGCTCGCTCCAACGACATGCGCTGCTGCATTGATGACCGTGCCGATGTTTGCGCACTTTGTTGGTCTCGTACGCGAAGAATGCGACTCTGTCAACGGGTTGGCTGATGGCTGCGGCCGCTGGCAATCGAATGAACATTTCGCCAGATGTGCGCGGATGCGTCGTCAGGCCGCAGGGGTTGTTGATCGGATGGGTGCCAAGTTGCGAGGTTGTAGGGACTGCACAGACGATCGAGCAATTGACGCCTCGCGCACAACATATCCACGAATTACGGGTTTGGCGAGCGGGTTTGAACTATCGGAGTCTTCCATGATCCGGGTTGGAGACAGGATGTGAACGACGAACTCAGCCAAGCCAATAGCCGGGGGTTCGAGCTCGGTCGTTGTCACGCGGCAATCGCGGAAGTCGTCGAACAGGCGGCCCGATGGGCGCGTTCGTTTAGCGTCGTAACCCCTCACGTCTTACCGGATGGATCAACATTTGTGACCTATCCGCTCGCGCTGCATGCCGATCGTCTGGACGCGGTTTGGACTCGGCTCGGGGGCGCGTGCATTGACCTCGCTGCTTCACTTGCTGAAGGCGAAGGCACACGAAGCGCATCAGCCATGCCACCCATCCACAGGAACATGGGTCTGCCGACGACATACACGGAAGGCGCCGACTATGTACACGTCCTTCAACCACGATGCGTGCAACGCACCACACTGCAGGATCTTTGGCGTACGGAAGTTGCCAACGCACTGCTCTATCTCAGTGTCGCTGGTATCAGAACTGATGAGTTGGAACGGTACGCTTCGACTTCTCAGGCACTATTCGACGACGCTGCAGCTGTGGTCCGCGATGCTTATGCGCGTTCGGCCGCGGCGACCTTCGGTCGTGTTTGGGCGCTGGCTTTGGACGCGAATGGGAGGGGGCGGGCTCTGATCGCATGGATGAAGGCGCTAGCGGATGTGGGGTTCACTGCCGACGAATGTTCGGTGGTATTGAGCGATTTCAAGGTTGTCTCGCCCGATGCCGTGTCGTATTGCCTTGCTAACAAGGGTGTTTGGCGTTGCAGAGAATGATGGATAAGGGCCAGAATTCGCGCGATGTCCTGCGGAGGAAAGCAAGTTCTTCCCTGGATCCGCCGATTCAGCTGGTTGGAAGTTGTCCCCTCGACAGTCATGACGAGTCCATCTCGGCTGTGAGCGCTCAGCTGGAGAACTCGGCAACAACGCAGGTTCAGAGATTCGATGGTGGCATCCTTGATTCCGTCCGCCCGAGTTGGATACCTTGCGGCTGTGGCTGTGCTCCCAGCATTCTGCAATGGGCGGAATACAACAGAGAACCCCTGGAACTCGACGACATAATCGCGATTCACGGGCCGGCGTTCGTGAGCGGCTTTCGCCGCAGACCCTCCTGTCGTCAGCGTAAAAGACGACCTAGCCAATCGCCCGTGAGTAGGCCGCGCAGCTGGGGTGAACACAAGTGCTGAGTTCGACAGCGGAGTCCAATGTCAGACGATTCCTCTAGTCGTCGGCGGAACTGGCGCCATCGCGAGAATCGCGCGAGTCCGAAGTTCCTAGCGAAGCGCGTCACGGAAGATGATCACGAAGTCGTGACCGCATATGCCAAGAGCCTGAACGTCACTGTCGCAGACCTCTTGAACCCCGCGGTCATAGAACTCGTCAAGCGAGCGCGCATTCACCTGGCGATGACAACCGCAAGTCAGGACGAAGACGGCAACCTTGAGCCGGATAGTGCTTGAGCGGGTGTTCACCGAAAATCCCTCTCGGCTACAGCGCGCTGCTGACCGTCCAGTCCGTTGCGCTCGTTGACGGTAACCTTGAGTATCGATCCAGCATCAGGACACGCCAGAGCTGGGGATACATGGAATACTGAAACGACGATCGATTGAGGGAGCTTCCAGTATGAAGCACGACGATGAGATCGCCGCTCTCACTGCACTCATGCGCATTGGCAAGTTGCACCCTGCGGAGACGCACGGGCTCGCGCCGCGGCCAACGATTCCGATGGTTGACGGAGCTGATTCCGCCGGCATGCTGCTGCAACGTATGCGGGCTGAGGAAAGGTACTAGCCGAACATCATCGGGGACCTATCGCGCAGATGCGACGGGCGACCTTTCACTGAGCGCGTTGGCGCGGTGGCCCATATCATCGACGCACTCATCAGCTCGTCGGTGAATCGCACCGAGTGTCGACCACCGCGAGCGAGAAAACCGAGAGGGTCGGTCTGTGGCTCGTCGCGGCAAGCCGTAGCGGGCGCGGATCTGGTCCCCGCTGATTGTGCGCCCGCTTGGGAAGTCGGCTTCCGTCTCCAGTAGCGATTCGCGAAGGTCTGCGACGTCGACGGGCCAGTCTGCGAGTTCTTCGGGTGCACTGCTGTTGTCCTGGGCGGCTGGGACGGAGGCGGCTGGCACAACGCTGTAAGCCCGCAAGCGCAATACGAAGGTTCCGTTCAACACCTATTTGCCGCCGCTGACCCAGCAGAGAGTCGAATGGTTGCGCGCCCATGGCGGCTACACCGTGACCGACATCGATGCCGCCTTGACCGAATTCCTCGACAAGATGAGGGTCGCAACCGGCGGCGACGCCAAATAAGTCGCCTGCAAGGTGACGGAATGCGGTGATTCGGCCGGTACTTCCGAGATGGAAGTCGAAAACGGTGGTCATCAGTCGTGGTTTTGCACGGTCGATCTCTACTGTCCGATGCGACGGGTTCAGTCGGTGCGGACAGTGAGGGAACGGGCGGACGCCTGCTCAAGCGTGGGTGACGTTGATCGTCGGGTTGGTTGCGATCGGTGGAGTGCTGATCACGTGGTGGCAGAAGAACACCGAGATCGCCGCAGCGAGTGGTGGCGTCGTGCCACGTGGGCATTCGAGCGGACCTTCAGCTCCGATGACATGGAGGCAGCGTTGGGATGGAAGATGCTTGATACGCTGCTGCAATCTAAGCTGGCTACACGCGGAGACTCCGAAATCGTCCAGGTGATCGGTCAGCACCCCCCTCTGGACGAGGTGGAAGACCTGGGGACGACGTGGAAGAGGGGAGTGTTGATGGCCACAACGAATGCCAGCGGCTACAACCCCCGAAGCCGAAGACGGGTCGTAGTTTGGCTGTACGTCAGGCCGCTGCCCGCGCGGTCATCACCGCCAGCAAGAAGACCGGGCGTCCCGCGATGCGCGAGTGCAGAAACTCGCAGACTCACGGTAGACCCCTCGGCCCCGACGCGTCGTCAAGGACGTGAGTGCAGCAGCGCGTCGACCGTTCTGGTCTGTCGGATGTAGCGACCAAGATCGGCTGAGATGTAACCGGCGTAGCGGCGCATTCGCCGGATCAGGATGTTGACGTCGGAGACGCGGACGGGCTCATGGTGAGCTACCCGGTTGCGTGCCTTGCGCATGTCGTCGAGGCCGAAGTGGGTCTTGGGCCGCTGCGAACCGGCGGGGTAGAAGGCTTCCAGATGCGGGGTCCAGAGGAGCGTCGTATGTCGCGAGCTGGTCATCAAGACCCAGAACCCGAAGGTCAGCTCGGCAAGAAGCTTTCCGGGAGGTGCAGAGGGGCCGCCGGCCTTGCGACGGGACAAGGCCAGATCCGCGTGCGTGCGGGCGTCGTTGCCTGGTACCGCCGGGAATAGCGCGGCGAACGAAGCTGGGTCGGTCCAGTGGGCATCACCTGGCTGGACGGCACTCATGAGTGCCCGGTCGTAGAAGTTGCGCAGGCCAACTTCGAGGTGGGCGAAGTCGTGCAGCAGTGCGGCGTTGAGCTGAGTGTTCCATTCGTGCAGGTCGAGAGCGCGGGTGCGGTCACCACCGGCCAGGCGTGTGTACGTGTGGAATCTTTCGGGACTCAACCATTGTTCAACCCAGGGGCCAGGTGCCGTCACTTGTTGAGTTCTATCAGGGCTCCACGTACGATTGGGTGCATACAGGCCGGTGTGACGTGTAGCGCGTGCCCGGTTAAAGCCAAGAAGAGCCCGGTATTCGGTCCTTGCGACCGACCCGGGCTTTTGCATTGAACAGCGCTGTCAGCGGCTGAAAGGCCACCTTCCGTTTCGTGGCCCGAGGTCATAGCGCTGGCAGCTTGCCCCCGCCCGCCGCCCCAGAGAAGCCGCGTACCGCGTACGACGATTCGGGGCCGCCAGCAGACCCTCCTCCTATGCGGAGGCTTGTCGGCTCGACCTGGGACAATGGTCGCAGCACGGCCGCGACCGCTTGCCTGCGAAAAAACTTTCCCAGGTTTCAGGGGTTGGCGGTACGCGCGGACTTAAGAGGAAGCGACAACCGTAGGGATCGGTTGTCTCTTTCTCGCCTCCTGGAGATGTAGCCATGGATCGACCGGCACGCCGCCCCGGCCCGCCCGTTGATGCCGCGCGCTTACAACCGGACAACCAGGGCGACATCCAGAGCGTTGATGAAGGCGTGGTCGGTGCCTGGCTCGACGACCCCGGTCTGGCCGCCGAACTCGCCGACGAACTGGAACGACTCCGGCGTCTTCAAGCCGATGAGGAGCTGCTGCTGGCGCTGCAGTTGGAGCGGTTCACCGGCCGGCTGTGGGAGCGGTTCTCCCGCGAACTGACGCGCTACGGCCTCGGCGTGCTGCGGGCCTGGATCCGCCACGGCACCATCTATGGCAAGGCCAAGGCGCTGACCGGCTACGGTCTGGGCCGCATCGAGGGCTGGCCTGAGGATGAGGCCATCGACGACATCGCCAAAGACACCGTGGTCGCCGCGCTGATTTACTTCCGCGACAGGGTGCTCAAAACCCACCGCTGGCAGTCCTCGGGTGGGGCGTCGCTGGGCACGTTCTTCATCGGCCAGTGCCTCTATCAGTTCGCCAACATCTACCGCAGCGCACTACGGGCCGAACTCGAACGAATCGAGCAGGCCACCACACCGATGGCCGAGCTGCCCGAAGACCGGTTCGACATCATCAAGGGCATCGAGGCCACCATCGTCGCCAACGACACGGTGGCCGAAGCGATGGCGCTGCTGAGCACCGACCGGGCGCGCCGAGCACTGTTCCTGCAGGAGCACGGCTTCACCCAACGGGAGATCGCCGACAAGCTCGGTCTGCGCGACGCCAAGAGCGTGGAGAACCTCATCGGCCACCAACTCCGAAATCGAAAGAGGACGTCGTGACCACCATCAAGCACCTCACCGCACTCATCAACGCCAGCTCGTTGGGCACCCGCACCGCGCGGACAGCACGCAGGTCGGTGACCGCCGCCGAAGGCGACGCCCTGGCCCGCCGGGCTGCCGAGGGCGGCCACGGGCACGACGGTTCCGGGGAATTCAGGGATCGAGCCGACGAGCGCACTTATAGACCGGTATCCGGCTCAACACCGGGCCGGACAAACCGAAAGGACAAGACAATGGCCAAGGGACATCACCGCAGCGCGACCACCGGTCGCTACGTCAAGGCGTCCACCGCGGCGCGCAACCCCAAGACCACGGTCACCGAACGCGGGGCCAACCGCAGCAGCGGAACCCATCACCGCAGTGCCATCACCGGCAAGTTCGTGAAGGGCTCCACCGCTGCACGGCACCCCAACACCACGGTCACCGAACGCGGTTGAGCATCAACCGCATTCGGCGGTGTCCCCTCGGCCCGACGAGTCGAGGGGACACCGGAAACCCACCACGTTTGAAAGGCTGTTCTTCTGATGATCCGTACCACCGTTGAAGCCCTCGGCGGCGCGCAAGCCGTCCCCAGCGAGCTGATCCCGGCCCGCGAACTTCACCAACACCTGATCAATCAGGTGACCACCAGCGGCGGCAACGTCGTCCTGGCCGACACCGCCGGCAAGCCCGCCGCCGTCGTCATGTCCATCCAGCACTACCAGCAGCTGCTCGACGAACTGAACACGCTGCGCCGCACCAACTCCGCGACCACCTGATGACGGGGGAGGGGCATCGCGTGCTGACCGATGACGACGTGCAGGCTCGACCGCCGCGCGCGCGAGGTGGGAGTCGAGATCGGCTGGGATCTGCAGTTCGTCGTCGCCCCCAACGCGGAGTACGTCGGGCTGGCGGCCGGCGGCGGCGCTGATCACGCTGAACGAACTGGGCCGTTCTTCCCAGCAGGGCGACACGCCCAGGTGCTTGCTTCCATTCTGGCGCAGCTACCTGCGAGTACAGTGAATGAGGTGCCGTTAGTGCGCCCAAAATCCGGTTAGCGCGCCGACGCGCGCCAACCAGTGAGACATCCTCTCCCTTGCGCTGCCTCGACAGGTAAGGTTGCCGCACAGATGCAGTAGCACGACTGTGCCCACATCCAGTCGCTACCGCGAAATCTTCTCCCGCCCCTGCTGGCGGTTCACTCCAAAGAACTGCGCACACAGCCAGTTCCGTAAGTTGTCCAGCCTCCAAATATAGTGCTGGACTGATCTTTTCATGGTTCGCCCATGAGAAGGCGCGCATATTTTGCGCGTCGAAGCCGGGTCTTTCCCGGCTTTTTTTGTGCCCGACCATCGGTCGGGCACTGTCTGTTGGTACACCTCGCAAGGAGGTCAATGTGGTCGTCTCGGACGCGTGGAATCTGGTTTGGATTCTGCTTGTACTGGTGATGGTCAACCGGGCGGTGTTCTGCCGGCGCGATGAGCCGATGGAACGCATCATCGCCTTCCTCAAGGGGCTGGCCGAGATAGTCGGCGCTGCCGCGGTCGCGCTTCGCGAGTGGCGGCGTTAGCCGTCTTTCTGATGAGTGCCTTTTCCGCCGGGAGAACCCTACCGATGCCGCCGTAACCGCCTGCGCACCGGACGGCGGCCGTCAGCGGCCCCGTACGCGCACAACCACACTGGCTTTCGCCTCGCAGTCGTCGAACCTCGATTCGACGCGCGAGGCTTTTTCATGCCCACTCGCTTTAGAAGTGATCAAATTTTGCCTTCTTTCGGTGTGCAGTGTGACGGTCGGTGCGGAGGCGTCGCCCCAGTCCGGGCAGGAAGCGGCCGACCTTGGCGGCGTAGCGGGTATAGGTTTCGCCGTGGGCACGGTGCAGGTGGGGCTCTTCAATCAGTCGTACTTGCGTCTGGATGCCGGTTAAGGCGATGCCCCAGCCGATGAGTGCGATGAGGTTGGGGACCATGAGCACCAGGCCGAGGAACGTGACTAGCACCGCGGTGAAGATGGGGTTGCGCACCCACCTGAACGGGCCGCTGGTGACAAGTGGGGTGCGTTCATTTTGGTCGACACCGATGCGCCAGGACGCGCCCATCGCCATTTGCGCACCGAAGGCGGCCAGGATGCCTAGGACCGCCAGGACCACGCCGAGCACGTGAATGGGAGGGTGCTGCAGCACGCTCACCGGCGCTAGCCCCAGCCAGTGCGCCAGCGGACCACCGACACCCACCATGAGATAGCCGACATCGGTGACGGTGAGCGCCGACCAGCCCAGCGAGCCGCGCGGTGACAGCGTGCGACGGTTGCCGCTGTCACCGGTGCGGTGGCGCTGGATGAGGGTGCGCAGCGCCCCGGCGAGCACCATCATGACCACGAACAGGGCCAGCGCGGCCGAGGCCATCATCGCCCACCGCCCGCAGCGAGTGGCTTGGCGGCGACCCCCAGCAGATAGTCGCCCTGGATGCGGGTCGCCGATCCGAGAATGACCAGATCATGCCGGCCCAACTCGTCGAGGAAGTCTTCGGCGGTGAACCGGTCCTCGGTGGGGTGGTCGAACAATCGCCGGTAGGTGGGGCGGTTGAGAGCGTGGGCGGTGACTTCTTCGAAGTAGAACCGTCCGCCGGGGGCGAGCACTCTGGCGGCTTCGGCGACCGCGGCGCGCCAGTCGGGGATGTGATGAACGATTCCGAAGTCGAACACCGCGTCGTAGCTGCCGTTATCGGCGTTGAGCGCCTCACGCAGATCGGTGGCGCTCCCGGTAGCCAGATGTACCTGGTCGCCGTAGGGGGTGAGACGGGTTCGTGCCCGCTCGATCATTGCCGGGTCTAGGTCGATCGCGTCGATCCGCGCGGCGCCGAAGCGCTGCAGCACCAGCTGCGAGCCGTAGCCTGACCCACAGCCGATTTCGAGGGCGCTGCTGCCCGGGGGGAGCCGACCCCCGAAGCGCAGCAGCACCGGTACCTCATAGAGGCGCTGCAGCCACCGCCGAGGCGGCGAGTTGATCAGAGCTGTTTCTGCCCGGTTCATCAACACCGCAGACTCCTTCCACTCAGTAGCGGTTGCCACAGGGTCCAAATGATCGGCCCTCGTCGGTGGCATCGACCTTTAACGATCTATGGCCGACGCTATCATCGTCTAGTGACGATGAATAGGTCTGGCGGTGATGCAGCTACCGGACCGCGTTGGGGCGGCGCGGCGCTGCTGCGGCCGGGGGTGCTGGCCTTCACCGGATCGATCGGCCCCACTGACGTCCATGCCCACCATGCCGTTCAGATCATCACCGCGACAACGGCGTTCACGGTGCTCGATGAACACGGCACGCGACACCGCAGCACCAAGGTGATCGTGCCCGCCGACGCGTCACACCAGATCGAGGTCGGCGCGCTGGAGGGCACGGTGGTGTTCCTGGAGCCGGAGTCCGCGCCCGGCCGGGCCGCACACTCCCGCGCCGTCCGCTCCGGCTGGACGGTCACCCCAGTTCTGAGTCCTACCCGTCGACGAGCGCTGGCCGCGATGGTCGACGAGCTGATCGCGCACCTGGCGCCCGTCACTGCCGACTACGGCACCGCGGCGCGGCATCGGGCCATCGAGGACGCGTTGCGGCTGCTGCCCGACCTGGTGGCGGCGGGCCCGGTCAGCGGCACGGAACTAGCTGCCCAGCTTGGTCTTTCGGCGAGTCGCTTGACCCATCTGTTCACCGAGCAGGTCGGCATCCCGCTACGGCGCTATGTGTTGTGGACGCGCTTACGCATCGCGATCACCCGCGTGCAGGCCGGTGATGACCTGACCGGCGCCGCGCATGGGGCGGGGTTCGCCGACAGCGCCCACCTGACCCGGACCACCCGTGAGATGTTCGGCCTACCCCCCTCGATGCTGAGCCGGCACGTGTCCTGGGACCTCGACGAGAGCAGTAGCTAGCCGAATCGTTCAAGCCTCACCACGGCGGTGGCCGCGACGATCAAGGGCATGAGTACGACCTCTTCGACCTCGACGGCGATCACTGCGGTTCAGGCGGTGGCCCGCTACGGCTATGTGCCGTTCATGCTGATCGGCCTCAACGGCGCGGGTATCGCCGTCGCCGCCGCCGGCGCCCCGAAGTACTGGCTGCTGGCCATTCTGGCGGTGGCGATCGCGACGGCGTTCTTGGTGGAGCGGATCATCCCCTATGACCCGCAGTGGAACCAGGACCGCGCCGACAGCACCCGCGACCGCATCCACGTCGCGGTCAACGAAACCCTCATCCTGGCCAGCGTCGCCGCCATCCCGCTGCTGGCCGCGATCGTCCCCGCGCCCCAGCTGTGGCCGCACAGCTGGCCGTTTGTCGCTCAGGTCCTCGCCGCGATCCTCGTCGCGGACTTCGGCATCACCGTGGTGCATCTGGCCAGCCACAAGATCGGGGTGCTGTGGCGCTTCCACGCCGTGCATCACAGCATCACCCGCTTCTACGGCCTCAACGGCCTGATGAAACACCCCCTGCACCAGACCGTGGAGATGGCCGCCGGGGTGGCACCCCTGATCCTGGTCGGGCTGCCCGTCAACGTGGCGTCCGCGCTGGCCCTGGCGGTGGCGATCCAGCTGTTGCTGCAGCACTCCAACGCCGACTATCGCATCGGACCCGCCAAGTACGTGCTGGCCCTCAACGAAGGCCACCGCTTCCATCACCTCAAATGGGCCGGCATCGGTGACGTTAACTTCGGGCTGTTCACCCTGGTGTGGGACCACCTCATGCGCACCTACTCCTATGACCCCACCCGTCGCTTCGACTCCACCCAACTCGGCATGGCCGCCAAACCCGACTACCCCAGCAGCTACCTGCGCCAGATGATCTACCCGTTCACCGCTGGCGGAGGCTGCACCCTCAAGCCCACGACCCCGGCCGGCGACGCGCCGAAGGCATCCCACCCCGCCTCGAAGTATCGCTGCTGACCGGCTATCATCGTCCTATGACGATGAATAAGGATGCCTGCCTGGCTGGCGGCACCTCGGGGACCTCTTTGAATCTTGATGCCGCGGTGGCGCTGTTTCACAGTCTCTCCGACTCGGCCCGGTTGGCGATCGTGCGCCGCCTGGCCGACGGGGAGGCCCGCGTGGTCGACCTGATCGGTGAGCTGGGCCTGGCGCAGTCCACCGTGTCGGCGCACGTGGCGTGCCTGCGGGACTGCGGCTTGGTCACCGGCCGCCCCGAGGGCCGGCAGGTGTTCTACTCGTTGACCCGCCCCGAGCTGCTCGACCTGCTTGCCTCGGCCGAGACATTGCTGGCCGCCACCGGCAACGCCGTCGCGCTGTGTCCCACCTACGGAACCCGCTCCGACACCGTCGCGGCGCCGGGGATGCAGGATGCTCGCCGATGAGTGATGCATGCGGCTGCGGCGGCGACGAACCCCGCGGCGCCGAGGAGCAGGACCGTGAGCCCGAGCGGCTCTGGCAGATCAAAGAGATACAGTTTGCCGGCATCTCGGGGGTGTTCCTGCTGGCAGCGGTGATCGCCGGGTTCCTCGACGCTGCTGAGCCGGTCGTCGTGGCGCTGGAAGCGGTGGCGCTGCTGGCCGGCGCCTACACCTTCGTGCCGTCCACTCTCAAGCGGCTGGCGAAGGGCAAGATCGGGGTCGGCACGCTGATGACCATGGCCGGGGTGGGGGCGGTGATCCTCGGCGAGGTGGGTGAGGCCGCGATGCTGGCCTTCCTGTTCTCCATCAGCGAGGGACTGGAGGAGTACTCGCTGGCCCGCACCCGCCGCGGCCTGCGTGCGCTGTTGTCACTGGTCCCCGACGAGGCGACCGTGCTGCGCGATGGCGCCGAAAAGACGGTCGCGCCTGCGGATTTGCGGATCGGTGACCGGATGCTGGTCAAGCCCGGTGAGCGTGTCGCGACCGACGGCATCGTCCGCCAGGGCCGCAGCGCGCTGGATGTCTCAGCCATCACCGGCGAGTCGGTTCCCGTGGAAGCCGGGCCCGGCGATGAGGTGTTCGCCGGGTCGATCAACGGCACCGGGGCACTCGAGGTGGAGGTCAGCACCACCGCCGAGGACAACTCGCTGGCCCGCATCGTGCGCATCGTGGAGGCCGAGCAGTCCCGCAAGGGCGCCTCCCAGCGCTTAGCCGACCGCATCGCCAAACCCCTGGTGCCCGGAATCATGATCGTCGCCGGGCTGATCGCGGTGATCGGCAGCCTGCTCGGGGACTCGGCCACCTGGATCGAACGTGCCCTGGTCGTGCTGGTCGCCGCCTCACCGTGCGCCCTGGCGATCTCGGTACCGGTCACCGTGGTGGCCGCCATCGGCGCCGCCAGCAAGCTCGGTGCGCTGGTCAAGGGCGGCGCCGCACTGGAAGGGCTGGGCAAGATCCGCGGCGTCGCACTGGACAAGACCGGCACGCTCACCGCGAACCGGCCCGCCGTCATCGACGTGGCCACCACCGCCGGTGCGACCCGCGAGCAGGTGCTCGATGTGGCGGCGGCCCTGGAAGCGCGCAGCGAGCACCCGCTGGCCGCGGCGATCCTCGCCGCAGCTGATGACGTCATTCCTGCCACCGACGTCGAGGCCGTCACCGGTGCCGGGCTCACCGGCCACCGCGACGGGCACACCCTTCGCCTGGGCCGGCCCGGCTGGCTAGACCCCGGCCCACTCGCCGGTGATGTCACCCGGATGCAGCAGGCCGGGGCCACCGCGGTCCTCGTCGAAGACAACGGCCAGGTGATCGGTGCCATCGCCGTGCGTGACGAGTTGCGTCCCGAGGCCGCCGAGGTGGTCGCGCGGTTGCGCCGCGACGGCTATCACGTCGCGATGCTCACCGGTGACAACCAGGCCACCGCCGCCGCGCTAGCCGCTGATGTCGGGATCGAGGCCGTGCACGCCGAGTTGCGTCCCGAAGACAAGGCGCGGCTGATCGAGCAGCTGCGGTTCCAGCGGCCCACGGCGATGGTCGGCGATGGCGTCAACGACGCTCCTGCGCTGGCCGCCGCCGACGTGGGGATCGCGATGGGCGCGATGGGCACCGACGTGGCCATCGAAACCGCCGACGTCGCGTTGATGGGCGAAGACCTGCGCCACCTGCCTCAAGCGTTCGGCCATGCCCGCCGGGCGCGGAGGATCATGCTGCAGAACGTCGCCCTGTCCCTGGGCCTGATCATCGCGCTGGTGCCGCTGGCGCTGTTCGGGGTGCTCGGGCTGGCCGCCGTGGTGCTGGTCCACGAACTCGCCGAGATCGTGGTGATCGCCAACGGTGTGCGGGCCGGGCGCACCACACCGCTGGCTGCCGCGCCGGTCGATCCGGCAGCCAGCCATACCCGCGCGGCGCCGGTGGGCGCGTCGTCGTGACCGCCGGCCACACCGGCGTTGTGGCTAGTCGGCGGCTAAGCACCACCGCAGACACGGGGGCAGGCGCATGATCCTGTCGTCTGTTCTGCCCGCAATGGGCCTGTTCATCGTCACCAACATCGACGACATCATCGTGCTCTCGTTGTTCTTCGCCCGCGGCGCGGGACAACGTGGGACAACGGCCCGGATCACCGCCGGGCAATACCTGGGATTTGCGGGGATCCTCGGCGCGGCTGTGCTGGTGACGCTGGGTGCCGGAGCGTTCCTTCCCCCTGAAGTCATCCCGTACTTCGGGCTCATCCCCCTGGCCCTGGGCCTGCGGGCGGCATGGGGAGCCTGGCGTGGCAACGACGATGACAATGATGATGACAAGGTCGCCGGCAAGAACGTCGGTGTCTTAACCGTCGCAGCAGTCACCTTCGCCAATGGCGGGGACAACATCGGGGTCTACGTTCCGGTCTTCTTGAGCGTGGGACCTGCAGCCGTGGTGGCCTACTGCGTCGTCTTCCTCGCTCTCGTCGCGGTCCTGGTCGTCGCCGCCCGATTCGTCGCCACCCGCCGGCCGATCGCCGAAGTCCTCGAACGCTGGGAACACGTCCTGTTCCCGGTCGTCCTGATCGCCCTGGGCATCTTCATCCTGGTCAGCGGCCTTGCCTTCGACAACTAGGCAGCCATGAACACCGGCGGTGTAATCGGCGACAGCGTGGTCGTCGAGAGGGGTTCTCGTGCCTAGCCTCAGGCGATCTGTCGCTGTCGTGGCAGCCCTGGTCGTCGCGGCCGCCTCGGTCACCGGCTGTACCACCGGCGAGGATGCCGTTGCCCAAGGCGGCACCTTCGACTTCGTCTCACCCGGCGGTCAGACCGCGATCTTCTATGACCCTCCCTCGACACGGGGCACGATCGGCAATCTGAGCGGACCCGATCTGTTCACCGACGAACCGATCCGGCTGTCGGATTTCACCGGAAAGGTCGTCCTCATCAATGTGTGGGGATCCTGGTGTGCGCCCTGCCGCACCGAAACTCCGGAGCTGGAAACGGTGTACGGCGAGTATCGCGACCGCGGCGTGCAGTTCCTCGGTATCGACGTCCGCGACAACCGGGACACCGCACGCGATTTCGTCACCGACCGCAACGTGCAGTATCCCTCCATCTTCGACCCCGCAATGCGCAGCCTCATCACCCTGGGACGCAGCTATCCGACCAGCGTGGTGCCCACCACGATGGTCCTCGACCGCCAGCACAGGGTCGCCGCGGTGTACCTCATGGCACTACTAGCCGAAGACCTACGGCCGCTACTGGACCGGCTGAGCACCGAGCGCTGACCCCTCACAAGACAGCAGCTGGCAGTGCCCGGTCGCCGTTTACCTGCTGGGTAGGGCTGCGCCGAGGTCGTCGGGGATGGGCATCGGTGTCATCAGCCCTGCCGTGACGCGGCCGGTGTTGCCGACGGGATACCGACCGGTCATCGACCCGGGCGCGGCGACAATGAGGCGCAACACCTGCCCGAGTGCTTCGCGGCGGTCGCGCTGGCGCACGGCCAACCCCAGCATGGCGGCGTGGTTGCACGTGTGCAGCCACGGATCTGGCTGCGACACGATGTGCGCCCGCTCCAGATGTCGCCACCGCACCAGCGCATCGTCGGCCTTCCTGGCCGCGTCCATCTCGCGGCGATACACCAGGCGGGCCTGCGCACTAATCCTTGGCATCACACTCGCTCCTGTCCTGCGGTCGGCAGTTCGGTCACCGACCGCCACCAATACCAGCCGCAATACCGTTACTTACCAACACATTTCAAACCCGTCGTGAAGTCGGCAACGCACTGCGGGAGCGCAAGCATCAGCCACGATTCGGACCATTCTCAGCCACCGCGGCCACGCCGGTCAGCACCGCGGCCGTCAACTGGCGCCCGCGCTCGGTCAGCCGATACATGACCAACTTCCCCTGGCGCCGCGAGGACACCAGTGACGCATTCTTGAGCTGGCGCAGATGGTGTGACACCAGACCTTGAGACAACCCGACCACCCAGGCCATGTCGCAGACACACAATTCCTCGCCCGTGGCCAACGCGGCCGCAATGGACAGTCGGGTGCCATCCCCCAAACCACGCGCGGCGGCCGCGGCGGCCTGCACGGTGGCGCTGTCGGGCACCGCAGCCCGGATCTCCTCCGCGTGGAGCAGGTCCAAACACAGAAGATCGCAGGTATCGAGCGGCTCCGACATATTCATATACTAAAGTACGTTGATATGAACATGAAAGGCCTCGGCTGGATCCTGGCCAACACCCGCGTGCTCCTCACGCTCTTCGTCATCGCGGTCGCAACCGTGGGGACCGTGGTGTTTCTCTCCGTTCGCGACGCGGGCTCAACTCCCGACGTCGCACTTGACGGGTCACCAGCCGGGCAGACGGTCCGGGAGAACAGTCACCGCCTCAACTCGGTACCCGACAGCGAGGTCTACTTCGTCGAGTTCCTCGACTTCGAATGCGAAGGCTGCCGCGCGCTCTATCCCGCTGTCGAGCAGCTCCGCGCCGAGTACGGCGACCGGGTGAACTTCGTGCTGCGTTACTTCCCGCTGCGCTCCCACTTCAACGCCGAACGCGCCGCACGCGCTGTGGAAGCCGCCGCCCAGCAAGGCCAACTCGAAGCCATGTACCGCAAAATGTATGAGACACAAGCCGAATGGGGTGAGCAACAGATCCCCGCCGATAACGTGTTTCGCGGCTTTGCCCAACAACTGGGCTTGGACATGGAGGCCTTCGACACCGCCTACAACGACCCCGCAACCCTAGAACGCATCCAACTCGACATCGCCGACGGCACCGCACTCGGAGTGCAAGGAACCCCCACCTTCTTCATCAACGACGAGCGGATCCAGCCGCGCAGCTACGACGACCTCACTACGGCACTCGACCAGGCCTTGGAGCGCAGTTAGGGCGACGCCTGTCTCGTTTCTAGAGAAACGAGACAGCCCTACGTGGCCAACGCTGTGGCTGCATCGCGCCAGGTCGCGGTGTCTCATTTCTTGTCTCACACGGCGTGTCTCAGATCCTCGATGTCGGAGGTCGATGAGACGGTGGTGGCGTGACAACGATCCTCGGGTACGCGCGGGTGAGCACCGCGGGCCAGGACCTCGATGGACAGCTGGCCGCACTTGCTGCCCAGGGCGTCGAATCTGGCCAGATCTTCACCGACAAGCTTTCCGGTGCGGTGAACACTGACCGGCCAGGCCTGGCGGCCCTGCTGCACTACGCCCGCGAGGGCGACACCGTGGTCGTCACCGCCATCGATCGTCTCGGGCGTTCCGTCGCCGAAGTTACTCGCACCATTGCCGAACTCGGTGAACGTCGAATCCTGTTGCGCGCCCTACGTGAAGGCATAGACACCGGCACACCAACAGGCCGCGCGGTGGCCGCCATCATGGCCACCCTGGCCGAGCTTGAACTCGAACTCGGCCGCGAGCGCCGCGCTGCTTCTCGCGACTCCAGGCGAGCGCGTCGCCTCCCGGCCACCAAGCCCGCCAAATTGACCCTTGAGCGACAGAAACAGCTCCGTCGTCTCGCCGAGACCGGAGAACCCGTCCACGAACTCGCCAAAGCGTTCGGCATCAGCCGAGCGACGGCATACCGGTACCTCGCCGCATCCGTGGAGCGTGTCTAAAACCGTAGTTTTGGGACTGATCTCGCGCGACGGAAACGGACCCTTCGGCCGGTACTTCTCTGGTGAGCACCAATCGCCGGAGCGGGCCTCAACTGTTTGCACCCGGCGCTGGCACTCTTCGGCCCGGCCTGTGTTTTGGGCTGTCTCGAACCAGAAGAAGAGGACACGCTTGCTGGCGTGGCCCCAGGGGCTCCCCGTCTAGGGGGTGCCCGGTCGACACCTCCGAAGGGAGCCACCGGTGAGCAACCAGACTGCCGCCGTCCTCATCGTCGCCATCGCCCTTGTCGGGTTCTACGTGTTAGTCGGATACATCGTCCACAAGACGGGCACGACTACCGGCATCGCCGAAATCGGCCGCGCCGTCGCCGACATCATCTCGGCACTCATGAACAGAAGGTCATGAACCGCTCTCTCACCAGCCGGGCCTACCGGTGCGTGCGTGCCGAGGCGTCGGTGGTGGTCGACCGACGCGTGATACAGGTTCAGAGTGCTTCTCGAACTGGTCGATCTGCGGCCCCGCCCCTGCGACAACCGATGGTGGGTGCCGCCGTTCGCCGAGAACGTCACTTACGAGCACCCCCACTGGTGGAACCGACAGCCCGGCGAGGACCCGTGGTTCGTCCAGGTGCTCGATCAAACAGGGATAGAGGTCGCCAGGGTCGAGTTCGACGACCCCGGCGGCATCAACCTGGAGTACGCGGATGTGCCGGAGCTCGGAGACGAGCGTCTGGAGATCCAGTTCATCGAGGTAGCCATCGGGGCCCGCGGGCACGGCGTGGGCAGGCGGGTGGTGCGGAACCTTATGGAACGGCACCCAGACCGCAGACTCTTCGCCTACAGCGAGGGCGCCGACCGCTTCTGGGCTTCGCTCGGCTGGAAGTCGTTCGAGCACCCAGCCGGCGGCTATCGGACGTTGTTCGTCCAGTCACCCGACGGTCTAAGAACTGCGCTGTAGGCCCGACCCGCGGCAACCTCACGTTCCGTCCGGGACACCGCCCCCGCAGCCTCCATTCTCTGTATGCTTGTATGACGTATTGTATACTTGCGTCATACAGAAAGGAGGTCGCGCATGGCCGTTATCAACATCCGTGTCGAGGATCGGATCCGCGACCAGCTCAAAGACCTGGCCGACGCCGAGGGGCTCACGCTGAGCGAGTACGTCCGCGACCGCCTCCTAGAGGTGCTCGTCCCCCCCGACTACCGGCCATCGGACGACTACGACGGTGAGCCGGCGCCGGAGACGATGCGAATCGCCGACCGCCAGGTGCTGTCGTTGCTGCACCGCATCCTGGCGCGTGTGCTGCCCGAAGATGCCGACGGCGAAGACGGAGACGAGGCGTACCAGCTCCAGCGCGCAGAGGTGATCGAGAAAGGCTTCACCGGGGAGTACTGGAGGACAGTGGCGGGGTTCCGGACCGAGTTGTCCAAGCTCGACTGCGATCGCGTCCTCGACATTCTCGACATGTTCCGCGTGATCACGTTCAGCATCGCGCGGCTGGCGAAGAAGGGAACGCCGGTCAGCGAAGACCTGGAGTACAAGTTGGAATTCCAGGGTTTCGACTATCAAGACAAGCTCGAAAGCCACATGGCCAGTTACGTCGAGTTCCTGATGAGCGACGATCGATGGACTGAACTGCGACCCCAGCTGGAGCGCAACGACGGTGGCAACTCCCACCACGGGACACTTGGTACCTACATGCGGATGCTCGCCGAGTACCGCCGCATCAAGGATTCTCGGGATCGAGGTTTCCACCGGGACGACTACCTGCTGTCCACCGAGGAGCTCGAACAGATCGCCGCGGCTCAAGTCCACCCCTCACACCGTGGGTAGCTCGGCTGGGCTGGCCGGCCGGAACCGTCCCGGCGTCGAAATGCAGTGTTTCCGTGGCCAGTAAAGGGTGGGTGCAGCAGGGCGGCGCAGCGGCGCTGCTGGGCGATGCGTACCGGCGTGCGCCTGGCGGCTACGTCGCGTTCCTCGATGAAAGCTTCGAGCTGGGAGCCAACCGGCGGACCTTCTACCTGATGTCGGCTGTAGTCGCCCATCGCGACCAATTGACGCCGCTGCGCAACGGCCTTCTTGACGTGGTGGGCGATCGTTACTGGCACACGACGGAAAGCCTTCTCACCAGCGACGGCCGCCAGCAGGCAGTAGAGGTGGCGGAGTATCTGGGCGACGAGAACGGCACCGAAGTGTGCATCGTCTCCTGTCGGATGCCGCTCGGTGATGACGGTGGGGACGCTGCGCGCCGTGCATGCTTCGGGCAGCTCGCCGCCAGCCTGTGCACCGGGACGCAGCCGTTAGCCGGCGAGGTTCACCTGATGGTGCTTGAGCAGCGGGAAACGCAACATGAGCGCAGTTTCGATGCCAAGATCGTCAAGGAGCTGCGGGCAGAGAAGGTGATCTGCCGTCAGTGCCAACTGAAGCAGGTTTCTCCGCGGGACGAAAAGCTGCTGTGGCTTCCGGATCTGGTGTCCTCGGCGGTCCGACGCAGCATCACGCATCAGGAGAAGGACCTACTGGAGCCGATCGAACACATCGTCAGGGTGCTGAACTGCCCCTAAATGCAGAGCAACCCCGGCGCGCCGTAGCCATCAACCGGGGTCAGACAGATCGTGGGGCATAGCCGCAGAATCCGTACCTTGCTCCTGTCCGAAGTATGCCACCCATGGTCCGCGGATGTCCAGGTTAGCGCTGTCACAACGCGCGAAACGGAGCCCCGAGCGGAAGACCTGATTGCTATATGTTGCCTATAGGCAACATGAGCTGGGCACATTCGGGATGCCGATGTAGCTGTGGTGGTGGCTCGATGTCACCATCCCCCGATACCGTCGAGTCATGACGACGTGGTACCGGCGGCGGCCACACCGCACGGGGCTGGCCGTCGCGGCGACAGCGCTGGCGCTCGCCGCTGGTGCAGCGGTGACCAGCGGCCTCGCTCTGGCCCGCACTGTCGAACCCGCGCAGCACACGGTCAACGTGGTGGCACCCCCGCCGGCGGCCACCCATGACCCCAGCGAAGTCAAGGCGGCGAAGTCCACTGCATGCGCTGCGTGGGAGCGGTCGGCACGATCAACAGCTTCAGCTAGTAAGGCGAGTGCCGAAGCCTTGGAACAGAGCTGGAGTAGCCCCGAAAGCGTTGAAGCGCTGGCCAACGAGAAGCGCACTGGCATGACTGCGGTCTCTTACCTTCGTACGCAGACAGATTCTGCCACACCAGCTGCGACAGCAATACCGCTGCACGACTGGATGACGGCCAACATCAACATGTTGCACGCGCTGAACATGCGGCACTGGGACGAGGCCGATCGCGAACAGAAACGCGGTAACGATCTGGTCGATGTCATCACGTCCGAGTGCGGGTTGCGCTAATGCCTGCAGTCAGAGGGTCCGGGGGGTCGTATGGGCGGCTGATTGTTACACCGGATATGGAGCCGCCTGATGCCGCGCACTGGGACGCCCAGGAGCAGACCTATCGAGCGGGCGCGACGGCGTGGGACGGTATCTACCAGAAGATCGTCACCGACAACGCACAGTTTCGCGATGCCGCCGATTCTCAGGGCTTCGATGAGGCTCACCGGGTGGGTGCGGTGTTGGCCGAGGAGGCCAAGACGATCGCCGAATGGCACGACAAGTGCGCCAACAAGTGCGCCGATATCGCCACCGTGTTGCGTGACATCCGTGCCGGTCAAGAGCAGCTGATCCGCGAGGCTGATCCTAAAATCGCCGCCGCGCAGCTGCCCGGCGAAGCCGAAGCGCTGGTCGCTCAGTACCACGGCATGGCCAGGTATCAGACCGAGGCGGGGGTCACGGCCGCGATGGCCGCGCACACGTCGTTCAAGAAAAGCAGTGAAAACGTAAGGGCTCTAGATCTTCTGACGAAAAGGGGTGATGTCCCCACCGCGCCTCCGGTGCAACCGGTGGACCACACGTCGCCCGGTATTGAACAGGACGAAAGTCCCTACCGCTACACCGAAAAGCCGAAAGCCGGGGCCGACGCACCCGAGCCTGTGGACGACGCCCCGACCGACCAAAAAGGCGCAGCCGTCACGCAGCCTGGGGTGACGCCAGGAACTGGCGCGGAGACGGGCCGCACTGCGGCGGGGGATGAAAGTGTCTCGGCGGCGGGGCCACCGGTAACTCAGGCGACGCCGGGGATGGCTCCTGCGCCTCGGTCGGCCGCGGTCTCGCCGCTCGGTGGTGGCGGTGCGCCGTCGATGGGTGGTCTGGGTAGTGGCGGCGGTGGATTGGGTTCCGGTGGTGGGCTTCCGAAGATGCCCGGCGCTCTGGGAAGTGGCGGTATGCCGGGGGCGGGCTCTAATCCTCTGGGTAGCGGCGTAGGCCAAATGCCCGGCGCCGGAAGCCGATTGCCGAATGCTGGCGGGGTTCCGGGATCGCCTTCGGGCGCGGGGGCCACGTCGCCTTTGTCTGCGTTCAATCATGGAGCGGCGGCGACGGCGGGCATTGGTGGCGGGATACCGCCCGCGCCGCCGCCGGCACCGGCGAGTCCGTCGCCGGCCCTGTCGGCCGGTGGTGGGCATGCGTCACCGGCCGCCCCTACCGCCGCGCCCACCGCGGCGGGTATGGGGACCGGCGGGGGTGCACCGATGATGCTGCCGCCCGGTTCAATGGGACCGCCAGCCGGGCCCGTTCCACCGCCTGCGGCGCCGACCGTGCCAGCGGGCACTGTCGGCTCGACGAACGCCCCGGCGGCGTCGGCCGCGCCGTCACCGGTTGCGGCGGCGAGCCCGACACTGATCCCGGCCAGCGTGGTGGCCGCGGGCCAGACAGCGGCCGCCCAGGAGCGCCGCGAGTCGGCCGACGCGGCAGCGGCCAAGGAGTTGGCGTGGAAGCTGCAGCACGCGGCTCAAGCGGTCGAGTATCCGATTGAGTGGGCGGTAGGAGTCTTCCGCTCACCCAGCGGCACGGATACCGTCATCACGTCCAACGACGGGGCGAGTTACATTCCGGCGGGTGTGTTCGTTCCCCGCTCCGTGCGGGTGCTGTCCACAGATCCTTTGGTGGACGACCATTTTCGGCAACTCTGGTTCGGGTGGGGGGACCCGGCACGTGTGCTGATCGAGTATGCGCAGCTGCGCGCTGAGACGGGATGGCGGCTGGTCGCGGCCGCGACGACAGGCGTGGTGAACGTGTTGCGGAATGCCGGGGCAGAACACCCGCCCTCGTGCACGCGCCAGACCAACCCATGGCGGCAAGAGGGCGTCGAGATCCCCGCTCCGGTCCTGGACGGCATGCACGAGCACCGCCTCGCGGTGCTGTGGCCTGACGTGTACCCACGGTTGCTGCGCATCATGGAGGCCGACCCGATCTTTCAAGACCGCATCGTCTCAGGGGTGAGCGCATCGTTGATGCACTCGGCGACCACTCAGGCTCAGGCGGTCGACGACGGCATCCCCGACCCGATTCGCCAAGTCTGGATGACCAGGGGCGCTGACCGCGAACCAACCGTCCAGCAGTGGGCGGACTACGACGCCGAAGCCAAGAGCTTCAACGCCACCACAGCGATCTATCGGCCGGCGTTCGTCAACGGCTGCACCGCCGATCCCGGCGACACCCTCCAGGAGCGGGCCCGGTACCGGGCGCACTGGCTCGTGGCGCGTACCGCCGAGCACATCGGCGGGTGGTCCCGGCGCCCGCTGCCGCTACCCGACATGTGTTACGCCGCCGCCGCGACCGGCGACGCCCCTCATCTGCGCGACGTGATCGTCAAGGCCCTTGTCAGCGTCGAAGAGGACCTCCAATACGAGGTCCCTGGATGACGACACCAGATGGTGCGGACGGCGCAGCTTGGAGAGTCGAGCTAGAGCGCCGGCACGGGATGCTGGCCCGGACAGCCCGTCGCTAACGCTGCGCTGACCCCTGCTTCTCCGTGAATGCAGAGACGCCACTAGCTACGCCATGCCTCCGAGTATGTGGCACCGAAGCTGTCGAAACCGAAGCTGCGTACCCTGCCTACAAACCTCCATGGGCACGGGCAGTTTCTAAAGTTCGCGGCGGCTGACGAGGATGTCGCGCGCCGTGCGTCGCTCGGCGTCAGCGACTTCGCTGTTGAATGTGCCAGCCAAACGCGCATACGCCACGTTAAGGAGATCGTCGTTAATCTCGCCGGGCTGGCCTGCGACCGCTCGGGATTGGTCGGGTGAACTTGACACCATGTCATCAACGATATGTCGCGTGCGTTCAACACCGCCGTACATCTCGTCGACTCTCGCGGCGGCCTAGTGGCCGCCGCCCCTCAAATCAGCCCTGTTCCGCACGCCTTGCATAACGTATCCCACATGGTGCGTCCAGCAAGCTGGATCAGGCTAGCGGGTGGAAGTCCCGTCCCGGTAGGTACCGGAACGCCGGGTAGCAGGCCCCGGTTCGTCGTCGAGAGGTGGCGGGCTGAGCGGGGTGTCAAGAGCCTCTTCGGAGGGAGCAAGTGTGCGGGCCGTAGCGCGAAGCGAACTCTGCAGCCTCGTCAAACGCACAACGGGAGAGCCGAGCCGCTCATGTCACGGCGAAGGCCATGTCTGCTGGGCCCTGGTCCGGGGTCAGTCCAGCGGGTCTCCCCGGGGTATGGGAGATGGCACGTGCACATAGTCTGGTTCGGAACTGGAGAGGCCCGTCTGCCTGGCCTTGTCGGGCAAAGACCAGGGGTATAAGCCGATGGTGAAAATCTCTGGAGGGCAGCGGGAGTCCGATGGGGTCGTAGTACCGCTGATCGGTGTGCAGCACAACGCGCCGGGAGGGAAGGACCCCAACTTTGATCACGCGCGCAGAGTGGGTAAGTGCGAGGGCATGGCCGGGCTTGCCTGGTCCAATTCCCCCGGCAGGTCATCGCCTGTCGTAGCCGATGAGCCGTTGGTGGTTTCGCCGGTGAAAGTGCGACAACTGCAACGCACGCTATGGGCTGCGGCCAAGCAGTCTTCGGGTCGGCGTTTCCACGCCCTGTATGACCGTATCTACAGGGGTGACGTCCTGTGGGAGGCGTGGGAACGGGTGCGAGCGAATAGGGGCGCGGCCGGGGTGGATCGGATCACCCTGGTCGCGGTGGAGGACTACGGCGTGGACCGCATGCTGCGTGAGTTGCGTCGGGACCTTCGCACAGGTCGGTATCGTCCCGCGCCAGCCAGGCGTGTGGAGATCCCGAAACCACGTGGTGGTAAGCGGCCGTTGGGGATTCCTACGGTGCGAGACCGGGTGGCCCAGGCGGCGGCCAAGCTGGTGTTGGAACCGATATTCGAGGCGGACTTTCTGTCGTGCTCGTATGGGTTTCGGCCGAAGCGGTCAGCTACACAAGCGATGGAACGGCTTCGTGTCGGGTTCATCGAGGGCTACCAGTTCGTGGTGGAGTTCGATATCGCCAATTTCTTCGGCGAGATCGACCATGACCGCATCCTCACCGAGGTGGGGCGGCGGGTCTCGGATCGGCGGGTGCTCAAGCTGCTGCGTCAGTGGCTGCAAGCAGGAGTCATGGTTGACGGTGAGGTGACGCGGACGGTCGCGGGCACCCCGCAGGGCGGGGTGATCTCCCCGCTGTTGGCCAACATCTACCTGCATGTGCTCGACACCGAACTTTCCCGCAGGAATGTGGGTGAGTTGGTGCGCTACGCCGATGACGGTGTGGTGATGTGCCGTTCGGCGGCACAAGCCGAGCACGCCCTGGCGGTGCTGGGCGAAATCCTGGCGTCGTTGGGGTTGCGGCTGCATCCGGACAAGACGAAGGTGGTCGACTTGCGTGAGGGGCGTGAGGGCCTGGATTTTCTGGGTTGTCACTTCCGGGCGCGTATGTCGGGGCGGTTGTGGGAACAGAAGCGGATCGTGCGCTACTACCTGCATCGCTGGCCCAGCCAGACGGCCATGGCCCGCCTGCGGGCCAAGGTGCGCGAACGCACCGGAGCCAATCGGGTCGGCATCGATATCCGTGACGTGATCGCGGCATTGAATCCGATCTTGCGCGGTTGGGGCAACTACTTTCGCACCGGCAACGCCGCCACTAAGTTCCGCCAGATCGACCGGTACGTGATGTGGCGCCTATTTCGCCTAATGGTGAAGAAGCGGGGCCGTAACCTGCGTGCCGGACAAGCCGATCAGTGGACTGAAGAGTGGTTTCACGGTCATGGCCTTTTCCGCTTGCGCGGCACCATCCGCTACCCGAAGGCGGCGTAACCATGTCAAGAAGATCATCGGTAAGCCGTGTGCGGGAAAACCGCACGCACGGATTGAAAGGGGGAAGGGGAAACGGGTCCGCTACGCAGATACCGCGCCCCTGACTACCAATGAAGGGCAACGACTGTAGAGGCGGGGCTGCTAGTCGTCGATGCTGGCGCCGAGGGCGTGTTCAGGGTCCTCAACCGCCGTCGCGCGGGTGCGCCATCCCAAGGCGATCTGACGGCGCTGGGCTGCTCGGACGGCGCGCGCGGCGGCGTCGTACTGGGTGAGCACCTGGCGCCATTCTTCGCCGAGGTGGGTGCGGCCGAGGCGGTCGGCCAGTGTGACCGCTGGCACGGGGTCAAGGGGCGGGTCTGCAGGGGCGGAGGGCGCGGTCGTGAGGGTGGTGCTCCACGGCAGGGAATGGGTGAGCAGCCGCAGCGCCGACGAGCTCAAGCCGCGACTGTTGCTGGGGTCGAGGAGGATGACTCGGGCGTCTGCGGCTGCGGCGTGGCGGGCGATGTCGGCGAGCTGGTCGGGTTCGGCAGCTGCGGGGTCGTCGATGATGACGACTGCTCCGGGCGGTAGTGCCCACTGCTGATCGCTGATTTGACGCTCGGCGCGAGCAACGGTGGTGATGGTGTCGGCCAGCTCGGCCTCGCGGGCGGGTGCCGCGCTGGCGTCGGTGGTCGAGAGCCAGAGCACTTTGCGGTCGTTGGCGTTGGCCGTGCTGCGCAGGGTGTAGAGCGCCGCAGCGGTTTCGCCGTCGGTGGCGTCGGCGCGCACGACGCTGAGCCGATAGGGCTGCGCGGCCAAGGATTTGAGCCGGTCCGCGGTGCGCGGCTCGTGCGCTGCGAGGACCGCCGCGGGGATGAGCAAGGGCGTGCGGGTGAGGTCGGCGTCGCCGGCCACTTGGAGCAGGGCAACTTCGGAGCGCGCCGATTTCAGCAGCTGCTCGAGAGTGTCGGAGGTGGCGGTCTGGGCCGCGGCGAAGGCACCGGCGACGTCGCGCTCAGCGCGGTCGAGCTCGCGGCGCAGCGCCTGGCGGCGGTCGCGCAGCAGCGCGCGGGCGGCCAGGTCCGCGCGCTCGGCGTCGCCGCGTGCGGTGGCGATGTCGTGCTCGGTGACGATCTTGTGGCCGCCGGCGGCCGCGGTACGCGCAGCCTGCGCCTCGGCGAAGGCCTGGTGAAACTGATGCGACGGTGGCTGCTCGGGCAGGCGGCGGATGTGAAAGGCCAGATCGGCTTGCGCTGAGGCGATGTCGAGTTCGTCGGCGTCGGGGTTGGCCCGTAGAAGGTCGAGCTGAGTGCGCGCGTGCTCGATAAGGCGCAGGGTGTCGTTGTAGGCGGCGTCGGCATCGGCCCACTGCTCCATCACCGCGGCGACGGCGTGGCCGTAGGGTCGATCCGCGTCGACTTGGCGGCGCATCCGCAAGAGCTCGTCGGTCGCAGCGCGCATAGCGGGGCCATGCCCGGCGCGAATTCCTGCGTCCAAGGTTTTGATTGATTCGCAAACCTCGCGGTATTCCTGCTGCAGCGTGGTGACCAAATTCATGGTGATGCCCAATTCCGGTGCGGGACGGTTTGCTGAGAGGTCTTCGAATTGCAAATCGCCGAATCCTTCTGACCCGTATTCAAATGAACCATCGGGCGAGGCGACGTCGAAGTGGTCGTCGAAGGGCGGGGCCTGGTCGACGTCGGCGAAGGGGCTTTCAGGGTCGGGGG
>NZ_LQIH01000003.1:0-182998 GCF_001499835.1 Mycolicibacterium novocastrense
CCGTCACCGTGCGCAACCGGCTCGACCGCACCACGTCGGTGCACTGGCATGGCATCGCGCTGCGCAACGACATGGATGGCGCGTCGCCGGCCACACCGGACATTGCCGCCGGCCGTGATTTCACCTACCGGTTCTCCGTTCCATATCCAGGCACCTACTGGGCTCATCCGCACACTGGACTGGACGCTGACACGGGCTTGTACTTCCCCGTCATCGTCGACGACCCCAACGACCCGGGCAGCTATGACGCCGAGTGGGTGGTCATGCTCGACGACTGGACCGACGGCGTCGGATCGAGCCCGGCCCAGATCTATGACGGGCTTCGCAATTCAATGGGCGGACACGACATGCCCGGGATGGGCGACATGCCCGGCATGTCCGGAACGGGAACCGTTCCGGGGGTTGGGGGAGCGGGCAGCAGCACACTGCTCGGTGGCGACGCCGGAGATGTCAGTTACCCGTACTATCTGATCAACGGGCGTATTCCGCAGGCCGCCAGCAGGTTTCGTGTCAAGCCTGGTCAGCGTGTGCGGATTCGGCTGATCAACGCCGGCTCGGACACTGCCTTTCGGGTCGCGTTGGCCGGGCACAAATTGACGGTGACCCACACCGACGGCTTTTCGGTCGTGCCCACCGACGTTGACGCGGTGCTGATCGGGATGGGGGAACGCTACGACGTGGTGGTCACCGCGGGCGATGGCGTCTTCCCGCTCGTCGCGGCCGCGGAAGGAAAGAACGCGTCGGCACGGGCACTGTTGGTCAGCGGGGCGGGTTCACCACCGCCCGCCGACTATGCGCCTGCGGAGCTGCGGGGTCGTGTCGGCACCATTGACATGTTCGGCGCTGCGCCGGGTGCGGCGTTGCCGGCTGCGCGCGCCGACGTGGAGCTGCCGGCCGATCTAGGCGGGTCGATGATGCTCTACGACTGGACGATCAACGGTCTGCGGTTCGCCAACACCCGGCCATTGGAAGTTCGTGAGGGGCAACGCGTCACGCTTTCGTTCAAGAACACCTCGATGATGTGGCATCCCATGCATCTGCACGGCCACACCTTCGAGGTGCTCACCACCAACGGGCGTCCCGGCGCACGCAAGGACACCGTGATCGTGCTGCCCATGCAGCAGCTGCGCGTGTCGTTCGTCGCCGACAACCCCGGCGAATGGATGCTGCACTGCCACAACACCTATCACCAGGAAGCCGGGATGATGACCAGCCTCAACTACATCGGCTGACCGCCCCTCGGTACCAGCCTGGTGGTGGCACCTCACAGCCACGCGCGGCGGC
The DNA here is from genome assembly GCF_001499835.1 of Mycolicibacterium novocastrense. Lineage (NCBI taxonomy): Bacteria > Bacillati > Actinomycetota > Actinomycetes > Mycobacteriales > Mycobacteriaceae > Mycobacterium > Mycolicibacterium novocastrense. Next base: position 1,285 of record NZ_LQIH01000003.1, read on the forward strand.
GAAGGGGATAAGACGGCCTGGCCACCTGAGGGTGTCAGTACTCGATGAGCCGGGTGACGTAGAGCATCATGCCGCTGGTACGTACCGGCGAGATCTCAACGACCGACCCGGTGTAGGGCGCTTCGATCATCTGCCCGTTGCCGAGATACATCGCCTCATGCTGGCTTGCATTGGGCCCGTAGAAGTTCAGATCGCCGCGTTGCATTTGTGAGGAGGGGATCTTGCGTCCGGAGTTGTGCTGCGTCCCGGAGTAGTGCTCCAGTTTGATGCACACTCCGGCGAAGGCGTACAGGATCAGCCCGGAGCAGTCGAAATCCGACGGTGTTGGCGCCCTGGTCGATACCGCGGGAGGGACCGCCGGCGTTGCCGCCGCCCCAGGAATAGGGCACACCCAGCTGCGACGTGGTCCGGCGGATCACGTATTCGACTGCCTGGCTGCCATACCCGGGGGATGCGCCCGTTGGTGAATCCAGGGTCGGCGGGGGCGGAGGCTTGCCGACCGGACTATCTACTATGGCAATTAGTACTAAGCTGTTGATGTTCTCGCTGAGCGTTCAGGATGGTGATCATGCGATGCTGCGCCGGATGCAATTTCGGCAGGTGACCGTGGCAGTTATGGCCGCAACCATCGTCGCGCTGCTCACGGGGGTGCCCAGTTCGCTGCTGCCCAACCCCGTTTTCGTGCGCATGACCCCGGCGCCGTGGTGGAGCTATGCGGTGTGGGTTCTCACCGCGGTACTCAGTGGAGTCCTGGTCGCCACCTATGTCCGTCACCGGACAGCAGGGTCCTTCTCTGCTGGGCGGACCGCTATCGTGGCCAACGTCGGATCTGTGCTGGCGGTGGGCTGCCCGGTGTGCAACAAGCTCGTGGTGGCCACTTTCGGGGTCACTGGGGCCCTTACCCTGTGGGCGCCGCTTCAGCCACTGATCGGGGCCGCTTCGCTTGCACTTCTGGGTTGGGCATTGTGGCGACAGCTGACGACATCGCTGTCCTGGCCCGTTCGCGACGACGACGCGCTGTTGCCGACCACCGCCATGGTGCTTGCCGCGCCGGAGCGTGACATCTAACGGTGCGGCGTCGGCTCTTTGTCTTGCTGGTTGCTGTGGCGGCCGCTATCGCTGGTGCCGTTGTCAGTCACGATCCGGTATCTGTGCCGGCGACACAGCGGCTGTCGATCGGCGAGGTGAAGTTCGCACAGACAGCTGCGGCCGAGGCCGGCGCCGCGCCATGCCCCGCCCCGAACCGCGGGGCGTCTGCGGTGCCGACACTTTCCGGGGTGATGGCCCGCTGTCTAGGATCCGCGCAGCCCGTGGATGTCGGCACGGCCGTGTTCGGTACGCCGACGCTACTGAATCTGTGGGCTTCCTGGTGTGCACCCTGTCGTGAGGAAATGCCGGTGCTCGACGCCTACAACAACGTCACCGGCGCCGTGCAGGTCATTGGCGTCAACGTGCGCGACCGGTCGTCCTCTGCTGCTGCCCTGGTCCGCGACCTGCGCATCGGCTATCCATCGTTCACCGACGCCGATGAGGTGGCCGGCGCGTTGGGAGCACCCCAACTGCTGCCGCTGAGCTACCTTGTCGGTACCGACGGATCTGTGCGCCGACTGCCGATGGTCGTCTTCCGCGACGTCGACCAAGTCCAGAAGTCAGTCGCCTCCGCCCTCGGCGAAACGCACCAACGATGACGGCCCGCAAGACAACCAGGCGGACATCGCAGCGCACACCATCGCCTCAGGGACGCCCCTCACCCGGGCTGGGCGAATTAAAGCCGCGATTATGGAGGTGTTCTGGCGCCGACGATGTGGTGCGAGTCCGCGACGTTCTCGATCAACTCGAACCGGCCCGCCAGCTCGCCTATACGACCGTGATGACGGTCATGGATAACCTATACCGCAAGGGCTGGTTGAGCCGTGAGCTCGACGGTCGCGCCTACCGCTACCAAGCCACCCGAGACCGCATTCAGGCGGCCACCGACGCGTTGCGCGAGCTACTGGCGGACAGCGGCGGCCCCGCTGCGGCCCTGTTGCACTTCGCGCGCAGCGCCACCACTGCGGAGACGCGGGCCTTGAGCCGCGGGTTGAAGCAACGGGGTCGGCGGCGGTGACCGCGGTGCTGTGGTGGACCGTCGGCGGAATCGCCATCGGTATCCTCGCGCCACCGATCTTGCGGGCGTTGACCCGGCGCGGTACCGACGCGGCAGTGCTGTTGGTCTCGTGGGGACTGCTGGCGTGTGTCACGCTCGCGGCAGTCGCGCTGCCGGGGCTGGCCGTACTACTGCACCGGTGTTGGCTCGCCCTGCACAATGATCCGCCCGGACAAGTGGACACCGTCGCAGGAATCCTCAGTGCTGCCGCGTTGAGCATCGCCGGCATTCGCGGAGGTTGGCAGCTGAGCCGCACCGGCCGGCATCGACGTCGCTTGCATGCCAAACACGTCGAGCTTGCCTGGTTGCTGACCGGCCGCGGCCCGCACGCCGGCGCGGTGCTGTGGCTGCCTGCCGGCGAGCCGCTGGCCTACAGCCTGGCTGGTAGCCCGCCGCTGGTCGTGATGAGCACTGGACTGCGGCAGTGCCTCGACAGTGCCGCGGTTAGCGCCGTCGAAGCCCATGAGCGCGCCCACCTACGCCGGCATCATCACCTGATGATCGCCGTCGCCCAAGCCGCCGCAGCCGGATTGGGATGGCTGCCGCTGATGCGTCACTCTCCGTCATTGGTGCGCGCATGGGTCGAGTTGGACGCCGACGCACATGCTGCCCGCTCCCACGGCCACCTCGGTCTGCACCGCGCGTTGAAGACGCTGCAGAGCGCGCCCGCGCCGGCGACCGCGCTGGGCATCGCCAGCGACTGCACCCAGCTGCGGCTGGCTCGGCTGGCGGGCAGGCATTCATCTGTGGGCCGCTTCGCCGGACTCAACGCGGCCTGGGGCGCAGCGCTAATTCTGGGCATGACCACGCTGCTGACCTTTGCCGCTCTGACAGGGCTAGTGTCCTGCACGGCCGGCTGACGTCGCACCGTCACCACACTGTGTGACATCGACACTCGCCGCGATTAAGACAGCCTGGTCTTGATCGGCGTGGGACCGGCGTCGTTGAGATCGCGTCGCTCAGTGGCGCGATGTCATGCGATCCGCGAGTCAAGCGACAGGCCAAGACGCGCGGCATTGGCCGCGCCCGCGCTTGCGGGACCACGCCAGAGCGGTTCGATGGCGCGACGTCGCCGCAGCCGCGGAAGCTGGAGTCCATTGCCGTAGCAGGCTGTGCACGCGCTGACCAACGGTGCACGTAGTAGATACGTAAGATGATTTTAGATTCGCATTGCGGTGAAGGGAGGCTTCGTGCACGGCACTCTTCGGGGGCTGCTGACGGTGGCCCTGGCGGCTGCGGCGGTGGTGCTGGCGCCACCGCCGGTGGGGTCTGGGTCGGCCAAAGCATGGGGCGTGGACCCCTCAGTGGAGATGCTAAGTCCGGCGCCTGGTCAGGTGGTAGGCGTTGCTCACCCAGTGCTGGTGGGATTCGGTCGCTCAGTTGACGACCGCGCCGCAGCCGAACGCAGCATCACGGTGTCGGCGTCGCGACCGGTGAAGGGTCAGTTCACCTGGCTGACAGATCGTCTCGTGGAGTGGGTTCCGCGGGGCTTCTGGCCCGCGTATTCGACGGTGACGGTTGCAGTCGGGGGCTTGAAGACCGAATTCAGTACCGGAGCGGCGGTGGTGGCTGTGGCCGATATCTCGGCCTACACGTTTACGGTGAGTATCGACGACCAAGTCGTGCGCGAAATGCCGGCGTCGCTTGGTAAGCCCGGCTTTGACACCCCGGTGGGGACGTTCAAGGTGCTGGAGAAGCAGCGCAGTGTGGTCTTTGATTCCCGCACGATTGGGATTCCGCTCGACGACCCCGAGGGCTACCTGATCGACGGGGAGTACGCCGTGCGAGTGACGTGGGGCGGTGTCTACGTGCATTCGGCGCCCTGGTCGGTCGGTTCGCAGGGCTCGGCCAATGTCAGCCATGGCTGTATCAATCTCAGCCCGGAGAACGCCGAATGGTATTTCAACACTGTCAAGGTTGGCGACCCGGTGATTGTGCAGAGCTAGCCGATGCTTGTGTGACAGGATTTTCGGCGCCACCCTCTCGGGCCGACGTGCGATGGCCGTTTCGCCAAACCCGGACACGTTCACGCCGCCATCTGCGGGTCACAGCATGGCCTAACAGGCTGCACCAGGTAGGCTCTGCAACGACATTCCTGGAGGCTAAACGGTGCGTGTACGAGGATTCGGCGAGCTGGAAGCCGTCGTGATGGATCGCGTATGGAATCACGATCCCGAGATGGTAACGGTGCGCGACATTTTCGAAGAGCTTTCGACCGAGCGTCGTATTGCCTACACCACGGTGATGTCCACCATGGATAACCTGTTCACCAAGGGGTGGCTGGAGCGCGAACGCGATGGCCGGGCCTACCGGTATTGGGCCACCATGACCCGTGAAGAACACAGCGCCCAGTTGATGCGTGACGCGCTCGACGGTGGAGGCCGCTCAGAACTGGTACTGAGCTACTTCATCGAGCAGATCGGCCCCACGGAATCCGAGCGGCTCAGGGAAGCATTGCGGCGACTGGCAAGGCGATCGAGCAGGGCCAAGAAACGGTGAACGTCGCGGCGTGCCTGCTGCTCTACAGCCTGGCGGTGATCGTGGCAGGGCCACCGGTGTTGGTTTTTCTCACCCGTGGCGGGCACGCTCCCAGATGCGGAGTCGCGGCGTGGTTGATCGCAATCGCCAGTGTCTTGCTGAGCTGGCTGACAGTTGTGGTGCTCGTGATTGTCGATGTGGTCGCGCACTGGCACGAAGGCGGCTCTTTCGTTGTGTCTTGCGTCAGGTTCCTGTGCGATCTCGCTGCGGGTAAGGCAGGTACAGCACCACAAATGATCCTGCTGGCTTCAGCGGCTGCCGTGGTGGGCGCCGTCGCTGTTATCGGTATCCGGTTCGTGCGCGTCCTTAGGCGGCTACGTGAGCATGCCTCCGGGCACGCAGAAGCTGTTCGGCTGGTGGGCCGGCCGACCGGCGAACGCGACGTGTATGTCGTCGACGCCCCCGAACGCACTGCGTATTGCGTGGGAGGAAAGCCTCCCGCGATAGTCGTCACCACCGCGGCCGTAGGAGCTCTAGGAAAGCGGGAGCTAGCAGCGGTGCTCGCACACGAGCGAGCTCACCTTGATGGCCGCCACCCCAGAATTCTCACGGCGCTGCGCGGCTTGGCGTTGGTTTTTTCCTGGCTGGGACTGATGACGCGTGGTGCCACCGAGGTATCGCGGTTGTTGGAAATGTGCGCCGATGATGCTGCTGCGCGCCGGCACGGCAAGGCTGCCCTACTGGCCGGGCTGATGGCTCTGGCTGCGGGAGCGCCGGCCGCCGCGCTGGGCGCGGCCGATATCGCCGTATTGAACCGTGCTGAGCGCCTTGCCATCCCGGCTGCCCACCATGTCCGCGTGCGTGCGCAAGCCGCGCTCACGAGCGCTACGGCGATGATGGCGATCGCGCCGCTGGGCACACTTATACTCGGTATTTCCGGGGTCCTTGTGTGCGGCTAGGTGGCTGTCGGCGCGTTTGCGGTTTCCCACCCTTCGCGTCGTGGACACCGACGGATCTCGCCGGTAAGGCAGAGGCCACACTCTGTCGGCGAGGTCTGCGCCACGGCGCTCTCAGCGCAGTGCGGTGTGGGAGAGGCCCGGTCGGTGTGGTCGGCCGAGCCTGCGTTGATGTCGGCCGAGTTCATCTGACAGACCGGCGTCCCCTATTTTGCCTAGTACTGAGCAGCTACGCGCACTGAAGCGCGTGCTCGACAGCTGACCGGCGATATGTGCGCGCACGACACGTGCGCGCTCGGCAGCAGTGCTCGCCGGCAGATCCCGACAATTGCGGCATTTCGCCGGGCTCAACGACGGCTGTCGACCCGAAGCTGGCTGGGCCGACCTACATCCAGCAGTGGCCGCCGTTCGCGGTTCTCCCGGGTCAGCCGCCCATCCATGGCGCTGTCAGCAGCGCCACGTTGGACTGCTGATGGACCTGCAGCGCGATCAAAACCACCACGGCGATCGCGATCACTGAGCGGCGGGGCATCTGGACGTGCACCCAGCGTCCGGTCCACCACCCCGCGGCGCCCCGCAAGACCAAGCCGGCCGCCGCAATCAGCAGCAGGGGAGCGGCGGGGTTGTAGCTCAGCGCCGCCGTCCATTGACCGTGCGTGGTCAGATACACCGCGCGTGTCGCGCCGCAGAACGGATCCATGATTCCGGCGTAATGCAGCGGACCATGGATGTCGACTGGCGGGACGCCGAGCGTGGCGAGCACCATGGCTCCGAGTAAGCCGGCCAGTGCCAACCACGTCCACACTGCCGACTCCGGTTGCCGCGCCGCCAGCGACACGGTGAGCCACCTGCTTGGACGAGCGGCCGACGAAGTGGTGAAGCCCATATGGTCTCCCGCGGTTCTGGACTTCTGCCATGCTACGAGTCCCCTCAGTGACAGCACCAGCGGCGCGCGGGGCCGCATCGAGACCGTAGTCGACCAGCGCGTAAAGCATGCAACCACAAGGCTTTCCGCCTCCAGCAACAGCGCGCCGGTGTCCGAGTGGGGAAGCCAGGCGCGTCCGAATGGTGCGGAGCGTCCGATGGTGGTGGGCGGGCAGCTGGTTGCGGTAGTCGTGGCCGTGCGCGTGATCAGGAGAGTGCCCAATTCCCACGGAAAGTCGGCGCCGACAAAGTGGATTGCGTCGTACAAGTGCCTGGCCTGGACCTTCGAGGAGACCACAATTCATCGACAAGCTGCCAGCGGTGTTAGCGACGCGGGCGCCAGGCGACCTTGCTCATCGCCAACAATCCCTACCGCCGGGGCCGCAACCGGCGCACCGCCGAGCACCGGCACAGGGTTGGCACCCATACCCGAGGGCACCGGGATATCGCCACCATCGTGCCACCGATGATGACAGCAACGGGGGAATGCCATCGAGGCGGCGTGAGCCGCCTGCGGCGGTGATCCAAACGGATAGTGCCCGCAGGGGTGGACTGTCCATAGCGGCAGTGGGCGCCGAAGCGGCAGTGTCTGGCGGGATTCCTTACCCAGAGTCATTCCCTTCGACCGCGCTCAACCAGGCCGACTGGCGGCCACCACCCACATGTCCCAACCGCAGAGGACCGGATCCGAGGATAAGTTAGCTGAATCACGGATGCCCTGACCGCGACGATCAGCATCTACCGGTCAGAAGTGTGCCGTGAGGTTTAACGACTTGCCCTGTTCAGAGGTGCTTGAAGACACTCACACAGCTTGCCGAGGCACATGGATCGGCTCGGCGCCGAGCCGATCCCCCTGTTACTTTTGTGGTTGCTGATGCCAGTGTGATAAGCGTCGACTGAACCTAGGACGCGACGGCGGGCCGGCAAGGCGTCAATGTGGGCGTTGTTTGAATATCTGGAATAGCAGAGCACATGAGCTGCACTTATCGGGCCGACAAGGTGGTGTGGCAGAGCTCATTCAGCGAAAAGAACTGCCCCACTGAGACAGTCATCCACATCACACAATGGGTGTGGTTTGGTTTGAACCGTCGAATCGCGACTGAATAACAACACGGACTCGACTTAGGGACCTACGGAGTATGGCCGTACAAGCTGCTACAGTGGGCGACATTGTGAGGTACCACGACGCTCCCACGAGAAGGCGACTGCGGTCGGCGGTAACGCTGGCTGTCGTTTTTTGGGTGCTGCTTGTCGGCAGTAAAGCGGCGTTGCCGTGGTCGGGCGGTCTCGATGATCACCCGCCTCACGCGCCTCACGCGCTGGTGACGACGACGGCAGATGACTTTGCTGCCGTGATGGATCACCCGCACTTACGAGAGTCGGTGGCGTGGTCGCCGGAGATTCTTTCCGCCGCCGTGGTGCCACGGATCGCCACCCTGTTAGTGGCTTTGGGCATGTTCATTGCCGTGGCCGCGGCCTGGTTGTACGGCGGTCACGGGATTTGGGCGGCGGTGCGCGGCCCGCCGCGTGGCATCGGCCATGTCGCACCGGGTCGCCAATTGCTGACCCGCTTCTGTATTTCACGGCGCTGATTAGGCAGCCCAGACCGACCGCGCTCAGGCGGCACGGCCGGTCGCTCACTGCTGCCCATCGTCAGCTGCCGCGCAGTCAAGTCGCGGCTCCAAGCAGAAGCGACACTCATATGAACCATGTCCTATCCGTCCATTCCACCGACCTGCACTTTTCACACCATCGCACGTTGGGCCGAAACCACCGCCTGGCCACCATGGTGGGACACACGCCTGTGCTGCGGATATCGGCGCCCTTCAGTGACGATGAGCGCGGCTTCTGGGCCAAGCTCGAGGGATCCAATCCCGGCGGCATGAAAGACCGTCCCGCCATGCACATGGTGGAGCGGGGTCGCGCCCGCGGCGATCTGCGACCGGGGGCCCGGATCGTGGAATCCACCAGCGGCACTCTCGGTCTGGGGCTGGCCCTGGCGGGTACTGTGTACGGCCACCCCGTGACACTGGTCGCGGACCCAGGAATGGAGCCGATCATGCACCGCATGCTGTCGGCCTACGGCGCCGAAGTCGAGGTGGTAAGCGAACCCCATCCAGAAGGGGGCTGGCAGCAGGCGCGCCGTGATCGAGTCGCTGAGCTGCTCGCCGTGCACCCACACTCCTGGTATCCCGACCAGTACAACAATCCCGACAATGTCGAGGCCTACCAGGGCCTGGCGCTGGAGCTGATTGCCCAGCTCGGCGATATCGACGTGCTGGTGTGCTCTGTCGGCACCGGCGGTCACTCCGCCGGGGTCGCACGGGTGCTACGTCAGTTCAATCCCCATCTCAAATTGATCGGTGTGGATACAGTCGGTTCGACCATTTTCGGCCAGCCGGCGGCGACCCGATTGATGCGGGGACTGGGCTCGAGCATCTACCCGCGGAACGTCGATTACGACGCCTTTGATGAGGTGCATTGGGTGGCTCCTGCTGAGGCCGTGTGGGGCTGCCGCACACTGGCGGCGACACACTATGCCACGGGCGGTTGGAGTGTCGGCGCAGTCGCGCTGGTCTCTGGCTGGGTGACCAGAACACACCCGGTCGGCACAACGATCACCGCCATCTTCCCCGACGGGCCGCAACGCTACTTCGACACCATCTACAACGACGACTACTGCCGCCAACACGATCTTTACGGTTGGCAACCGCCCGACGAGCCCGATATCGTCGCTCACCCATTCGAACGGGTGGTCAGCTCATGGACACGCTGCCTCAACGTGGTCGATCCAGTGCGGAGTGAGCACTGATGGTGGCTGGGCTCAGGCAGTTCACCAGCTTCGGATGGCCCAGCCGGATGCTGATGATCAATCAGTTCGGCATCAACTTGGGCTTCTACATGCTGATGCCCTACCTGGCCGGATACCTAGCCGGGCCACTGGGTCTGGCGGCCTGGGCGGTCGGTCTGGTTCTGGGCGTGCGCAACTTCTCCCAACAGGGCATGTTCATCGTCGGCGGTACGCTGGCCGACCGGCTTGGCTACAAGCCGCTGATTGTCGCCGGCTGCCTATTGCGCACGGCTGGATTCGGGCTGTTGGTCGTAGCACAGTCATTACCCGCCGTTTTGATCGCTTCGGCGGCCACGGGTTTCGCCGGAGCGTTGTTCAATCCTGCGGTGCGCGCCTACCTTGCTGCGGATTCCAAAGAGCGCAGGGTCGAAGCATTCGCCATGTTCAACGTGTTTTATCAAGCGGGCATTCTGGCGGGCCCGCTGGCAGGACTGGCCCTGATGGTGACGGACTTTCGCATCGTCGCCGCTGTAGCGGCCGCAGTGTTTGCCATGCTGACCGTGGTGCAGCTTTTCGCATTGCCGCAACACAGCGCCGAACCGCCCGCCGAGAAGACCGCGATACTCGATGACTGGCGCATCGTGGTGAGAAACCGGTCATTCCTGTGGTTTGCGGCCGCGATGATCGGCTCCTATGTGTTGAGCTTCCAGGTCTACCTGGCCTTGCCGCTGCATGCTGCCGTGCTGGCTCCGCAACATGAATCAATGCTGATTGCCGCAGTGTTCGTCGTCTCCGGGACCGTCGCTGTCACGGGGCAGTTTCGCATCACGCGATGGTTCTCCGCCCGCTGGGGTGCCGGACGGTCGCTGATGATCGGCATGCTCATTCTTTCTGCCTCGTTCCTGCCGCTGCTCGTTGTCCCCACCAGCGGGCGCTTCGGTTCCGTTGCCGCCGTCGTGGCGTTGCTGGTCTCGGCCGGGCTGCTGGCCGTCGGATCGGCAGCCGTCTTCCCCTTCGAGATGGACACAGTGGTGTCCTTGTCGGACAACCGCCTCGTCGCTACGCACTACGGTTTTTACAACACGATTGTCGGAATCGGCATTCTGGCCGGCAACCTGGCCACCGGCGCACTCATGCAGGCCGCTCGTGATGCCGGTGCCGACGAATTGCTCTGGGCCGGATTGGCTTTGGTTGGGTTGGCGGCGGCACTAGCGCTGCATCGACTCGATCGCCGCGGGCATCTAGTGCCCCGGACAGCACTGGCCGATGCGGCGCGATGATGAGATTTCGAGTCGACGAACGCAAGATGTGACTCCAAGCCCGTGCATCGTGCACTTGCACGACAAGGGTGACCAATCGGCTCTCAGTCGGGGCTAGCGATTCGAGGTAACACCCGCCGTTATCGCCGGAGCTGGGAACGCTTTGGTCGTCTCCGGCATTTGCTGAGCGGCGCCCGGCGCGCCAGTTGGAGTGCAGGGCTGAGACGCGGACTAGCCCGATGCTGCCTGCATGAAAGACCCTGCAACTCAAAGCTTTAACCTGTTACCAAATCGTGGCGCGTAAGGCTTGGCATGTGTCTGTAAGCAGGTACCCTAGAGTCATATACGCATTAGCTACGTACTGAGCGCGACCATAAAACGTCTTGGTACGCGAAGGGAGATCAACCGTGAAGAAATCCGCACTGGTGACCATCGCACTTTCAGCTCTCGCGACAGCCATGATTGCCGCAACAGAGCCGGCCGCTGCAGCACCGACCGGGCCCGGCTCGGTCCAGGACACAATCAACAGACTGGAAGGAAACGGCTACAAAGTGATCCTCAACAAGGTCGGGTCAGCACCGTTGGAGAAGTGCACGATCAGCGGCGTGCGCCCAGGCCGAGAGGTCACCGAGTTTCGACAGAACCGGCGCGATCAGCTCGTCGAGCGCGTCCTGTACGAGACCGTGTACGTCGACGCTTCCTGCTAAAGCAGCGGGCGGGGTGTCTTTTCCGGGTCGGCGCCACCCCGCCCTGTCGAATCCACTTCGCCGAACCCGTGACGGCCTCGCCTTGTGCCTAGCGAAAAGTGTGGGGTGCCGACGATGTGGGCCGCTCGCACGTTGATGCACTGATCCGTCATCAAAGATATTGGCCACCAAGGCAACTGCTGGACCACCCAACGGCTGCGGCGATCGTGTCATCGCAGCGCCACTGCTTGCCGCGGCGCCGAGCGGTGTTACCAGCCGTGTCGACGCGTCGCCGACTGAACCGGCATGACCTCGTCGCTTCAGATGCCCGGACACCTCGTGGTCCGCGGGAGGCCGTACGCCATGAAGGCCAGCGCTTATGCGCAGCAGGTGCGGTCGTTTTTCATAGCACGCCGACGCCTGGTGTTGGCGCCAAGCGCGCACATCAGCGCGCACTTGGCGGCCGCACGCACCGCAGGGTGCCGGGCAACGCGCACCAGCGCCCGCTCCGGCTTGACCTCGTTACTCATCCCAGTCTCCTCTCCCGCATCCTATACCCTGCCAGGGTATAGGCGGGATTCGTCTCGCGTACAGGGGACGGCCACCCTGCACGTGTGTGCTTTGATCCCAGGTCAGCGCCGCCAATGCCGAGTCATGGCCCAGTTCTGATCTACTATCACACTTAGTACGCTCAGTCAGGTGGTGTCGTTGATCCGTAATCTCTGCGCCCGTGTGGCCATCGTCGGTGCGGTGCTGACCTTGGCTGGGTGTTCTACTCCCGCCGAACAATTGACGCCGTCGGCGGCACTGCCGTCCGCAGAACAGGCCGACACTGTGCCACACGCACCGCGCTCAGTCGGACCGAGCGAATTTGCGGAGGCGATTGCCGCGCCCGAGCGGGTCACCATCAATGTGCACGTGCCCTACGAAGGCGACATCACTGGCACGGATCTCAGCATTCCGTTCGACCAAATCGAGACCAGCATCGGCAGGCTACCGTCCGTTCGCAACACTCCGCTGGCGGTCTACTGCCGCACCGGACGGATGAGCACAATCGCCGCCACCACTTTGGCCGACCTTGGGTATCACGACGTGGTGGAGTTAGCAGGTGGAATGCAGGCGTGGCAACAAAGCGGCCGTGAGCTCGTCCGGCGCTGACCTTCTGCGCTTCTGCGGATGAGGAGTCGGCATTTTCGTATTTCACCGGGCGTCTGAGTCGTCTCTACGTCTGTATCGATAGGAGCCCACCGGGGCCACGAGGCCTCGGGCGCCTTGGCCAGCTGTGAACGTGGCTGCCAAGCCCATTAGCTGCCATTGGCATTCCCAGCGTTCCTCAAGAAGCTCATCTATCAAAGAGGTGTCGGGGCGGCCACCGAGCCTGCGAATGGCCGCGCTAACCGCGCTGAGCAGTTCTAGTTGGCGGTCGATGGCTTGCAGCCTTCCCACGTCGCTCCGTTCGCTGGACCGGCGGACTGCGGCGCTGACGGCACGCGCCCGGATCTACGGTTCTGGTACACAGATGCTAGTCGATTGGTGCTTGCGATCGGCGCGATTCCTCGGTTGGCACGACCGCAGTCAGCGCAGATGGCCCAAAGCCCAATGCGGCTCTCGTCGACTCTGAAACCTGGGCGTATCGCCGGTATTCGGGCGCCTGGCGTGATGATGGCCAGCGGCCGCGGCGATGGTAGGTCATGACCGCACGGGGCTAGCCCGTCGAGGGAAGGGTATGCGGCGATTCACGATCGCACGAGTCGATTGATGGCGTCGGTGGCCTCTTTGATCTTAGCGTCGGCGTCATCGCCGCCAGCATGCGCGGCGTTGAGCACGCAGTGTTTGAGGTGGTCGTCGAGCAGGCCGAGCGCCACTGCCTGCAAGGCCCGGGTCAGGGCGCTGACTTGGGTGAGGATGTCGATGCAATATTGCTCGTCGTCAACCATGCGGTGCACGCCGCGCACCTGTCCTTCGATGCGCTTGAGACGATCAAGGTAGCGGTCCTTGTCAGTGATGTAGCCATGTCGCGGCGGCGCCGCCGAGGGTTTGCCTTCGGCTGCCGATGTGGGCATGTGTTCCTCCCAGTGGTGTGGCCGAATTTGACGTTCGGGACAAAAGGGCCCGCGCTTAACACCGGATATCTGGGCGTCGCAGGTTCAGAGACATTGTCGCAGGAATTGTGACGATGGGTGATTCTCGCCACGCGCGCCCGCGCGGGGCGCCGAGCCACCCATCGCCGATAGCTGGCTTATGCTGCAGCGTATCTCGCTGGGTCGGCGTCGAACTTGGGGACGCATCCAGCGCAGCACAACCAGTAGGTACGCCCAGCGTACTGGCGCACCCAGCCCTTGGCTTCGGCTTTGGCCTTGGCCACGAACCGCCCAGGCATGACCGGGCACTCGGCGGCGTCGACGCCAGGATCCACCGTGTCGTGGTCGTGGTCGTCGCGGTGGTGATCGTCGCTGGTGCCGGTGGCAGCACGGTGATCTGTCATGGTCGAGGATGTCCTTTCAGGTTCGGTCAGAAGTCCGGGCAACGGTCGCCAACGTGCGGTTCGGCTGTCCCAAGATTTTTAGCGGCGATAAGTCATCCGACGCGCGCCGCGGTGTAGCCAGCTTCGTCGACGGCGGCGAGTACAGCCGCGTCGTCGACCGGCTTAGCGCTGGTGACGACCAGCTTGCCGGTAGCCGCACTGACGTCGACCTGCTCGACACCGTCGATCTGGCCGACTTCCTCACGCACCGACATCTCGCAGTGCCCGCAGGTCATTCCTGTGACCTCATATTCGCTGGTGGCCATGAATTACGCCTTCCTTGCTAGCTGTGAGCAACGACTGTGTTAACAGCGCCTTTCGCCATGCGAAGGCGCCAACCGACAGTCACCTGCTTGTGCACATGACGCGCCTCCTTGCATACCCGGGCGGGGTAACCACACATAGAGACAATATACCCCTGGTGGGTATTCCACCAGGGTGGTCATTCGCCCTCTTCGCACAGCCGACGAACGGATGTCCGCTGGAATCGGGTTGGCGACGCCACGTGGATGATCGCCTGCAAGGATTCCGCGTTTTGTGTGGCCTCATGGCGCGGAGCAACGCCCTGTGTCGACGCGGGTCAGGTGACTAGTTGCCATACCGGTCCGGCGATGATGCCCAGAAGGAGGCTGAGCGTGGCGGCCGACACCGCGGCGCGGGTGGGCCAGTGCTGGGCCGCCGGTTTGTCGGCATCGCCGGTCTCGTGGGGACGCCCGAAGGCGGGGATGATCCAGCGTAGGTAGTAGAACAGGCTGACCAATGTGTTGACGAACACCATGACGGCCAGCCATGCATACCGGCCGTCCCAGGCCGCGGTGGCCGTGGTGACCTTGCCGATGAACACCGCGGTGGGCGGAGTCCCCACCAGACCGAGCAGCGCCACGACCAGCGCCCCCGCCAGCCACGGGTGACTTCCCGCCAAGCCGCGGTAGGAATCGAGATCGTGGCACCCGGGCAGCGCCGCGGTGACCGCGAACGCCGCAATGTTGGTGACGGTATAGCCGACTAGATAGAACAGCAGCGAGGGCAGCGCCAACTCGCTGCTAGCCGCGACGGTGATCGGCACCAGGAGATAGCCGACCTGGCTGACCGTGGACCATCCCAACAGCCGACGCGGGTCCTGTTGCCAATAGGCGGCTAGATTACCCAAAGTCATGCTGGCGACGGCAAATACGCCGATCAATACCGGCCACGCCAGGGTGTCGGGCAGCACGGTGGTGAGGCGGTACAACGCCACCAGAGCCCCGATCTTGGGAATGGTGGTCAGATACGTCGCCGCCGTGGCGTTAGCGCCCTGCGCGGCGTCAGGCACCCAAAAGTGCGCCGGCACACCACCGGCCTCGAACATCAGGCCCGCCAGCACACCGACCACTCCGGCGGCGACCGCTATCGTCGGAGCGCCGCCCAGGACCATCGCCAGCTGCGGGTAGCGCGTCGCGCCGGTGAGGCCGTAGAGAACCGTGACGCCGAGCATCAGCAGGATCCCGAACAATGCGCCCATCAGATAGGCCTTCATGGCGGCCTCGGCCGCGGCGGCCGAGCGGCTCAACCCGATGAGACCGTAGAGCGGGATGCTGGCCAGGAAGTAGCCGGCCACCAGCAACAACAGGTCGTCTGCGCCTGCCAGCACCAGGACCCCGGTGCTCGAAAACATCAGCAGCGCATATGTTTCGGCTTCCCGCGGCGAGGACCGCATCTCAGCGCCGGCCACCGCCCATATCAACAACAATCCGGCTGCACAGGCGATCCGTGCTACACCGGTGGCGGTGTCGACGGAAAACGCGCCCTCGAAAGCCATCTGATCCGGGCCGACCATCTGCACCACTGCGACGCCGATAACACCGACCTGCACCGCGGCCGCCATGACGCCGACCCACCACTGCCGCTGCCGGGGCAGAAACGATCCCGCGATCAGCGCCACCAGACCGGCGCCGAACATGAGCATCTCCGGCCCCATTAGCAGTGGCCGCATCGCCGCCTCGGGATTCACGGATTATCTCCCGACGAGCGCGACCAGCGCTGTCGCGGCGGGTTCGATGAGGTCCAGCAGCGGTCTGGGCAGTAGGCCGATGGCCACGCTGAGCACGAGAAGGATTGACACCGAAGCGGTCTCAGGGACCCGCAGGTCAGTGAAGTCGACAGCATGCCCACGCGTGGGACCGGTGAAGACGCGTTGCAGCGCGCGCAGAAACAGCGCGGCGGTGATCAGGATGCCGGGCAGAGCCAGCGCCGTGACCGGAGAGGCGGCGATGCTGCCGGCGAAGATCTGGAATTCGGCGATGAAACCGGAAAACCCCGGCAATCCCAGTGAGGCGAACGCGCCCACGGCGAACAGCGCGGCGAGTTTGGGCGCCGGGCCGGCCAGTCCGCCGTAGGAGTCCATGTCATAGCTGCCCGCCCGGTCGTAGAACACCCCGGCGAGCAGAAACAGGGCGGCCGTGATCAGGCCGTGGCTGACCATCTGGGTGACCGCACCGACTACCGCGACCTCCCGCGCGTCGGCGGTGCCCGCCGCGGTCAGCCCGGCAGCGCCGACGGCCATCACGATGTAGCCCATGTGGTTGACCGAGGTGTAGGCGATCATGCGTTTGAGGTCGTTTTGGGCCAGCGCGACCAGCGCCCCGTAGATCACCGATACGACCCCGACGGCGATGATGGGCCACGCCCACTCGCGCCATGCCTGCGGCAGCATCGGCATTGCGATTCGCACGAACCCGTAGGTGCCCATTTTCAGCAGCACCCCGGCGAGCACCGCCGACCCGACGGCGGGCGCATCGGTGTGCGCCGGCGGCAGCCACGTGTGGAAGGGGACGGTGGGTGTCTTGACCGCCAATCCGAGCAGGATCGCGGCCAGCACCAGGCTGCCCGCCAGCGGGCTGCGCGCCAACGGTGTGGTCGCCGCCAGCTCGACCATGTCGAAGGTGTGCGGGTCGGCGGCGATGTAGAGGCCGATAAAGCCCACCAGTAGCGCCAGCGATCCCAGGAATGTGTAGAGGAAGAACTTCAGCGCCGAGCGGGTCGCGTCGCCGTGTCCCCAGCCGGTGATGACGAAGTACATCGCCACGATCGACAAATCGAAGAAGACGAAGAACAAGATCAGATCTGCGGCGACGAACAACCCAAGGCTGACGCTTTGCAGGAACAAGAACAACGCGGCCTGCAGCCGGGGCCGGTCCTCGTTGCGCAGCCCGTAGATCGCGCAGGCCAGGAAGATCACCGCCGTCATCACCACCAGCGGCAGCGATAGACCATCGACGCCGATGTGGTAGCTGCTGTTGACGCCGGGAATCCAGGGGACCTGCTCCTCGAACGCCAGCTCGTTCGGCGCCGGCGCGTCGTAGCGCGCCCAAACCCCGACAATGAGCACCAGGTCGATTGACGTGACCACCACCCACATCACGTTGGCGGTGCGGCCGGCTAGCCGGGATGCGGCCAGTAGCACCAGCGCAGCGGCTAGCGGCAGGAACACGATCACACTGAGCATCAGGTCACCTCGCCGTCACGATGAGTACGAAGCCGGCGACCAATAGCACTCCGGCGGCCAAGTAATAGTGATGCAGCTGGCCGGTTTGCGGTCGGCGCGTCAGCTGAGCGAACCGTCCCACTCGCGCGGCTACCGCTTCCACCGCGCTGTCCACACCACCGATGTCGATGCGAGCGGCCCGACCCGCCGCGCGCAACACCGCGATCGCCCCGGCGTCGACCACCCGATCGAGCACCTTGTCATCGAATCGGGCTGCCACCCGGGCGGCAGCCATTGTCGGGGCAACCACCAGCACATTCGCCGCGCGTTGCAGCCCCAACCAGGATGCGGCCCAGCGAGGTTCGGGCACGCCCCAGCGTGCCACCACCGCCACCACGATCAGCGCAAGGACGGCCGAACCGAGCAGCTCGGCCACGCCGGGATGACTGATCGGCTGCTCGCCGTCGAGGGCACGCCCAATGATGGACCCAACCGGTGGCAGGGCCAGCACTCCCGCTACCACCGCCCCTGCTGCGAGAACCACAAGAGGCGCCTTTTCGAGACCGGTGAGCCGTCGTGGGACGGGTCGGGCCGCCGCGGTCGGCGGCCCGGCGGTCTCCTCGGTCGAGGGCAAAGCCCACATCACCACCAGCATCTTCGCCGCATACGCCGCCGACAGCGCCGAGGCCAGTAGTCCCAGGCCGTACAACACGGGGGAGTGCTGCGCGGCAGCGGTCAACACCGCATCCTTGGTAGCCCACAACGACAGCGGCGCGATCCCCGCCAACGTCAGTGCCGCGATCGTCGCCGACCACCCCACCACCCGCCAGCGCCGCGCCACACCGTGCAAGTCGTCCAGACGCTGGGTGCCCAACAGCGACAACCAAGCGCCCGCGGCGAGGAACAAACCGGCCTTGGTGGCGGCGTGCGCCACCAGGTGCGCGGCGCCCCCGCCGACGGCGGCCACCCCGGCGGCCATCACCACGAATCCCAGCTGCGCTGCGGTGGACGCGGCGAGCAGCTGTTTGATGTCGCGCTGGGCGACCGCGACGGCGCCGAGCATCACTGCGGTGATAACGCCCACCCATGCCGCCGCGGTCGCCGCCCAGCCGGTGGCGGCCAGCAAGGGTTGCGTCCGCAACAACAAGAATCCGCCCATCGCCACCATCGCCGCCGAATGCAGCAGGGCGCTAACAGGACTGGGACCCGACATCGCCCGCGACAGCCAAAAGGAGAACGGCAGCTGCGCCGCCTTGCCGAGCGCCGCCACGAGCACGCCGAACGCCATTACATCGCGCCACCCACCCTGGGCATCGGCGAAACTGTTCAGCGCCATCCCAGCGCCGCCGGCCAGCGCGGCACCCGCGGCCAGATACAAACCCAGATCGGCGGTGCGGGTGGTCACGAACGCGGTGAGCCCATCGGAGACGCGGTATTGCTCGCGCCACCAAAACCCGATCAGGGCATAGGACGCCGCCCCCATCATCTCCCAACCCAGCAGCAACGTGGGCAGCGTCGCGGCGGTCACCGTCAGAATGGCGGCCGCGGCGAACACCAGCATCAACCCGTGAAATCTGCTCCGCGCCTGGCGGATGCTCCCGGCAGAAAACATCAGCACCAGCAACGTCGCGGTGGTGACCGCCGGCAGCACGGTCGCGGCGAGCGCGTCGACCCGAAGACCCAATGGCGCGCCCGCCATGAACGCCACTTGCACCGACGGCCGCGCGACGGCCACCACGACCGACACAGCGACGCACCCGAGCATGCTGGCCAAAGAGATCACGTTCACCCACCGATCGTCGCGGCGGGAGATCAACACAACGACTCCCACCGCGGCCGGCGCAGCGACCAGCAGCCACAGCAGCGCCGAGATCACGGGCTGCTCATCGGGAAAGGTCGCTTGCCATGTCGGTCATGTCAACACGACGCTCGCGGTGCAGCGCCGTGGCCACCGCGAACCCCATCGCCATCTCCACCGTCATGGCGGCGATGACCACCAGCAGCAGCACCTGGCCGCTGGGTGCGGGCATCACGAACCACCAAAACCCGGCGGCGGCAAGGATGATCGCGTTGATCATCAACTCCAGGCCCATCATCACCATCACCACAACTTGCTGAGACAGCGCACCGTAGAGCCCGACGCTAAAAATCGCTGCCGCTACCAATAACACCGTCTGCAAGGTCATCGATCGACTCCCCCGGGCTGCGGGTCACGTGCGGGCCGGCGTTTGAGATCGTCACCGAAACGGTCATAACGAGTACGGGCGGCCGCCAACACCACCCCGGCGACGATCGTGGCGACCATCACCGGGCTGATCACCACCATGGTCAGCATGTGCGGGCCCATCAACGCCTCGCCCAGTGCCATGGTGACGTCCGGCGGCGGCTGGCCCTGCCGGGCGGGCCAGTCGATCAGCGCAATCCCCGAAGCCAGGAAGACAAAGGTGGCCCCGGCAGCGACTAGTGCGCGGCGGTTGTCGTGAACCATGCTCATCGGCATCAGCGCCGGGTTCATGCCCATGAACATGACCATGTAGACCGCCATCACCGCCATCTCCATCACCATCATCAAGATGGTGACCACGCCGATGTAGTTCTGCTGCAGCAGCACAACTGCGACACCGACCGCAATGAACGAACTCGCCAGCGCATATGTTGCGCGCGCCATCGAATTGACCCAGAACACCGCGGCACCGGCAGCGACGGCGATGACCGCGAGCAGCCAGAACACGATATGAACAATCATGGTGTGTCAACTCCTCCAGATGGCGATGAGCGCCACCACTAGGTCTTGGGCCAAAACGGCTGGCAACAACACGACCCAGCCGACCTCCATGAACTTGTCGGGTCGCAGTGCTGGAATTGTTCGGCGCAGCCATACCAAGACGCTCAGCAGCGCAAGGGTTTTCACAACTGACCACATCCAGTCCGGCAGCAGCGGACCAGCACCGCCGCCGAGAAACATCGGCACGGCGAACGCCGCGCCCGCGGCCAACAGCGCATAGCGGCCTGCCTGAAACAGCAGCCGGTCTACGCCCGACAGCTCGGAGGTCACGCCACCGGCGATGTCGGCCCCCAGCGCCGGCGCGAAGGGGCCCCCTACCGAAAAAGCGACCACCCCAAGGCAATACACCACGAATGCGACGGGCATCCACACCACGAACCACACGCCGTGCTGGGCGTTCGCCACGTCACCAACCCGCAGGCTACCCGCCGCTACGGCGGGCGCGACCAGGGCGAACATCAACGGCAACTCATAGCCCAACGCGTGGGCGAGGAACCGATAGCCACCGATCAATGCGTGCACCGAATTAGGGCCCCAGCCGGCCAGCCACACCAGCGCCCACATCATCACATCCATGGCGTTGAACCACACCACGCCGACCTCGATATCCAGCAGCGTCCAACGGCCCAGCGGCACAACCACAATCATCAGCAGAGCGACCACGATCGGGCCGGCGCACCCGATGCGCCACAGCAGCGTGTCGGCAGCCACCAGGGTCCGGCGACGCTGACGCATCAGGCGGGCCGCCTCAAACAGCGGTGCGGCCACCGCGCCGCTCGCGCCGTCGGCTCGTGCGGAAAGAGTGCTGTCCAGGCTCGCCGCGAACAGGACGAGCACGGCCAACAGGGCAGCGGCCGCCAGCGCCCACACGCCACTGACTGTCGTCACCTCAGGCATGCTGACCCCGCTCCGAGGGTGACAGCTCGATACCTAAACCGGCGACCACCAGCCGTGCCGTGGCCACGTCTAAACCCTCGACCAGATCGGGCAGTATGTCCTTCACGGCGCCGTGGGGCACGTGCAACTGGGGCGCATCGGCCTCGTCTCTAACCGCACGTTGCACCACGTCGAGCCTTGTGAGCAGCCGATCGTAGGTATCTCCGGCCAGAGCCGCGGGCATTCCATATCGGTCGATGTCATCGACCGCGATTGGGGCGAGATCGCGCAGCGCCCACCGCAGCACCCGGGAGCGGCGCACCACGGTGGCCAACGCGTCGGCCTGCTGGCGGGCGGCGCGGCTGTCGACGGTGTCACCCAGCAGCACCTCGCGTAGCCGTCGTGCGCGCCCCGCCGCGCGAGGCCAGCCGGCCAGTACCAAGAGGTCGACGATATGGTCGGTGTGGCGGGCTGCCTGCATCCAGCTGCTCAGTAGCGGCTGCGGTTGTTCGTTGGAGGCGGCGCCCATCATCTGAGGCTGAGCCGCAGTGATGACATCGCCCTGCAGCGCGCAGCGCAGCACCAGCCCGGCTGGCCAGTACGCGAGGAACGGACCCAGCCGCACGTGCAGCTCGTCCATCTCCAAGCCGTCGCGGTCTTCACCGCCCTGGGCCAACGCGATTCCCGCCGGAGCCATTTCCATATCGCCGTGGTCCATGTGGTGACCGCTGTGGCCCATATCGTGATGACCATCCTCGCCGGGGTCACCGTGTGCGCCGCGGTCGTGGTGCTGGTGTGCGCTGTGGTCAGCCGGCTCGTGGCTGTTCTCCTCGGGATGGTGAAGATCTGAGCCGCCGTGCGGTGAAGCGTCACCTTGCCCTTTGTGGTGATGGGTTGCGTGGTCGTCGCTGCCGTCGTCTCCGTTCGCATCGTGGCCGCCGTGGGCTGTTTCGGAGGGGGCACTGTCGGCCGGGCGGCCGTGCCCGGCGGCGCTGTGGGGCATGTGGTGACCTTCGGCGCCGGCGTCGTGCTGAGGCATCGGTGCGGCGGACTGTATTCGGTCGCGGGCATCTGTGCGCTGCCACTTGGTGTCGACAAGGACGCCGGCCGCGCGGTCCAGTTGCGAGCGCGTCGCCGACAGATCTCGGATGACGACCCGAGCGCGGGGGCCTGGCAGCTGGTCCCAGAGGCGATCGATGAGGTCGGCGAATTCATCGTCGACTGCGGTTCCACAGACCGCCAACACGTCGGCGCCGGCCGGTGAGACGGCTTGCCGCCATCCGCGCGCAGCGATCAGGTTCTGTGTTGCGGCGCGAAGCGCCCAATTGCCTGGCAGCTCGGCGATGAACACATGCGGACGCCGGGCGGCGTACTTGGCCAGCCATCGATTCAGGTCCACCGCAGCGCACCCTCTCGCCATGCCCAGGCGACCGCGACGAGCAGCGCGGCCAGAAACAGAAACATCTCGATGACCGCGGTGGCGCCCATCTCGACGACGACGACCGCCCAGGGATACATGAACAGCATTTCGACGTCGAAGGCCAGGAACACTAGCGTGGCCAAGTACCAGCGGACGTGATAGCGCGACAACGCGTGCTCCTCGGGTAGCCATCCAGACTGGAAGGGCAGCGAGACCAGCGGTCTAGACGACACGGCCGTAAATCGGTGGGCAGCGTAGAGACTGGCCACCCCACTGACGGCGACCAGCAAGACCCCCGTCAACCCGGCATACATACGCACCTCCGGGGTTCGCGATGTCCGAGCCGCGACACGCAATGATTGGTGACGCCCTCTAGACATACCCCGAAGGGGTATCTGAAAGCAAGGGAATGCTGACCGTCAGTTCGCCCTCCGGAAAGGAGCGCACGAAGCCGAGATCCTGCTCGAGCTCGAAGGCGAGAGCCGTATCCGGTCACGGCCGTGGAGACAGCCTGGAAACCTGGCTTTGACGAAGAGCACGACCAGCCGGCCAACCTGTGCACCTGCCATCGCGAACAAGTTCGTCGTGTTCATGCTGTGCGCGCCCGAGGTGCCCGATGATGACGTTCCAGGATAAAGACGAGATCGGGACGCAGGCGCAGTTGCGCCACCCCGCGGCCGCCAGCTGAGCAGGTCACGTCAAATTTCTGTGTCACTGATACTTTCTTCGCTACAGCGGTCGTAGTCGTCGAAGTGAGCTGAATGTTGACCGACGCGTCCGGATAATCCCGCGCTAATCGCACCACCGCGCCGCGATCGGCGCGGTGGCATCGGCATCGCGTTCCCGACAGAGGAAGAAGCCGGCGTCAGCTCCACCCGGTTCGGTACGGTCGGTGGTTCCATAATCTCGGCGAGACGTCAGCGGGCAGCATGGTCTGCCCACTAGGTCTCGTTGACCGGGGAGATCCTCGAACCGTCTCGCTTACCAGGGGAGGTTTCGGACCCGCGCCCATGCCGCCGCGGACGTTGAGCCTTCGAATTGGCCCTCGGTCTCCGCACCGGATAAAACGGCATTACGCTGTGAGTACGTAGACATACGCATTCCGCCGAAGGGGCGCACCATGCGTGACACAGGCTCGACAGGGACAGCCGGGAGGCCAACGGTGCGCGCACGCGGATTCGGCGAACTCGAAGCCGTCATCATGGAGCGCATCTGGAACCGTGGACCCGAGACGACCACGACGGTGCGAGAAATTTTCGAGGAACTAGCCGCAGAACGCGACATCGCCTACACCACAGTGATGTCCACGATGGACAACTTGCATAGCAAGGGCTACCTGGCTCGCGAGCGTGACGGCAAGGCCTACCGGTATTGGCCAACCTTGACTCGGGAGCAACACAGCGCAAGCCTCATGCGGCAAGCCTTGAACTCCGGCGGCCAACCAGACCTGGTGCTCAGTTACTTCCTTGAACAGATCGGCCCCCAGGAGTCGGCGCGCCTACGCGCCGCGCTACGACGACCCAGGAAGCGAGCAGCCAAAGGCTGAGTGGCCGGCTCAGAAGCGAATCGGTCGCCGGGCGCATACGCCAACCCCGGGCGTGATCCGATACCTGAGCACGTCCAACGACGCACCATGCCTCACTCCAGCCTCGTCCCTCGACGTGGCGTTGCCAGTTCATGTGCCACGACCGACCTTCTCCGAGCTAGCGGCCGACTACAACTTGTCGCCGATGACATGCTCTGCATCGGAACTGCAAGACCAGCGACTAGATCCAGTATGCGGCTCCGCGCGCGGCCGAGCGGCAGATCGAGACGCGTTGGCCGCCTTTGAAGCCGGCGATCTGGCGGGGGGGAGGAGTCGCAACCCCGCCAGATCTCCGCCGCGGTTGCCACGCCGCGCAATCTGGTTATCGCAGCAAGTGAGCGACCCGTTAGCGACAAGAGTTGGATTTGTCGGACCTCTAATGGCCAATGTCGAGATTAGGCATCTCGGCGCAATGGTCGAAGGTATGCACCGGTGCAGTACTACTCGCCATAGTAAGTAGTCGGCCGGCTGCACGCATGGCGAAGCCGCTGACAGTCCGAACATGCGTGATTGCAGTAAAGGCAGATGTCTGCCCTGACCGCGAAGTCAACCGTCGCTGTCGAGCCGCAGAGGCTGCGGTGAATCTGGTCGCGTCCGTGCCTCGCCGCCACAAGGAGTTGGCATCTTAGCCCGCTGCCGATCCGCAGCGTTCGCACTGTTCATCGTCGCCGCTCTGCTGACCGGAACCGCCCGCCTGGATCGCCAGAGACGACGGGTCCCAATGGTGACTGGCACGCAGGTGAATATATCCCCAGCCGACCATGTTGAACAGGACCGTCGCGGTCACTGTCTCGGGCCAGAAGCTGCTCGCCGCAGCGTGATTGGACTAGCAATCCAC
The DNA here is from genome assembly GCF_001499835.1 of Mycolicibacterium novocastrense. Lineage (NCBI taxonomy): Bacteria > Bacillati > Actinomycetota > Actinomycetes > Mycobacteriales > Mycobacteriaceae > Mycobacterium > Mycolicibacterium novocastrense. Next base: position 26,016 of record NZ_LQIH01000003.1, read on the forward strand.
GGATTGGTCACAGAGAAGAGCTGATTAGGGGTACATGTCCTTCCCCAATTCGTTGCCCCCTGGCTGCATCGATTGGCACGAAGAGCCGACAGCGGATCAACGTGAGCCCGATAGGTTTTGAAGGAAGTCGTGGATGGGGGGGGGCGAACGCCTGCCCCATGTCATCGGCTGTGCTCAGGGCCCGGGACATCCTGACAGGTGCCATGCGCGCATTTGGGATCAGCTTGCTGATGAGGTGAGCAAGCGCGACCGGGTGCCGGTCATCGTCGCCTGGGATGATCAGCACGGGCGTTGTGATGGCCGCGAGTTCGTCGGGCGACTGGAATGCTCGATCGTGGCCGATTGCCGCTGCGGCTGCGACGCTGGCTGCATGGGCTCGCGGGATCGCATCGCGGACGAGATTGGCGATGAGCGGCTGCAAATGCGGCAGGTACAGTTCCCATCCGGCTTCGATGCCGTGGGCGCGGACGCGGTCGGCGAACTCGTCCATCATCGCCGTTTCGGTAGCCTTTGCTTCGTCGTCCTCAATGTCTTCCGGACTGATCACCACAGTGCACCAGATCCGGTCGGGATGCTTGGCACAGGCCCGAAGCGCAATGGTGCCTCCTAGGCCCGCACCGATGAGTCCCGCCGTTTCCACGTCGACGGCATTCATGAGCGAGATGACGTCCTGCACGTACTGATCCCATGTGTGGCGTTCCTGGTCCGCGCAGATGGAGCGCCCGTAGCCCCGGATGTCGGGCAGCACGACGCGATAGCGGTCGGTCAGCTGCTCGGCCAGGGGCTGCATGCTGTGGTGATCAGGACCCCCGCCGTGCAGCATGATCAGAAGTGGTCCCTCGCCCATGCCAGCCGCGTGGAGCCGCCACCCGTCGGAGCCGATGTAGGTCAGTTCTGTCATCGTCGGACCATCGTCAATCTTCTTCTAGATCATGGGGGATTGGGGCTCTGATGACAGGAAGTGTGATGGAGGCGCCAGGTCGGTAATGAGTTACGGCGACAGCTTGCCAGCCAACGAGGTGAAGCTGTCAATGTTGGGTGTTGTCAGTTGCCCGGTGCGCGGCCCGAGATAGCGCGCCGCAAAGGTGGATCCTGCACGGTCACCCACCGAACAACAGGAACAAGCCGGTCAAGGTGTAGGCGACCATCGTGGCCATCATCGCGAGCTGTCCGGTCAGTTGATGGCCCACAGGCAGCGCACGCAACGCCTGATCGTGAGCGGAAACCACGGCGACCACATGCCCGATGACAACGCACGACACCTTGATAGTCCACAGCACCGTGGGATTCAGCGAAAGAAAGTACTGCACATCTTCGGAATCCAGCCCCAGCAAATGCCAGCCTCTGCCCAACGGATCTGCCAACCGCACGATCGTCTCCTGGCCACGCTCCACCAGGTACGAGAGGTAGTGCGCGAAGATGTATCCCACCACAATTGGGATCAGACAGTGAGCGAGTCGGCCCGGTAACTCGCGGCGCTGCTCACGGCTCACACCACCGGTTGCACGGGCAGCAACCGTAAACGTCCCTCCTACAACGAAGACGAAGAGCAACAGACCCAGGGTGCGCAACACCGCGCCCCCCGTCGACTCCGCCACGAGTGGGATGGCCGCGGCATTATTGTCGACGAAATTTCGGAAAGTCTGTGACTGCGAGAAGCTGTCGAAAGCGGTGGAGCCCAGCAGCACCGCCATCACGGCGACCGTGCCCGGACGCACCGGCATGGTCGGCAGATGATCGAGCGGATTCCCCACCACTAGGCGACCGGTCGCAGGGTCTCGCCGAAACGGCGCCAGCCGCGAGACCGTCACACTGTACACCTCAAAGGGGTCGGCCCGCGCGAACCACGTCGAACCGAAAACTGCTGCGCCCAAGAACATCACGACGACATAGGCGAGAATCCAAGTCTTGATCGCTGTCAGCGAGCCAGGGTCGGGGCTCGCCAACTCCAACCACACAAAGGCGAACAGGCCCAGCACTGCTGGCCAGTAGCCCATGCCGGACGGATACCCTCGGCGAGCATCGCTGGTGACCCGGCGGCGAGAGCCGATGCTGACGAGCCGCCACACAGTGCGCACGGGCGAGATCAACCGCCAAATCGGGCCGACGACAATCGATACAGCGACCAAACCCACCCACAACAGCACATAGAACGTGCCTGGAAGCGCGTTGCTGCTATCTTGTGGCCCCCATATCGCCGCCACCGCGACCCACACTGTGAAGACGAGGGCAGCCGCCGCGACGATCCACCGGACGACCGGATTATCAACGGTTCTCGATACCCACGCCGGTAAGACGCTGCCCGGCTTGGCCGGGTCAAATCGCGGAGTTCTCCACGCGACGATCACCACAGCGAACGTGAACACCAACGCCCACACGCCCGCAATTAGTGCGTACGACAGGGGCACCGGCAGATCCGTCGATCCACCTACACCGTGCGCTAGGAACGTCACAGCGGTCTCGGGCATCAAGGCTTGACTTCGATTGTGACGACCGTGCGGTGCAGCTCGTGCAGCTCCACATCGACACGCCCAGGAACTCCGACCATGAACTCGAATCGCTGACCCGGGCGTGCTTCCACGTCGAAGGTGCGTTCCGGAACCGAGTGGACATGGATGCTGTCGACGGCATCACTGCTGACCTCGAGCACGATCGGTTGACCGACCACAGCCTCGGCTTGGGCGTTGACAGGTGTGACCACCCCCTCGGCGATCGTGACCCCGATGACCGTTCCGGCCAGCGCACCGGGTGAAGATGTCGTGACAGCCCCTGTCGGGCCACGAAAGGAGGGAGACCCTGCGGGTAAGGGCGAGGCCGACTGATTTGACCCGCATGCCGTCAGAGCAACGATCACAGCCCCAACCGCCGCAGTCAGCAGAACACTGTGCTTCATATGAAAAATTCAGTCCTGTCGTGATTCACCTGGATTAGCTGCTGTGGTTTGCCTGCATCAGGTGGTGGACGGTTCACTCGCTGCAGAAGACGCCTCGGATGTCGCCGCATTCGGCGCAGCCGATCGTCGAGCGGCCCGGTCGATCGCAAACACTCCGAGTGCGAGTGCGACAACGGACAAGCCTAGCGCCGTCCATGCAATGACGGGAAGCAGATCGCCGCCCCCACTCGCCGCGGCCGGCGCTGCTCCGATGGTCACACTCGGGGCCGGAAACTCCGGATCGCTACCCTCAGGCGCCGGCTGCGTCCACTCGTCGGCTGTGCCATCGGAGAAGGTCTGAACGGTGGGCAGTGCCAAGGTGGCGGACTCCGGCATCGGGCCGGCATCCAGGCCGAACTCGACGAACTGCCCCGGAAGAATCCCGGGACCGGTCGCCGTCCAGGTCACCGAACTGACCACCTCATGCACCGGCGTGCCATCGTCTTTATAGAGGGGCGGGTCGATCTTTCGCTTCGTGGACGCGACTTGCCAGCCCGGCACCGGCTGCACCAGCACGGTCCGCAACTGCACGTCGTCGGGAATGCGCACTTCCACCTTTGTGGTGGCCGCAGTACCGGACTCTGTCGGCACTCGCAACGTGATGAGTCCGAACTCTCCCGGCCCAGCCCCATCGAGATAGGCATCGATATGAGCGGCGGCAGAGGGACTTACAAGCACAGCCACCACCGCACTGACCGAGAAAGCTCCGACAATACGTAGCAGGTATCTAAGCACGGCACCTCCATGTCCGCGGGCTCACAGGCCCTCAGCTGACTGGTCAACACAAGACGGCCATCGCGGCACACCTCGAACCGCCCGAACTTGCAGCGCCCAGCTCAAGTACTGATCAAGCTCAGTACGTATTAGGTCCCGAGAACGATAACAGCCGACATATGCCACCGCAGGTATTGATCACATGGGGAATGTCGGCCGGAACGCTCCACGTCGACGGCTTACCGGTTGATGCTAGCTCCAGCAAATCGAGTGAGTGCCCACATGCGAAGTTGGCGGAAGCGACGCGGGGACCGCGAATGCATGCTGATCCGGCCTTGTATCGGGTCGCCACCTCGAGCAACCAACATCGCACACTCAAGTGGATGCGAAGAATTCCCTAGTGCTTAATGTCGGTCAAGTGGCGGTCGGCCGAGGAACGCAAGCGCTGCGTCTTACCGAAACCGAGCCGCCTCGATTCCATCCTGGTTGGTGTCTGTGAAACGTCGCCTCGTACATCCTGAAACCCTTCGTAGGGCGAGCGGACAGATGCCGCTCGAGATCTGACCGCGACCCAATCGAAGATCTGAGATTCCCATCGAAAGGCGGTCGCCGAATCGCGGAAACCGCACTGACTCATCGGTTGTTGCGCGTAGTTGGCGGCCGGGCCTCACTGGTCCCCAGGGCGACTCGTGGCCTGAAGTGGCCTAAGCGACGCGAAGGGCCGCACCGGTGCGGGTGAACGTTCACTTAGAACCGGAAGCGGCTCGCCTCAGCGACTTTGGGCTGCCCCGCACGGGTTTGTCGTATACAAGGGCTTACTGCTGAGATTGGCGACGTAATGGCCGAACCGCCGTCCGTCGCACGCGAAGAACATTGCACATCTACGGACTTTGATAGTATTTGACTGCGGCTGGGGCGTCGACCCCACCCCTAGCTGGCGTCGCCGCCTCAGTCGCCCACTGTCAACCAGCAGAAGCCGTTGGCATGGGGCCAACCCGCCAAATCCAAGTGAAGGCTCTGACAAGGCAACGACCCTTTGCGGCGCCCATGGCCAACAGCACGTTCACCCTAGGGCCTTAAGGCGAGTGCGTAGGGCCACCGCGAACACGAACGAAGAGGATTTTGACTCGACGCTGCCAATGGCAGGCCCTTGAGTAGCCGATGCCATAGAGCTGCCCAATGGTGACCTGTCGGCCATTCACCATGATCAGACAAGCCACGGACGACGAGGTCGAAGGTACCTCGTCAATACCCCCAGGGGGTACTTGCGGGGAGGCGGCCGGAGAGCTACCCTTTCGTCGTCCCGGGCATTACCCCCCGGGGGTATATGGGAAGGAGTTCTGATGACTACAACATCGGCCACGGTTGACTGGCATCTTCGTGGTGACTGGTTCGACGTATGCAGCTGCAAGCTCCCCTGCCCGTGCAGCTTCGCACAGGAACCAACCCACGGCGACTGCCTTTTCACATTGGTTTGGCATATCCGAGAGGGGCACTTCGGCGGGGTGGACCTCACCGGTTTGAACGTGGTTTCGCTCGGCGAGTTCACCGGCAATATGTGGGTCGGCGACCCCGACGCCATGATGAGGTTGATGTTCTATATCGACTCCAGCGCCGACACCGCCCAGCGCGATGCCTTGGAGCGGATTTTCACCGGCAAGGAGGGCGGCTGGCCGGCCGAATTCGCCAGTCTCATTGAAGATCTTCGGGCCATTGAGTACGCACCCATTACGTTCGAGGCAGCCGATGACCTCGCCTTCTGGCGCGCCGAAATCCCGGGAAAGGTCGACCTACGTGTGGCTGCGTTGACGGGACCGACCTCGGACCCTGATCGCCGTGTGACCACCGCCAACGCGCCTGGTGCCGAAGTCGGGCCCGGCCAAATCGCAACCTGGGGGGTTGTAGAGCGAGACCACGCTGTGGGCTTTGACTGGTCCCACGATCACCGCGGCGGTTCGAGCAAGCATTTTCCCTTCGACTGGCGGCCCAACAGCGCAGGCGAATCCACGGTCACGGCAGAAATCACTTCGGACAAGGCGTCCTCATGCCAGTGCCACGCCTGAGCGCTGATACCGCCCGAAGCATCACCCACCGCCGGGTGGCCGCCCAGAACCTCGACCGTCCTGGGCTGGCCGCCGGTGGCTCAGCCGCTCCACCCGGCTTCGACTACGCGTGGGCTAAGGCCACCGGCGGCGCTTTGACGTCGGCGCAACGCCGCCAGCTGCTGACACCGCTGGCCCATGTCGTGGTGTCCCACGCGATCGGACGGCTTCGAGTGGCGCTGGGTTGGCGCGGCGCTGGGGGCATCGACCTCGACCGTATGCGGTGGCCGGACTCCCAACTGGCCAGAGATGCCGAACAGCAGGCACGCGAGGAGCTTTCACCTCATATGCTCCAACACTCGTACCGCACGTTTCTGTTCGGGCTTGCACTTGCCGCCCTCGATGACGCACCGGTCGACCACGAATTGGTCTACGTCGCCAGTCTGTTGCACGACCTGAATCTCGAGCAACCGACACCCGGCCATTGCTTCGCCGTCGTCGGCGGCGAGCGCGCCGAGCAGTTCGCGCTTCAACGTGGTGTCTCATCCGAGCGGGCGGCGGCGATCGGCGCCGCCATTTCTGGGCACATCACCGTAGGCGCGGCCGGTAATCTGGCCGACCCAGCCGGGTTCGTCTCGGCAGGGGCATTCGTCGACGTAGCCGGGGTGCGGCTACACGAACTACACCCTGCATGGGTCGAGCAGGTACTGCGACGGCATCCCCGGCTGGGCTTTCGAGGCCATCTCCTCACGGCCTTCGCCGCCGAGGCGGCCGCCGTTCCCGATGGACGCATCCATTGGTGCCTGCGCTACGCCGGCTTCAAACCTCTTGTGCGGCTCGCGCCGTTCGCGGAGTAGCAACAACGGCTTACCCGGTTCGGCGGCGCTGCCACACCGAGGACAATCGTATAGCAAAGCCATCGCCGCCCTCACCTACTATCTAACTACATAGATCATCGCCTAGGCTGCCGCATATTGCTTGCGCGATCTGAGCGGTCAACCACCGCACAAACCTTCGAAAAGGAGTTACGATGCGACGACATATCCGGCTCATCACCGCGGTCCTGGCCGCGCTCATGGGTGTGGCCACAGCGGTGGCGGTACCCGCCTCAGCCCGCGACCACGCCCACCATCAGTTCGGGACGCCTCAGCAACTTGTCGACGCCGGCGGCGCCATCGTGCAGGAGTGGACTGTCACGGGTTTGCAGAGATCAACGGCCGCGCTTCCGGGATACGCTGCGCGGGGCCAGATCTGGGAAGCCACTGCTACAGTGCGGGCGGTCACCGGCACTGTGACGCCAATCATCCCGAACCTCCACGCGGTCACCCCTGGTGGTCAGAGGTGGCCGGTGCTATGGCAGATCGCCAACCCGCAAGGACTCCCGGGCGCAACGTTGGCGCAAGGTCAAACTGCTAGCGGGAAAGTCTATTTCGACGTCATCGAAGCAGAGCCAATGGCCGTGATCTACGACAACGGCAGCGGTGAACCGCTGATGTGGTGCTGTGCTGACGGCATGACGATGCCTATGCCGATGGACAACTGCCCCATGTGCGCGACCATGAGCCAACCCTGTCCACACTGCCGCGATGCGATGTAGCCGGCGCGCCTGCACAACCACAGTCGCGACGGCGAGCCGGTCAGCAGTTCCTCGCATCTCGCACCATCGAGACGTCCGAGACGGAACAAGCGGCTTGATCCAGACCATCTCACCAACAACTTCTTTCTGCGGCCTCACCGAATCGACATTCATCTGGTCCCCGGACAGCGCCTAGTCGTGGCGGTGACAGTCTGATTCGGGACCAGTGTGACGGTCTGATTCGGGACCCACCCGGGCTTCGGCGTGGCGTCGTGACGGCTTGATCTGGACCCACTTCCGTGGCGTCAGGAGGACCCGCATCCAGCGGTCCTCGCGGCACCGGAAGTGGGTTTCGGGATGAGGGTGCGTGTGGAACTGTTCGCTGCGATCCGTCGGGACGCCCGGGTCGAGGGCATGTCGATCCGAGCGCTCGCACGCAAGCACCAAGTCGGACGCGGCACCGTTCGCCGGGCCCTCACGTCCGCGGAACCACCGCCGCGGAAGACCCCGGTGCGTTCCTCGCCCCGGTTGGATCCGTTCAAGTCGGCCATCGACGACATGCTCCGCGCCGACCTTGAGGCGCCGCGGAAGCAACGGCACACCGCCCGCCGGATCCACGTCCGCCTCATCGAGGAACACGACGCCATTGAGGTGTCGTACTCGACGGTTCGCGACTACGTCCGCATCCGCCGCACGCAGATCGGCCTCGAAGCTGGCCGCCGGGTCGAAGTCATGATCCCCCAGGAGCACGCGCCAGGCGCAGAAGCAGAAGTCGACTTCGGCGAGCTCTACGTCATCCTGGCCGGGGTGAAGACGAAGGTCTTCCTCTTCACATTCAGGTTGAGTTACTCCGGGAAGGCGGTGCACCGGATCTACGCCACCCAAGGCCAAGAGGCGTTCCTCGAGGGCCACATCGCCGCGTTCAACGAGATCGGCGGCATCCCCGCCCGGCACGTCCGGTACGACAACCTCACCGCCGCAGTCACCCGGGTCGTCAACGCGCGCGGTCGTGAGCGGGTAGAGAACGACCGCTGGGTGCTGTTCCGCTCTCACTTCGGGTTCGACGCGTTCTACTGCCAGCCGGGCATCGCCGGGGCACATGAGAAGGGCGGTGTGGAAGGCGACGTCGGCCGGTTCCGCCGCCAGCACCTCGTGCCCATGCCCGTCGTCGACTCGCTCGACGAGCTGAACGAGAAGGTCCGTGCCTTGGACGCCGCCGACGACCGCCGACGGATCTCGTCGCGGATCCGGACCGTCGGCGAGGACTTCGCGACCGAACGCGAGAACCTCGCGCCGCTCCCGGTCGAGGGGTTCGACCCCGGGCTGATGCTGAACCCGATGGTCGACCGCTCCGCGATGATCACCGTCCGCATGGCCCGGTACTCCGTCCCGGCGCGGTTCATCCACCGCCGCGTCCGCGTCTCCTTGCGCGCATCCGAGGTCGTCGTGTTCGACGGCCGACTCCAGATCGCCCGGCACGCCCGCGTCATCACAAGGGGTGGCCAGTCGGTGAACCTCGACCACTACCTCGAGGTGCTCAAGGGTAAGCCGGGCGCATTGCCAGGCTCCACCGCGTTGGCGCAGGCCCGCGAATCGGGGGCGTTCACGCCTGCGCATGAGGCGTTCTGGGCGAACGCCCGCAGGCGGCTCGGGGATGCGGTCGGCACCCGGGAACTGATCGACGTGCTCCTACTGCACCGCGCCATGGCCGCCGACGAAGTCGAAGCCGGGCTGCTCGCCGCAGTGAGCGTCGGTGCAGTCTCAGCTGATGTGGTCGCGGTCGAAGCACGCCTGCACACCACCCTCGCAGCGCCCACCGGGGCCAGTTCAGACCGTCATCCCGTTGCGCAGCCCAGCGATGGCGAACGACGAGATGGCGACGCCAAGCGCAGCCGGAAGGTCGTGTCCCTCACCGAACGCCTGCTGCTCGACCCGGCCGCGGTCATCGCCGGCCTCCCGCCCGACACCCGGCCGCTGCCGTCGATGGAGAAATACCAGCAACTGCTCGGCCGCCGCACCGGCACCGACCACCACCCCGACCCGATGAGTCCCGATGAGAGCGGAGCACCCCGATGAGCACAGTCACCAGCGTGACCACCACCTTGCGCCGCCGCCGCGGCCTGACCGAGGAAGCCGCCGTAGCGGCGGTCGACCAGGCCTGCCGGAGGCTCCGGCTCCCGACCATGCGGGCCCTGCTTGGCGACGCGGTCGCAGCGGCGAACAAGGACCAGTTGACCTACACCGGATTCCTCGCCGAGCTGCTCCTGGCCGAGTGCGACGACCGCGACCGTCGGTCCACCATCCGGCGCGTGAACGGCGCCGGGTTCCCGCGGAGCAAGTTCCTCGCGGACTTCGACTTCGACGCCAACTCGAACATCAACCCCGCCACCATCCACCAGTTGGCGACCGGCGAGTGGGTGCGGAAGGGCCAGCCGCTGTGCCTGATCGGGGATTCCGGCACCGGCAAGTCTCACCTGCTCATCGGCATGGGGACCGCAGCCGCGGAAAAGGGATTCCGGGTAAAGTACACCCTCGCCACGAGGCTGGTGAACGAGCTTGTAGAAGCAGCCGATGAGAAGCAGTTGGCCCGCACGATCGCTCGTTACGGCCGCGTCGACCTGCTCTGCATTGACGAGCTCGGCTACATGGAACTGGACCGCCGCGGCGCCGAACTCCTCTTCCAGGTCCTCACCGAGCGAGAGGAGAAGAACAGCGTGGCAATCGCGTCCAACGAGGGCTTCGCCGGCTGGACCAAGACCTTCACGGACCCGCGCCTGTGCGCGGCCATCGTCGACCGCCTCACCTTCGGCGGCAACATCATCGAAACTGGTACCGACTCCTACCGGCTGGCGTCGACCCGGTCAGGGAACGCGTCGCGGTGACGCAATCAACCGAGCCTGTTTCGTGCGCACGCCGCACCCGGTGGGCTGTCACTGCGTGCTGTCCCGCGTGGTCATCGGGCGCCCCCGAAGGATCCGGCGGCGTCGCTGGAGAACCCCGAGCGCCAGCACTACCAGCGCAGACGCGGCAGCGAGCGCGCCGATGAGTGTCGCCCGTGTCTGGATCCAGCTGGAGACCACCGCGGAGACGTCAGTGAGTCCGCCACCACGGCCCGCGGCGACCGGGGCGTCGCTGGTGGCCGCCGGGTACCAGTACCAGGCCAGATAGGCGCCGGTGAGCAGCAGGACGACAGCGGTGACCCGTGGGCCATGGCGGGCCAATCGCGCGACGTGGCGGGTGAGTCCGCTGCCTGCCGCGGCGGTGGCCAGGGCGAGCAGCAGCAGGACGGTCGCCGAGCCAGCAGCGTAGACACCGAAGACGAGCAGGAGCCCGGCATAGCTGTAGGTGGCCTGCGCCTGCGCGATGACCGCGAGGATCACCCCGAACGTGCACGACAGCGAAGCCAGCGCGTAGCCGACCCCAAACGCAGCCATCCGGGCAGTGGGTGGGAGTCCCGCGGCTGCCCGGCCGGGGATCCGAGGCACCCGCACCGAGACCGAGCGTCCGGCTAGCATCCACAGGCCGAGAACCACCAGCAGGATGCCGACGGCCAGGCCAAGCGACGGCGCGGCGCGAATCAGCCCTCGGGCGCCGGCGCTGACTACCAGGCCAGCTGCCGCGAGGGTGCCGGCGAACCCCACCGCCAACACGAGACCGGCCCGCAGCGCCCGCAGCAGCCGCACCGGGACCGTTGAGGCATCGGTGTCGCCGAGGGTGTGGGTGATCCAGGCCGGGAGTAGCGCGAACCCGCACGGGTTCACGGGCGCGACCATGCCGGCCGCGAAGGCGAGGGTGAGCAGTCCGCCCATGGGTCAGGCTCCGGCCTTTGCCAGTTCGGCGGTGATCGTCGCGGCGTCGGGGTCGGTGGCGCGGAAGGTCACCGTGCCGTCGGCGTCGACGACGATCAGGGTGGACAGAGCGGCCACCTCGAATCGCCGGGAGAGTGCCGCGCCATCGTCGATTGCGGCCGGTACGTGTTCGGCGTCGACGGACTCCATGAAGCCGCCGATCAGGGCCTTGGATTCGCCGGGGTCCATGTCGACGGCGAGGAAGCTTGCCACGGTGCCGGCGTTCTCGGCGGTGGTGGCGGCCTCGCCGAGGGACCGGACGCCGTTGACGCATTCGCCGCACCCGACGGAGAAGAAGAACACCGCGGTGGGCTTCCCGTTGGCGGGCAGGCTGATCTGCTGGCCATCGACGCTGGTCACGGTGGCGGGTGAACCGGAACCGGCGGTCGCGGGGTCGGCACTGTTGCCGCAGGCGGTCAGGGTCAGCGATCCGGCGGCGAGTACGGCGGCGATCGAGAGCGCGGCGTGGTGGCGGCGGGTGATTCTCATCGGTTCTGCTCGTCCTTCGGGTCGACGTTTTCGTTGGTGGGCATGGGCGGGCAGCAGCCGTGGCCGGCGGTGCCGCCGCCGCGGCGGGAGATGGCAATCAGCGCGAGGATCGCCAGGGCGATCCCGGCGCCGATGACCCACGGGTTGCGGAGGAACGCGCCGATACCGGCGATCGCGCCACCGGCGATGAGGATGGGGAGCAGGGCGCAACAGGCGACCATGAGCAGCGCGGCGCCGGCTCCGAGGAGCAGGCCGCTGCCTCCCGGGCGATCGTCGTGGTTGGACATCATCGGTGTTCTCATTCCCTTCAGTGGGTATGGGTCAGCAGCAGCTGTGGCTGTCGTCGGCCGCGGCGGGCGCCTGGAGGCGGTTGAGCAGGCCGGTGGCGAGGGCGGCCCCGATCCGGCACGCCTCGGCCACCGGGACCACCTCCGCGCCGGGGTGCTCGGCCAGCCAGCCCGCGGCGTCCTCGGGGGAGGTGAAGTAGTGCACCTGGTTGCAGAAGGAGGAACGGATCGAGGTGATCTGCTCCGGGTTCACCAGCGACACCACCGCGGTGGGCGGATCGACGCTGGTTGCACCTTCTGTGGGGTCGACGTTGACCCGAACCGGCTCGCCGCTGACCGGGGAGGCCGACTCCACCTTTGCCGGGCGGTCCAGCAGGGCGGGGAAGATCAGCGTGTCCAGCGCACACCAGGTGTAGAGCTCCTCACCGGCCACGGTGAACCGGTGCGGGGTGGGGCGCAGGGTGAGGCCCTGGCCGATGATCCGGCCCTGATCGTCGTACTCGGTGTCCGGCACCGCCGCGAGACCGCGCCGTACGTCATCGAGGGTGCGGCTCGCAGCCGCGGCGAGTTGCTCGACGGTGACGGGGTCGCCGTCGACGAGCAGCCGCAGCAGCGGGATCAGCAGGCCGGCGTCAAGGCCGGTCTCCTCGGGTCGGGTGAGTCGTTGGGGCAGTTGGGTGCTGAGGTCCGACATCGCGGATGCCTCCTTCGTTGAGTGGGGTGGGTGCGGGTCAGGCGCAGCAGGAGAGCTTGGAGACGTCGGTGGTGAAGGCCTTCGCGACGATCCGGATGCCCTCGGTCATGGTCAGGTAAGGCGCCCAGGCGTCGGCGACCTCGGCGATGGTCTTGCCGATGATGTGGACGCCCGCGGCGGCCAGTTCGCCGGCGTCCTTGGCGACCGCGGTCAGGCCGAGGATCTCGCCGGTGTCGGCGTTGGCGACCATCTTGATGAAGCCGCGGGTGTCCCGGTTGACCAGCGTTCGCGGCACGTATTCCAGCGGGAGCACCCGGCAGTCGCAGCGGATCCCGGCCGCGAGGACTTGGGCCTCAGTCATCCCGACTGCGCCGATCGCGGGACTGGTGAACGTGACCCGGGGCAGCCGCATGTAGTCCACCGACCGCTCGGCGTCGGTGAAGGCGTTCTCGGCGACCACGGTGCCGTGGTGGGCGGCGACATAGACGAACTCGGGGTGCCCGGTCACGTCACCGGCCGCCCAGATCCGCGGGTTGGAGGACTGCAGCTGGTCGGTGACCACGATCTCGCCGACCTCGCCAGTCTTCACCTCGACCGCGTCGAGGTTGAGCCCGTCGGTCACCGGTCGGCGGCCGAGAGCGACCAGAACCTCGTCGGCGCGGAACTCCTGCGCGCCACCGGAGACGTCCGCGGTCACCACCACCTGGCCGGTGGCGGCGTCGCGGGTCACGCGGGTCGGGACCGCTCGGCGGACCACCCGGATGCCCTCATCGGCGAAGACCTCCTGCAGCGCCTTGGAGACCTCCGACTCCTCCTTCGACGCGAGCCGGGACCGAACCAGCAGGGTCACCGTCGACCCGAGCCGGGCGAACAGCTGCGCCTGCTCCAGGGCCACGTAGCCACCACCGAGCACCAGCAGCGAGTCGGGGACCTCGGTCAACTCCATCGCCGTAGTCGAGGTCAGGTACCCGGCCTCCTCCAACCCTTGGATCGGCGGGGCCCAGGGACGGGACCCGGTGGCCACCAGGTACTGCGCTGCCTCGATGGTCTCGACGCTGCCATCCGCCGCGGCGACCTCGAGCAGGGGCGAATCCGGAGTGCCGGCGAACGCGGCGTTGCCGCGGCGGACCTGCCAACCGTAGGAGTCGGCGACGTCGACGTACTTCTCACCCCGCAGGGCCTCGACGAGATCCTGCTTTCCGCCGATCAGGGCCGGCATGTCCACCGCGCCCGCGACGCTGGCGATGCCCGGGAACCGGGTCGGCGCGTCCGCGGCCACGTGCCGGGCCTCCGCGGCTGCGATCAGTGCCTTCGACGGCACGCAGCCGGTGTTCACACACGTGCCGCCGAACGTGCCACGCTCGACCATCACCACCGACTTGCCCAGAGAGGTCGCACGAATGGCCGCCGCGAACGCACCGCCGCCGGATCCGATGATCGCGAGGTCGTACCTGGTCTGCATCCCGATTCCTCCCAGAACTGTTGGGAAACGCTCCTGATGCAGCGATACTGGACCTTCCAGTAAAGGGGAAGGTCAAGCGAGACCTGCGACACGATGGAGGCCGGGATGCGGATCGGAGAACTCGCCGAGGCGGCAGGCACGACCACCAAGACTCTGCGGTTCTACGAAGAGCAAGGGCTGCTGCCCCCGGCCGAACGCACACCGGCCGGCTACCGCGACTACACCCCCGACGCGGTCAGCCGGATCGACTTCGTCCACCGCGGCCAAGCGGCCGGGCTCACCCTCGCCCAGATCAAGCAGATCCTCGACATCCGCGACCACGGCCAAGCTCCCTGCGGCCACGTACGTGACCTGCTGGACGCGCGCCTTGCCGACATCGACGCGCAGATCGCCGACCTCACAACACTTCGCGACAACGTGGCTGCGCTCCGCGACGATGCAGCCCTCCCAGAGCCCGAAACCTGTAGCCCCGATCAGGTCTGCAGATACCTATAGCCCTCGCCACTCGGCAGTGACCACCGAGACCAAGGGCGTGATTAGCCGGTGCCAGGTGGGTCCCAGTCAGGCCGTCATCGTGGTCCCAGATCGGGTTGACACAGCCAGCCTAGTCGACTGTACCGACTTCAGCTGCGCATTAATGGCGGAGTCGTGTGCTTCTCATGGCCATTTGCATGCGTCGTTGGGCCGCGGCTCGCTGTGGCCAGGTGGGTGACAACTAATTGGGCAGTAGGGGAGACCGCCCACTGGATGGAGCTGGTCTCCGGCGCGGGCACCCGGTGTGTCGGGAGTTGTGAGGTACCGTCGCCCTTTCCTCTCGAGCCATTTTTGTGATTGCAGTGGCGATCCCGTAGTCGACAGCTTGATCTCAACCAGTACGCGGCCACGTACCACTTTCACGATTCTGACTCTGACTCATCGCTAGCGGCGGCACTTCCTTACGCCTGTCAGCTCGCTGACGAGGCGGCCCGAAGCTCGAAACCGCATACACGGCTGGCGGCGGCAATGCTCGTTGCGGCCCTCGACAGCTTCGCCAGAAGTGTTAGGCGACCAGTTTTTGCATAACCGTGGTGATACTAACGAAGTCATCGGGGCCTACGCCGACGACCACGCGACGCCCGACCGGCACATGGATTGAGGCGGCACGGTGCCGGCCCGTCTGTAGCGACGGCGAGCCATCCGCACATGACTTATCTGTCCGCGATTCATCTCTACGGGGTTCAACCGTAGATCGTTGGGTATGCGGCTGGTGCCCTACGTTGACGCGTTCGGCACAACTGTTGCGATGGATCGGAGGAGAATTAATGAGCAGCGCAGCGAGAATGCTGGAGACCTACCCTCAAGACCTCGGTGAGGTCGATCGGGCGGCGCTGGCGAAGTGTATCGACGCATGCGGTGACTGCGCGCAAGCTTGCACCACTTGTGCTGACGCCTGTCTGAGTGAGGATTCAGTGCAGGAGCTGACCAAGTGCGTTCGTACGAACCTCGACTGCGCCGACATGTGCGCTACCACGTTGCGCGTCTTGTCCCGACACACAGGGTATGACGCGAACCTCACCACCGCGATCCTCGAAGCGTGCGCCTCGGCCTGCCGTTCCTGTGGTGACGAGTGTGAAAGCCATGCCGGCCACCACGAGCACTGCCGGATCTGCGCAGAGGCATGCCGGGCGTGTGAGCAAGCATGTCGGGAGCTGCTGACGTCACTGGGTTGACGCGGCAACACGACAGCGCCGGCACGACAGCTGGGCAGCTCACCCGGTCGGGCATGCGTTCCATGGATACGCGCTACGGAGTCCTTGCTGCGATGGCCTAAGCGTTTCACGCATGACACAACCAGTTGGAGGGAGTTTGTCATCAGCGCCGTCCCGGCTACGAGTGCAGACATACACTGCGTTGCCGTCAGTGCGGTAATGGCAGGTGGTCTTGTCGAGCCGACAGCCCAACACCGAATCAATCTGCAGGGCCGGGCGCAACAACCGCGCACTAATGCGCCGATATGGAAAGCCCCGAGTGTGGGGTACCTTGTCCACATGCCGGCAGACGGCTGGTGGCTGACGCGGATTACGCCGGAATGTAGCCTGCAGTACGAAGCTGCGAGACCGTCGTCTTGATGTTGCCGCCGTCCTACCAGGTCGAGTCACCAGGCGCATGCATTGCCGTCCCAGCGTTCTGTCGGTGAGCCGGCGAGCCAAAACTGTGAGTGGTTGACCTCGACGGCTACATCGTCGACGAGGCCGACAACCTGGACTGGTTGACCTCTCGTGATGTCGACCAGACGGGGCCATTCAACTACGACGAGTTCATCGCGACCATCGGCACGGTGGTGATGGGATCGGCGATCCAAGAGCGGATCATCGCCATCCATCCGGGCCCGTGGATGCACGAGCAGCTGTCATGGGTGCTGACGCGACGACCTGACATCGTCGCCGACGGGCATTCGGTGCAGACGTTCGACGGCGACGTCACCCGAGTTGCATCCCAAGCTGGGTGTCCGCGGCGTCGGGTAAGGACGTCTGGTCGGGTAAGGACGTCTGGGGTGGTGGTGGGTGGCGGTCACATCGCCGCGCAGTTCGTCTCGGCCGGACCCGTCGACGAGATGATCGTCAACTACGCGCCGTGTTCGCTGGGCGCGGGTTTGCGGGTGCTGCCGGTGCGCTCAAAGTGGGTGCTGGTCGACTCGGCGGTCAATCGGGAGTTCCTCTGCGCCCGGTGGCATAGGGCCCGAGGATCGGCCAAAGTCTTCGGCTGCTGTCGTTTGGTGCGCAGGCCGCCGGGTAACCACGGCGGATTCACACCATTTCGACAATTCAGGAAGGCGGCAGCCTGGTGTTCATTCACAACAAGGGCGGAATGTTCGCCGCGGCTGTCCGGATTCACAGCGAATAGCGGAACCACATTCGTTCGCAACATTGTGTAACCACAAAGTCGTTGAATGCGGCGTCTCATGGATAATAGAGATTATCCATGCGCTCAGGATGCGCTGGGCGGCAACTGGATTGGGACGCGAGCCGCTCGAAACGTCTGTGAGACCTACCGATATATTGCTGCGCAGCTTGCGCGAGTGTGTTCTAAAGTATTGATACTGTGAAGTGGCCTGGAAGGCAGGATAAATTAGTCAGGACTGACCCCTACCTCGGCGGATAGTCTTTACCGTTCTGGACAGAGCGCTCTGCTGTGCTTCTAGATTTTTGTCGTCAGCTACTGCGATGGGTCGGGGCGAGGAGATCTCGCGGACCTCGGTAGTGCAATTTAATTCCTGAAGAACCCGATAGCCGACGGGCGTGCAGAACGCCCTGCCGATGTGGATTGATGTCGACCATCGCTTCGCCTAGAGCGTCAAATCCTGTGGACCACAGAGCGATCCTGCCCGGACCAGCGTCTGTTACGCGCAACCACGCACCCGCCTCTGGGATAGTACTGCGCCAAGCAACTTCCTCAACGCTCTCGACATGGAGTGCCCAACTATTCGAGCGCAGGCGGTCGGCGCGGTTCACAAACTGCTTCCACGCGGCGTGCGACTCAACGGTTGGCCAGTCCGGTGATTCGGTGAGGTCTGGGTCTAACTCTCGGATCCAGTCGCGCATCTCGGACGATGAGCTGAAGGTCGCCTCGGAGTCGGTTACCGCAGCGATCGCCGCGGCGCGGTGGTCGAACCCGGACCGGATGAGCACCGATGCCGACCGGTTGAACGTTCCAGTCTCGATGGCCGTCAGAGCGGTACCGGTAAGCGCTGTGGCGACTATATTTTCGTGAGCAGTCTCGTAAACGCGGGCGGCCTCCATACCCCAAACAAGTCGGTACACGACGTCTGCTTCGATGAACTGCGCAACTTCGACAGGATCCTCACCGAGAAGACCCAGAGGCGCTCCGCTCAGCCAGTGAACAAGGACCGGCTGCCATATGAGCGACGTCTCGGGCTTGAACTCGCTCACGGCAAAGAGGATCGTAGCGATCTCGAGAAGGTTGCCTACCGCAGCGTCGGTGTCGTTCTTTTCGATCGCGTTCTCAGCGTGAAAGATCAGTTCAACGACTCGAGCTGCGGCTAGTCCAAGCTCGTACCCAGACGCCGCACCCAGCCCCGCGAGGTACCAGCCGCGGCGCTGAGCCGCCGTTGAGTTGCTCCACACAAATCGGGCGCGGCTGCTCACGAGTTCGCGTAATGCGTTGGCCGCCTGCTGATT
This sequence comes from Mycolicibacterium novocastrense, assembly GCF_001499835.1. Classification (NCBI taxonomy): domain Bacteria; kingdom Bacillati; phylum Actinomycetota; class Actinomycetes; order Mycobacteriales; family Mycobacteriaceae; genus Mycobacterium; species Mycolicibacterium novocastrense. The sequence goes on from NZ_LQIH01000003.1 coordinate 44,238, forward strand.
CTCGAGTCGATTGAGCTGACGCTCCCACAGGGAATCCCGCAGCGCATCAGCGATGAGTTGCGTCACTTCATCTGGATCAGACTCGTCTTCGCCACCGATGCTAAGCAGCGCGGTGTCAAGCAGGGCCAGGCTTGAGGACCACGTCTGCTCGGCAGTGTCGCGCACCTCGGTGTCCTCACCAAGGATGACAGGGAAGGCCCAGTCGACCCCTCCGGTGAGGTAGTCGATGAAGGTTTGCAGCTGAGGAGAGCCTGCCGCTGCGTGCATCCGCCGGACTAGGTTTTCCGCCACGGTGATCAGCCCTGAACGCAACGACTTGCCGGCGTCTCCGACAGTCAGGTCGAACCATTCGCGTCGATGGCGTGGGGTCGGCTCGTAGCGGGGGTAGAGCACCAAGCCCTCGGTGTCGACGAACGCTCGACCAGCCCGCCCTATGACGTTGGCGAATTCGGACCCCGTGAGCAGAGCTCGCCCTCGGCGGATGCCGTGAAAGAGCACGACCGATGCGGACAGGTTCAGTCCCTGGGCCAGGGTGGGAGAGGCGACGGTCACCTTGATCACTCCGCGGTGCAGAAGTCGTTCGACCTCGCGGCGGAACGGCCCGGGCAGTGCCCCATGGTGGATGGCGACACCGACCCTGAGACATCCCAGGATCGGATGGTCGGCACCGAACCACTCGGCGCCGATTGCGAGCGCCTCGTCAAGATCGACCTCCGACGGAAGGACTGAGTCAATGAACCCCTGGCCACGGAGTTTAAGGATCTCACGTGCGTATGGCTCAACCGAGTTTCTCTGCGGACAGAAAATGAGGACCGTCTGCCCTTCTTCCACCAGCCGCCACGCGGTCGCGATGACGAGTTCACGGTTGTCATGCGGGAACGGATTTCTACGTTTGCCGCCACTCGGTGTCTTCGCTTCGATGTAACGGGGAATGAAGGACTGTTCTTGTTCGAAGGTCATCGCAAGGCGGGCGTGGTCGGTTAGCCATTCGACGAGCCCGAAGCGCTGGCGAGTGGGTCTCCAGTTTTCGCGGTGGAGTCCGTCGGGCTCGTCGTCTGTCACCCATGCGACAAAGTCGTCGAGATCTGGGCCGGAAGGGAAAACCGCGGAAAGGCAGACGATGCGCCGCGTGTCGGCGTCGGCGCGCCTGATCAGGCGCTGGACCTGAGCCTCGTACCGGACTTCGCGGTCTGATGGCCCGATCATATGTCCCTCGTCGAGGACGACCAGTCCGACGTCGTCGAGGACGGTCCGGTCCGAGCGCAACGCGAAATCGAGCTTCTCGGGCGTCGCCACGACGATCTGGCTTGATCGCAGCGCGTCTTCGTCGACGTCGCTGACGCCCATGCTCCCGTACAGAGTCGAGACTTCGGCGCCCAACGGGGTAAACGTCCGCTCTAGAACTCGTTCGGTCTGAGCGGACAGGGCACGCAACGGCGTGACATACACGACTCGACGCCCTTGGGCCAGGCAAGCGAGGATGCACAACTCAGCGATGCGTGTCTTGCCGGCGCTGGTGGGCAGGGCAACGACGAGATCCTTGGTGTCTTCGAAGATGCGTTGCACCACGTGCAATTGCGATGGCCACAAGTCGATTTCGGACTGCCCTCGTGCGAACAACGCTGATACAAATGTTCTGCGGAGATGGTCCCAGTCGATTTCGCCGGTTCCGGGCGTCTCGTCCGATGCGGTCGCCGCTGGTGGGCGCGGGACAGGGATATTGGCCCTGATACTGGTCTGCCCGAGGTCACCGAACAGGCGCCGTGTAAGCCGGTACACCCACCAGGGCCCCGGAACACTAATCTCTTGCGATGCTTGTTCACCGGTCGCGAGATCCGCCAGTGCTGCCTGCAGCATGTTTGTCTGGTTGTACGCGAGGGCGAACAGTGCGCTGGAGACAGCTGAAAGGTAATGCTCGCTGAGCAGCAGTGCGATGGGTCCCACACCACTCGCATCGCTACTCGTCGTTGCCTCGGAAGTAGGTGTCGTTTCCGGCTTCTCGTCGTCGTCAGTGGGATCGTCGAAGCTTTGCGTCTGTAGGGCGTCGAGGAGTGCCCCGTCTGTGAGTTCGGCAGACGACCGTAGGGCAATCGCGCGCGTCTCGATCTGCGTGAGGTTGCGAAGGACGAGATCGGCGAGTGTGTGTTCCATCGGCGTTAGTCGTCCGGAGTCGATGCTTGTTTGCATCAGGGAAAAGGCGCGTGCCGCATAACCGGCCAAATGGCTTGCAGCCCCGGCGATCAGGCGGTGGAAGGCCATTCCTTCGTCGGGTTCGGCGTTGCGGGTTGCAGCCTCCAGTGCATAGGACGCTTCGATGAAACCAGTCTGCGCCTGTTGTTGCCGCTCCTGCGCTGTCGGAACGCCGTCGCTGTTCTCTGGGTCGCCCGCTTCCAGGAGTTGAAGACTCGTCGCGATCAGCGCGTAACCGTAACTGAGCAGGTCGTCATCGAGATTGGCGCCGAACTGGGGCGCGTCTTCGGGCAGTATCCCGTCGCGCCGGATCATGGACTGCGCCTGCCCTCTGGCTAGAAGCCGCCGACGGAATTCAGGGGCGGTCGCCTCTTGCACGCTCGCCGCGAGGGCGCTGGCATCACGTGTCATCGGCCAGCGCCTTCTCGTAGGCGGTGCGGATGAAGTCTTGGTGGGCGTTGACTCTCAGCGTCATCGCTAGCTGCTTGATCATGCCGTTGTAGGCGGTGAGGTCATTCTGGACGAGCTGGCTCGGGTCACTCGCCGTGAACAAGAACATCACGTGAGTCATTGCACCGGGTCGTACTCCCTCGACCAGCTGCAGTCTTAACACCGCCTCACCCAGCGCGTCGTCCGGGGTACCGAGAAGCCGTTCCGCGAAGTGAGTGAGTGAGTGCGGCGAAGGTAGACCGTCGGTTCGCTGTAGCCCTTCGCGAGCATCCTTCACGACCTTCTCGGTGATCGAAACTCCGCTTTTCGCTTCGACTTTCACCAGGTGTACGCGAGACTGAGCGTCGACGAAAGCCCCGAGAACGTCGTCTCCGCGCATTGCCCACTCTTGATGGTCGCGGTGGATGAGTCGGCTCGGGCCGACAACGTAGTCATGGTCTTCATGAACAAACGCCGTTGCGAGGATCTCCCCCATATCGCCCGACCGCGCATTCGCCTTGGTGGGAAACCTATGCCGAAGAAACTTTGCGACCTCCTGCTTGCCCAGCTTCTCGGCGATGAGCGCAAGAGTCTCGGTTTCCGCGTACTTCTCCGCCAAGGTGGCCGCGACAGCATCGACGCCCACTGAGTCGTCGTTTGACAGCAGCATACCCGCGGTGTGCTTCTTGACTTTCACGAATGCCGCTGGCTGACACCAGCTCTCGAAGTCAGTCACATGGTTGCTCCGCGTTGCCGTCGTGCTCGGCGTGGGCGATATGAACAGAGCCCGCCCCGCTTTTCATTGGATTATCTGACATCAACCCGTAGAGGCAGCCCGGATCGTCCAGGGATTGAGTGGCACGAGGGTGTTCCGTCACTGTACGGCCGCAGGATGTCGGCCCGGGGACACGGTTTCGACGAATGCGCGTGCCGCGGCGGCGAGTTTCGTGTCCGCGGCGGCCAGCGCGTCCGCCTGCAGCTGGGTCAGTGCGATGTACTCGGCCCGGTAGGTATCCGGCCAGTTCAGTTGGGCGGCTGTCCGCCATGCGTGGTCCTGCAGTGCTCGGTCGCCGAGGAGCCGGATCCGCAGCCCACGGTCGTCGAGAACGTTCCGACCGCTCGGTTCGTCGATCTCGCCGCGGTGCACCGTTCGTGCACGAGGGCGAGCGTCTGACGACGCAGCAGTGTGGGAGCCGCCAGGCTGTGTTGTGGTGGAATGGTCGCTCCGCCCGGGGCGAGGTCGATGGCCGCCGCTGCATCGATGACGAATGTTGTCATACCAGTACCTTCGCATGGGACCGCAGTGTTCCGACGGGTTTCCCTGTCGTCGTTTCTCCAGGTACGCGACAGCGGTTGCAGGTGTCGGATCGATGGAGGCCCATCCGCCGGCTCGCTTTGACTTGGTTGGTCTTATGGCGAGCGGGCCCTTGAAGGTGCTCGCTGTTGGGATCCGATCCGGCGTTAGGCTGGCGAGTTGATCGCGATCTGCTCGATGCCTCGCCGCAGGTATGGGAGGCGACGTGCACACGGATCGCAACCGGGGCTTCGGCGCACGCCTGCTGGCTTTGCAAGATGCTGATGGCCAGTGAGCTGGCCTTTCCTTCGAGTGATCTAGCTCGAGTTCTTATCCGGCGCGACGGTCGCTCTGAACGCGAATTGCATCAGCCACTGTAGTTAGCGCCCGAAAACTCGACTCGGGGACTCTCTCCTTGATGTCCGACTTGGCTAGGATCTCGTTAGCTGAGCGGGCGACGTCGGCTGCCCGCTCAGCAAGGCGTGCGACGTGATTGAGCCGCCAGCTTGCATCGGGCATGCGATTGAGCTCATCAAGCTCGCGTGCGCGTGATCGGACGGCATGTTGGCGCCAGTCGGTCGTCATGCTGGACGCCCCGTTCGGACAGCAGGTGGGCTCCGTGCATGTGAGAGTTCCCCGGAGATGGCCGTTATCTATCAGGGCTTGGGCAACGCGGCCAGATACGCTGCGACCAAAGCGGCTCAGGTAGATGTGCCGGGGCATCTTCAGTTCTTTCTTCTCCTTGGGTGGCGGCTTCGGTCGCCGCGCACGGGAAAGCTGTGCAAAGTCGCACCGCTCGTCAATACCGGGTCCCGTCTGGTACCCCACTGCACCGGCGGCGACCGCCGCAAGACCATATTGCCCCTGACGCCAAGCGATGACCGGAACTGCGGCGCCTACATGTCGTACGGTGGCCAAATACGCGCCGAGCCTGTCCTCGGTATCACCATTTAGGGCACGGCTAGAAGACAGGGCTACCGGCACATACCGGACGTTGAGATCGGCCAGGCTGCGTAGGAATTCATCGACGCCAGTATCCCAATACCTTTGAGCCCCAAAGCTTTTTAAGCTACCGACGAAGATCGGTGCGACTGGGAGGTTGATTCGTTCACCTGTAAGGTATTCCGCGGCTTTCCTGTTGGCGGCGAGCTGAACCCGAAACCAGGGATCTGTTGGAGATTTCGCGTAGAAGTACGGGGGCACCAGAATCGACGCGCCATGCTCAAGCTGAAAGGCAAGCGATTTCTGCACCAGCGTGCCCAGTGCTGTCTCCTCAAAGAAATGGTCAGCTGAAAATGCCTTAGCGTCGGCGTAATCGAGCGCAGCCCAGCCCTTATTAGGGACCTGCTCGTCCTGAAACAGATGGGTTAGAGGGTCGACGATGATCGGCAAGCCAGCGCCCTCGGCGGCCTGGCGCAGCGCTGGCTGTGCGACGGCGGTCGGTGCGTCGATGACGAGACCGCGCATCGGCACGCTGCGCCCACCAAAAGGCACGCCCGCAGTGGCCGGCGCCAGAAGTTCGTCGACAACGAGGTTGTCGGATCGGCCGGCGCGCACGAAGAGGTTCACCGCTGCCCTCCTATCCAGTGTTTTTTCCTGTTGATCGGGATCTTTATACGTACTATAGTGCGAAGTGCAGAGTGAAATCTAGCATGAATTCTGAGGAGAAGTATGAACATGGCCGCTGGCAAGGCGCAGTCCCTCGTCTACACCAGGGTTGTGGCTGACGCGCGTCGAGGGCTGACAGTTAGTGAGATCGGCGGGGTCACCGGTGTCAGCGAGCGGGCGGTTCAGAATTGGGCGGCCGGCAAGAGTAGGCCGGAGGGCGAATCGAGGGAGCGCCTCCTTGAGCTCAAGTACGTGATCGAAGGACTAGCAGATGTCTATGAAGACGAAGGGATCGAGATCTGGCTACACTCCCGCCAACGAAGCCTCGGCGGCCGATCCCCGCTAGAGCTGTTGAGGGACGGTCGGTTCACTGAGGTACTAGACGCCATCGACCGACTGGCCGGTGGTCCTAAACGATGAACCGGCCCAGAACGCTGACGGAGCGGGTCGCCGGAGTTGGTGGCGTCGACGTTGCCGGCGAATTCCTGCGCCACGCCGCACCTGATCGTGATGCGTTCGCGGGTGGATACGCTGGTCGCTGGGGCGAGTCGTTTCCAGTCATATATTTGGGCAGGCCGCTCGACAGCTGTGTCGAAGAGGCGTATCGGCACCTCGTGGATGACGCCGGTGTGCCGGCACATTTAGTGAAGCCGCGTGTCTTATATCGAGTGCAAGTGGAGGTCGAGAACGTCCTCGACCTGCGCTCGGCTTATGCGCGTGGGGAAACTGGTTTGGACGACGATGACATCGCTTCGCCGGTAGGAGATTACAGAGCCTGTCAGCGCGTCGCCGCGACAGCTCATCAGCTCGAGTACCACGGGATAATAGCGCCAGCGGCGACTGGCCTGGGTGAAACGCTTGCTCTGTTCCGTCAGCGCGTCAGCATTGTCGAACTTCCGGTGGTTGTGGATCGGCAGCAGTGGAGTCAACTCCCACCGCGGCCCGGTACCGAACCTGCGCGCTTGTCCATCGTGAGCGATTGAGTCACCTCGCGCACACCCCGCGCAACATTTGAACGCGTTGTGACACAAAGCTGTTGGCGCGTCTTAAGTCCCATTGACTAAACAAACCCATGTAACGTACTTCACGCTCCGGCGAGGAGACGCGCGTCGGTTCGTCCCGACGCTCAGGGGTTATGCACGCGTCAGTTCCTCGAGGTTCTGGTCAGCCCACGATTCGGCGAGCGCCACCGCCTCTGGGTGCTTCGACGCCCACTGGTCATGAGCAGCGCAGCGCCGGCGCATATCTTCGACGTCGAGTAGTGATTCGATCCACGCGTTCATCGACTGCTGATCCTAGTCGGCGTTCCGTTTGACCCCATCTTATGTGACTCCCCGCGTTGAGCGGCTCGAACGGTGGTGCTCAGAGCGGCGGACGGCTTGTGCATTTGGATGTGCCCGGCTCGCGTGTATGCCCGACAGTCCACTGCCTGATCGCGTACGGCGCAGCTATCTGCTCTGATGCGGTTGGCAAGTCTGCCAGTGGGGCGAACACGTATCGAAACCCTATCGATATAGCGGTTATCCATGGGGCCGCGGTGTTGGGTACCGGGTTCTCAACCGTCGTCAACAGGTTCGATCGCAGTATCGCGCACCACATATCTTTGCAGGTCAGAAGCGGGTTTCTGGGACTCAAAACAGGCGGCGTGAGCTCGCCGTGAACTCCCGTTCGATCGTGGCCAGGTGCGCGCTCGGGGGTCTTTTTGGGGGCTTATCCGGCCGCAAATAGAGTGGTCTGCTCGAGGGTGACCGTGTGTTTCTGCGCGGCGATGTAGGGCAGGAAGGTCGGGGGTACCTGCGGGCGTTTCTTGGCGAGCAGATCGGCCACGGTGATGTGCTGCAGGCGCGGGTACTGCTCGCCGTTGGCGGGGTGGGCGAAAACGCCTCCGTGGTTGATCGCGTCGGTGACGCCTTTGGTCGCTGGTGCCAGGGTGATGAGCAGACCCATCTGTGCTTTGCGGGCTTCTACGGTGCCGGAGAGGTCGCGCACCATCGACGGGTTGATTGTCTTACCGCCTTTCACCGACACCAGTAGTTTGCCGATCTTGCCGGTGCCGAGCGGGAACCTCGCTACGCCGTCAACGCCTTTGTCTCCGACCTGTTTCTCGTTCGGTTCGGCGTTGACCATGGAGACAGCCCAGCGTTCAAATTCCAGCGGTGACCGGTCAAACAGTGCGCGGGCACCACCGAGATCTTTCGGGATGCCGGAAAGCTCGATGGAGCCGAACACTCCGCCGCCGTACGTGTGCAGCAGCCGTTTGGTGATGACGTCGATCGCGAGGTGGGTGATATCGATACCGATCCACTGACGACCCAGCCGTTGTGCGGCGTCGACTGTAGTACCACACCCGCAGAAGGGGTCCAGAACGACATCGCCGGGGTTGCTGCTCGCTTGAATGATTCGCTCAAGCAGTGCTAAAGGCTTCTGCGTCGGGTAGCCGAGGCGTTCCGCGGCACCGGAGTTGATGGAAGGAATATCAGTCCACACGTCGCCGACGATCACCGACCGTTCGCTGGGCACGTACGGATCTTGTGCACGCTCGCGAGGCATGCCATTCTTCTGCCAATAGAGACGGCCCTCCATATCTAGTTGTTCGAGCGTGGTGTGCCCCACACGCCAATGTCGGCCAGCACCAGTCGGGTTGACGCTGCGCCAGGGTTGTCCAGTTTCTCCCTTCCGCGTTCCCGGACCAGTCAAATCCTTCGTGCGGTAACGATTACCATCGGTCCAAGTCACAATGTCGTGGGGCTCAGACATAGCTCCCGATGGCACCCGAGTTTCGAAGAATGTGCCAATACGACTCCTGCCGTAAAAGAGCAGTGTGTCGTGGAGGCGCGGCGAGATTGCCTGCTTCACGCTGCGGGCATTGTGCCGTTGCCAACTGACCTCATCACGGAAGTTCTCGGCACCGAATATCGAGTCTAGGAGGACTTTGAGGTAGTGGCTCATTGTCGGGTCGCAATGCAGGTAGAGGGATCCGGTGGGCTTGAGCACCCGGTGCAGTTGAAGCAGGCGAGGCGTCATATTGACGAGGTAGGCAAGCGCCTCACTTTCTTCTAGGAGCGTATAGAACCCAGAAAGGGTGTCAGCGACCCGCCGCGGTGCCGTTTGCGACAGTTGACCTAAAAGCACTTCGGTGGTGTGCGTCCACCGCCACGTGTCTTCGAACGCTTGGATCTGCGCCGCCGACTCGTCGACGGCTCGATTTCGCCCGAAGATGACGGAGTAGTTACGGTTCGAATTGAACGGCGGATCCAGATAGACTAAGTCGACGGATCCATCGTCGACGTGCTCGTCGAGCACCTCGAGATTGTCGCCGAAATATAGTCGGTTCACTGACCCACCTCAGCAGGCTGGGCGCGCCCCGCACAATGGGAGTTTTCAATTTGCTGTGAAACGGTTACCTAATTCGCGAGTTTATCAATTTGCTCCGAAACGGATACCTATTCGAGAGCACGATGTGTGCCCGCTCGCGGCGGCGGTAATCGGCTAATCGGATTCCTTCACGGGAGGTCAGGCGGGCGTCGCGCACTACTGGACGACGCCCGCCCGCCTCTTTGTTATCCGGCGGTTCGATCCCAACCGCGACCAGACTCTCCTGACCCGTTCGTGGCAGCGGGCGGTGTCCGCGGCGACCCTCCGGGTCGGGTAGGTGCCCGGCGATGCGTGGGTGGTGCCAGTTTCGACGCCCTGCAGCAGCGTCGCCGACCGGTGGCGGCAAGTGACGCCTTAGGTTGTGAACGAATTTGTGAACGAAACAGGGCGCAACTGCCGTGATGATGTGAGACGCACCGTGATGGCTGGGACGGGCGGTTGATCGCGACCTGCACGTTTCAGACCCGGGAGGCCATGCGAGACCGGAACCGGCCGGCTCATAACCCAGAGGTCGCAGGTTCGAATCCTGTCCCCGCTACGAAAGTGGAACGGCCCCCGGAGGACACTCCGGGGGCCGTTTCCGTTGGCTTTTGGAACGCGTCTCGAGTTCTCACCGCTCAGCCGGCCGCTTCGGCCTTCGCCTTGAGACGCTGCAGCGTGAGCTTGATGTGTTCGGCGTTGGCGGTGTCGCGGTCGCGTACGCCGATCGCCATCCCCGCGACCGTCTTGAACCACCCCGGCCGCCTGTCCCATGTGCGTTCGGTGACGGTGCAGCCGCTGTCGGTGGGTGTGATGTCGTAGCGCCAATGCGCAACCGGAATGACGAAGCTCTTGACGTCGAAGGCAAACGTCCGGCCTGGCTCCGCGTCTGTCACGGTGCAGGTGGTGGTCCACTCCTTGCCGCGGTTGCTGTTGTGGCCCCTGAAGACGGCGCCTACAGCGACGCGGTCGCCCTTGCGCCACTCCATCCGGTCGGCTTCCTCGGCCAGCGACCCCAGCGTCGGAAGGTCGGTGATCAGCGCGTAGACCGCGGCTGGGTCGGCAGCGATGGACGTCGACGCTTCGGCAGAGGCAGGCCCGTGTTCACTCATGCCGCGATCGTAATCAGCGGTGCAGCGATCCCGGGCGGTGCTTCAGCGGCCGGGTGCTTGCCGCCGCCTCACCCCGCACCGCAGACTGCTCTGGAGTTCACACGAAGGAGTCCGCGATGGCGTTGGTGGTTGATCCGCTCGACGATATCGGGGTCATCCGCCTCTCCCGGTGGATCTTCAACTGCTACCTGATCCGTGGCGAAGACTCCTACGTCGTAGTCGATGCGGGGATGCCCGGCAGCCCCGACGACGTCGCGGGTGCGCTGCTGGTCCACGAAGGCACCGTCGGAGCGGTCGTGGCCACCCACGGCCACAGCGACCACGTTGCCGGGGCGCCGCGACTGGCCGCCGAGTACGGGGCGGCGCTGCATCTTCCCGAGGTCACTCTCGGCTACCTCGACGGCACGCGGAGGCCTCGGACCCCTGCGCTGAGCAAGGTCGCCCAGATCTGGCCCACCCTGATCAGCCAACCGCTGGATCTGACCGGGTTGCGCGGCTTCGTCGACGGCGCCCGCATCGCCGGTTACGGCGGAGCCAAGGGGATGGTCGGCGACGCCCTGGGCGGAGCACAGCCGCTGGCCGACGGTCAGCCACTACAGGGTGCGACGAGCTGGGAGGTGCTGCACGTGCCCGGCCACACCGACGACTCGACCGCGTTCTGGCATGCCGACAGCCGGACCCTGATCTCCGGTGACGCGGTGCTCAGTGCGGGCGGGCACGCGTGGTTCACCCCGGAGACCGTCGACGACGCCGCAGCAGCACGCAGTGAGCAGCGCATGCGGGCGCTGCCCGTCGAGCACCTGCTACCGGGCCACGGTCTGCCGGTGCACCGCGCCGACGTGTGGGCCGATACACGCTGAAATACCCGGGCTGACATCAACGTCCGTCGAACCAACCCGCGACTCACGCCCTCTCGCAATCCGGTGAGGTCGCAACTGCCGGTGTAGGTTCTGTCGGGGAGAAGCCGACGTCAGCGCCCGACGGACCATCATCGCGGCTTTTCGCCGTCATGGTGCGCTTCGACCAGAGCCGATGGGAGACCTTTGTGAGTGCGCAGTCGGGTGCGTCGCCGTTCGAAGACATCGTGTCGCTGCTGGACTATCCGATGTTCATCGTCACCACCCATGCCGACGACGAGCGGTCCGGCTGCCTCGTGGGCTTCGCGAGCCAGACGAGCATTAGTCCGCCGCGCTTCCTGGTCGGCTTGTCCCGGCGCAACCGGACTTTCCGTATAGCGCAGTCCGCCACGCACCTCGCGGTACACCTGGTGTCGCGCGAACACCTTGAACTGGCGAAGTTGTTCGGCGGGGAAACCGGCGACCGCACCGACAAATTCGGTCAGTGCGCGTGGCACACCGGTCCCGAAGAGATGCCGATTCTCGACGACGCCGCCGCGTGGTTCGTCGGGGAGGTGGTGCGCCGGTTCGACGTCGGAGACCACGTCGGTCATCTGCTCGAACCGGTCGCCGGTGCCCCGCCCCAAGACCTCGACGAATGGGTGACCTTCGCCGACGTGCGCGACATCGAACCGGGACACGAGGCGTGAGCGCAGAGCTTCCCCTGCGCGCGGTCTCCGGCCTCGATGAGCTGATCGACTACTACCGCGCCGCACCCGTCGGCGTGCGCGCCAACATGATCTTCAGCGCCGACGGAGCAGCCGCGTTCGCCGGGCGGGTGGGGCCGCTGTCGGATCCGACCGACCAACAACTGCTGGTCGCCCTGCGCGGGTTCGCCGATGTCGTCCTCGTCGGCGCCGCGACGGCGCGCGCCGAGAGCTATGGCCCCGTGAAACCATCAGCAACGGCCGGGAGCACCGCCCGGATCGCCGTGGTGAGCCGATCCGGCCGACTGCCGGACTCGCTGCTCGCCGATCCTGCGCAACGTCCGATCCTGGTGACCAGTGCACGTGCGGTGTCCGAACATGGATTGGATCGCGACAAGCGTTGGGAACTACTGATCGCCGGTACCGACACCGTGGATGTCAGGGCCATGGTCATCGAGCTTGCTCAGCGCGGACTGGGTCGCGTCCTCTGCGAAGGCGGACCCACTCTGCTCGACGAACTTGTGGGCGCGGACCTGGTCGACGAGATCTGCGTGACGTTGGCGCCCAAGCTCGCCGGCGCCCGCCTCCCGGGTGGGGGAGACGGTCTGCTTTCCACGCCGACCGCGCTACGGCTGGACCACGTTCTGAACCACCAGGACTATCTCTACCTGAAGTACTCCCGACGGTGAGCAAGCCCGTCTGACCCTCTGACCGGGCGGCCGCCGCGCGCAAACTGTCTTCGGTTAGCTTAGACGGAATTGACCTGACCGAAAATCGCTCGTTCGAGCGAGTAAGCAGTGCGAGGGTGTCCATGAAAACGTTGGCAGCGGCATTTGCCGAGCGGCTGACCAGCACCGACAACAGCCTCTACGTCTTCGGCGACGGGACCTGGGCTCGCCACCCCTGGCCAGAGGTGCACGCCCGCTCGGAGAACGTCGCCGACTGGCTGCTCAACGAGGAGGTCGCCGCACTCGGCCTGGCCAACGAGCCCACCGTCGAACTCATCGCGGCCATCCTCGGCGCCTTCCAGGCCGGCGTCCCGGTGACGATCGCCCCCGGCCCCGTCCGGGGCGCCGACGCCGACAAGTGGGCGCATTCGACGGTGGCCCGGTTCGCGGGCATGGGCGTCAGCCACGTGCTCAGCCGGGGGCGGCAACTGGAGCAACTCGGCCTCGTCGACAGCGGCCCGACGGTCAAGGAATTGGATTCGGTTGCGCCACTGACCAAATCGACGAACTTCCGGCGGCCCGACCGGGCGCCCGACGTCGCGATCCTGCAGGGCACGGCCGGTTCGACGGGCGTGCCGCGCGCCGTGCAGCTGTCGCCGGATGCGGTGCTGGCCAACCTCGACGGCCTGAACACGCGAATCGGGGTCGGAGCGGGTGACGTCGGCTGTTCCTGGCTGCCGCTGTATCACGACATGGGCCTGAGCTTCGTGCTCGCCGGAGCGCTGGGCGGCATCGACGTGTGGCAGGCGCCGACCGCGGCGTTTCAGGCGTCGCCGTTTCGGTGGCTGAACTGGCTCACCGAGAGCCGCGCAACGATCACCGCCGCACCGAACATGGCCTACGGCCTGATCGGGAAGTACTCGCGACGCGTCACCGACGTCGACCTTTCTGACCTGCGGTTCGCGCTCAACGGTGGCGAACCCGTCGACTGTGCGCTCACCGCGCGGTTCGCCGAGGAGATGGCCCGTTTCGGATTCTCCGCCGGTGCCCTCGCGCCCTCTTACGGCTTGGCCGAATCCACTTGTGCGGTAACGGTTCCCGAGCCAGGACGAGGCCTGATCGTCGACGACGACGGCCAAGCACTGCTCGGCGAACCCATACCCGGAATGTCGGTGCGCATAGAACCGCGCGACGACGACGAGGTCGGCGAGATACACATCCGCGGGACCTCGATGATGTCGGGATACCGCGGCGACGCACCGTTGAATCCCGACGATTGGTTCGCCACAGGCGATCTCGGCTACTTCGTCGACGGCAGCCTCGTGGTGTGCGGTCGCGCCAAGGAACTGATCACCGTCGCCGGCCGCAACATTTTTCCCGCGGAGGTCGAGCGGGTGGCCGCGGGCGCAGCCGGTGTGCGCGAAGGCGCCGTGGTGGCCGTCGGCGTGGGGGAGCGGTCGATCCGTCCGGGTGTCGCGATCGTCGCCGAGTTCCGCGGCCCCGACGAGGCGCGGTCCCGCGCCGACCTCATCGAGCGCGTCGCATCCGAATGCGGTGTGGTACCCAGCGAGGTGGTCTTCGTCCGGCCGGGCGCGTTGCCGCGTACCTCGTCGGGCAAGCTGCGCAGGCTCGAGGTGAAACGCGACCTGCTGCAACAGCAGTGAGCCCGTCGGCCGCGTGACAGGATGACGCGCGTGGGTGAACGCGTCAGATTCCCGAGCACCAGTGGACCCGCGCTCGCGGGCGTGATCGACCTTCCCGACGGCGACGTGCGCGGTTGGGGTGTGTTCGCACACGGGTTCACGCTCGGCAAGGACTCGCCGGCGGCCAGCCGGATCTGCAAGCAACTCGCCGCCGAGGGCATCGGCATGCTGCGGTTCGACAACCTCGGGCTTGGCGACTCGGAGGGCGACTGGAGTGACGGGTCGTTCTCGCACAAGGTCGCCGATACCGTGCGCGCCGTGGAGTTCATGAACTCCGAAGGCCGCGAGGTGTGCCTGCTGGTCGGGCATTCCTTCGGCGGCTCGGCCGTCATCGCCGCCGCCCACGACTGCCCGACCGTGAAGGCGGTCGCGACCGTCGCGGCCCCCTACGAGCCCGCGCACGTGGAGCGGATCTACGACGCGGTCGTCGAGCGCATCGAGGAAGAGGGGGAGGCGCAGTTTCGCATCGGCGGCAAGGCGCTGACGCTCAAGCGACACTTCCTCGAAGACGTCCGCGACGCGGACCTGCGCGAGCGCATCCACACCCTGCGCCGCGCGCTGCTGGTGATGCATTCGCCGACCGACAACACCGTCGGCATCGCCAACGCCAGCGAGATCTTCCAGGCCGCGCGTCACCCGCGCAGCTTCGTCTCACTCGAAGGCGCCGATCACCTGCTGACCGAAAAAGACCAGGCGGCGCGGGCGGCGCGCATCGTCAGCGCCTGGGCCGACCCGTACCTCTAGTCGGCGAGGGCCTACCGTACAGCGACGACGACCTTGCCCTTCGCCGAGCGATCCTCCAGCGCGGCAATCGCGTCCGCGGCCCGCTCGAACGCAAACACCTGCGGTTGCGGCGCGGACACCTTGCCCGAGGCCAGCAGCGGCTCGAGTTCGGCCCACTGCTCGGCGAGGTAATTGGGATGAACGAAAGTCCAAGCGCCCCAACCCACTCCGACCGCGTCGACATTGTTGAGCAGCAGCCGGTTCACCTTCACAGTGGGAATCTCGCCGCCGGTGAACCCGACCACGAGCAGCCGTCCCCCCGGCGCCAGCGAACGCAGCGAGTCGGTGAACCGATCCCCGCCGACCGGGTCGACGACGATGTCCACACCGCGTCCCTCGGTCAACTCCTTCACCTTGTCCTTGAACCCGTCGACCGGTACGACGTCCGTCGCGCCCGCTGCCCTGGCCACCGCGGCCTTCTCCTCGGTGCTCACCACCGCGATCACCCGGGAGGCGCCCCATGCCGGGGCCAACCGCAGCGTCGACGTTCCGATGCCGCCCGCCGCCCCGTGCACCAGCACCGTCTCACCCTCGGCCAGCCGCCCCCGGGTGCGCAGCGCGTGGTGCATCGTGAGGTCGTTGAAGAGCAGCCCGGCACCGGCCTCGAAGGAGACGTTGTCGGGCAGCTTGAAGACGCGTTCGGCTGGCAGGGCGACGACCTCGGCCATCGCGCCGCACAACATCGTCAGCGCCGCGACGCGATCGCCCGCCTGCACATGTGCGCCGTCGGGCGCACTGCGCACCACACCGGCGACCTCACCGCCGGGCGTATAGGGCATCTCGGGCTTGTACTGATAGAGCCCGCGCGACTGCAACACATCGGGAAACGCGACCCCGGCCGCGTGCACATCGATGACGACGGCGCCGTCGCCGTCGGGCTCGTCGACCTCGACGATCTTGGCGGCTTGCGGTCCGTCGAGGCTGGCAATCTGAATCGCGCGCATTCCGCCATTTAACTCGACTCGAACGCCGGAGCCTCCGCCGCTGCACCGATACTCACCAAAACCCGGCGGGGGTGCCGCCAAAAGCGCACCCTGTTAGATAAGCTCACTTATCCGGCAACGCCGCCGAGTCCGAACGGAGCGCACTCATGGCCAGTGGTCCCCGGAGCCGATCGAGGGTTTCGGCCTTCGCTCCGGCTCAGTCCCTCCCGTCGGGACGCGCCGTCGAGGTGCGCTCGAGGGACGGCATTCGCCTGCACGCCGAGGTCTTCGGCCGCGAGGACGGTTATCCGATCGTGCTGGCACACGGCATCACGTGCGCGCTGCGGGTGTGGGCGCATCAGATCGCCGACCTGTCGCGGGACTACCGCGTGATCGCATTCGACCACCGCGGCCACGGCCGCAGCGCGGTCCCGGCCCGCCGCGGCGCCTACAGCCTCGATCATCTGGCCGCCGACCTCGACTCCGTGCTGGAAACGACGTTGGCACCCGGTGAACGGGCGGTCATCGCCGGCCATTCGATGGGTGGCATCGCGATCACCTCCTGGGCCGAGCGCTACTCCGAGCGGGTGACCGAACGCGCCGACGGCGTCGCGCTCATCAACACCACCACCGGCGACCTGTTGCGCAACGTCAAGTTGCTACCCGTGCCCGCGCCGTTGGCCAATGTCCGCGTCCGCACCGCGGGGACCTTTCTGAAGACGTTCGGCGCGGCGCCCCTGCCGCGCGCCATCCACGGCCCGAATCAGCGCTTCGTGTCGATGCTGGCGGTGGGCCGCGACGCCGATCCGGCGATCGCCTCGTTCGTGCACGAACTGTTCGCCGCGACCTCGCCGGTTGGTCGCGGCGGCTGGGCCCGTACGCTCGTCGACCATCTCGGTCCCCGGCACATCGAGCTGCACAACCTGGTCGTGCCGACGCTGGTGATCGGCAGCCAGAAGGACCGGCTGCTGCCGTTGACGTCGTCTCGCCGGATCGCCGAGGCGGCGCCCAACCTGCGCGATTTCGTGGAATTGGCCGGCGGTCACTGCGCCATCCTGGAACGCCCCGACGAGGTGAACAGGCACCTGCGTGGGCTGATCGAGTCGGTGACCGCCGAGCGCCGCATCAGCTCCTAGTCACCCGCGAGCGCGCGGTGCACCTCGTCGGCCGCGCGCCGACCGGACCGGACCGCGCCGTCGAGGAAACCCGTCCACGCGTCAGCGGTTTCGGTTCCCGCCCAATAGATGCCGTCGATCGGCTTGCGCAGCCACGGACCATACGTCGTCCACGAGCCGGGTGGCACGGCCGCCGTCGGCCCTCCCGGCGCGAAATCCTCTGCGCCCCAGCAATGGTCGAGATAGTCGATCGGGCTGAGTGCGGCGTCGCCGAACAGCCCCGCGAACCCCGAAAGCGCCCGCTCCCGGCGCTGCGCTGCCGGTAGCGCGTCGAACGAGCGGGCGTCGACAAAGCCGAGCAGGATGCCGGGGCCGGCCGAGTCCGACGGGCTGACGTCGAACGTGATGAACACCGGGCCCTCGTCGGAAAGCGCCTCTCCGGAAAGCCCTTTGGCGCGCCAGAACGGCTTGTCGTAGGCGGCGTAAGCCTTGCTCAGGTTGCCTTGGGGCCAGTGCTGCGCGAGCTTGCCGTACTCGGCGGGCAGCTCGGGTGAGAAATCGATCGCCTGGCGGTGTTCGGGAGGGATGGCGACGACGACGGCCTTGGCGCGCACCGCACCTCGATCGGATGTCACGGTGAGCGTGCCGTCGCTGTGGCGTTCGATGCTGCGCACCGCGGCGTCGAGCACGACGCGCGAACCCAGCGCCTCGGCCATCCGGATCGCGATCTGCTGGGTGCCGCCCGGGAATCGGCTCTGCTGTGCACCGCCTTCGACGTCGAGCATGCGGTCCAGCCCGCCTGCGGCCCGCACATAGCGCACGGCGTGCAGCATCGACACCGCGTCGGGCTCACAACCCCAGGTCACCCGCGACATGATCGCCATCAGGTCCCGTGTGCCGGCGCTGGCGTGCACCGACTTCAACCAGCCGTCGAGCGACAGGGAGTCCAGGGCGTGGGCGTGCGGGGCGGTCCAGGGCGCTTCGACGGCGACCCGCCGACACGCCCGCTCGAAGCGCCACTGGATGCGCGACACGTCGAGCAGTTCGATGATCGACAACCGGGGAATCGTGCTGCGGTACGAGCGGACCCGGCCCCGCCACCGGATCAGGTTCTTACCGCCGCTGAACGTGGGCACTGTCGCACAGTCCAATTCGGCTGCCAGTTCCTCGACGGCGTCCTGCGTCGGTCCGATGAAGGTGCCGCCGAGGTCGACGGGGACACCGGCGATCGTCGCCGTCGACGACCGTCCGCCGACCCGGTGGCGACCTTCGAGGACGACGACGTCATAACCGAGCCGATCCAACTCGCGCGCCGCCGCCAACCCGGCGAACCCGGCGCCCACCACCACCGCGTCGGCACTGCCTTGCAACCCCACGCGATTAGGCTCTCACGCCGTGAAGGTCATGACAGCGTTGTTCGGCCCAACCGATGCGATCGAGCGGGCGCGACTGCTGCGCGACGCGGGCGCCAGCGGGGTGTTCACCTTCGAAGGACCGCACGATGTGTTCGCGCCGCTGACGCTGGCGTCGACGGTGGGCGGTCTGGACCTGATGACCAACGTCGCCATTGCGTTTCCGCGCAACCCTGTTCAGCTTGCCCACCAGGCCTATGACCATCAGGTGCTCGCCGAGGGCCGCTTCACCCTCGGACTGGGAACGCAGGTGCGCGCGCAGGTCGAGAAGCGATACGGCGCGGCGTTCGACCGTCCCGTCGCCCGCATGACGGAGATGGTCGCGGCGTTGCGGGCGGTGTTCACCGCGTGGGAGACCGGCGAACGTCTCGACTTCCGCGGCGAGTACTTCCGCCACACGCTGATGACCCCGACGTTCAACCCCGGCCCCAACCCGTTCGGCCCACCGCCGATCTATCTCGGCGCGCTCGGCCCGAGGCTGACGCGTGCGACCGCAGCCGTCGCCGACGGCCTGCTGGTCATGCCGTTCGGCTCGAAGCGATTTCTGCACGAGGCGACGATGCCGCAGGTGCGCGCCGGCCTGTCGGAGTCGGGGCGGTCCCTCGACGACTTCGCCCTGGTGCCCGAGATCATCGTGTCGGTCGGTACGCGCGACGCGGCCCACGACGCCACCCGCCGGCTGCTGGCGTTCTACGGCTCCACCCCGGCCTACCGCCCGGTGCTCGACGTGCACGGCTGGGGCGAGCTGCAGCCAGAACTCAACGCACTGTCCAAACAGGGCCGCTGGCAGGAGATGGGCACCCTGATCGACGACGAGGTTCTGCACACCATCGCCGCGTGCGGCACTCCGGCCGAGATCGCCGCCCACATCCGCGACCGCGTGGCCGGGGTGTCCGACCGCGTCTGCCTTTACCAGCCCGGACCCATCGCCATCGACGCGTTGGCCGAGATCGTCGACGCACTGGCAGCTTGACTCCTATGGTGGTACTCAGCGGGACCAAGGGAGGTTGCGGATGAGTGGCAATGAGCAGTACGGCGACTACACCGATGTGCTGATCATCGGGGCGGGGATCTCGGGGATCGGCGCGGCATACCGACTGCAGGAGAAGAATCCGCACACGTCCTACACGCTGCTCGAGCGGCGGGCCCGCATCGGCGGCACCTGGGATCTGCACCGCTATCCGGGCATCCGCTCCGACAGCGACATCTTCACGCTGAGCTACCCGTTCGAGCCCTGGACGCGGCCGGAGAACGTGGCCGACGGCCCCGACATCCGCGACTACCTGGTTCAGACCGCCCGCAAGCACGACATCGACGAACACATCCGGTTCAACACCCGCGTGCTCTCGGCCGACTGGGACTCGTCCACCGACACGTGGACGGTGCACACCGAACAGGACGGGGCACCCAAGACGTACCGCAGTCGCTTCCTGTTCTTCGGGACCGGCTATTACAACTACGACGAGCCCTACCGTCCGGAATTCCCCGGCCTCGACGAGTTCAGCGGCGAGGTCGTACACCCGCAGCATTGGCCGGAGTCCCTGGACTACACCGGCAAACGCATGGTGGTCATCGGCAGCGGCGCGACGGCGGTGAGCATGATCCCGTCGCTGACCGAGAAGGCCGGCCACGTGACGATGCTGCAGCGCTCGCCCACGTACATGCTGTCGGGGCCGCGGATCAATCCCATCGTGCAGGCGCTGCGCAAGGTGCTGCCCGGCCGGGCCGGTTACTGGGGTGCACGCATCTACAACACCATCTTCACGGTGTTCATCTACGCGTTCGCCAAGGCGGCGCCCAAACTCAGCAGGCGCTACATCCGCAATTACGCCAAACGCAATCTGCCCAAGGGCTATCCGGTCGACGTGCACTTCAAGCCGCGTTACGACCCGTGGGACCAACGGTTGTGCGCGATGCTCGACAACGACTTCTACGACGCGATCAACACGGGCCGCCTCGACGTGGTGACCGACCGGATCGACCACATCGATGCGTCCGGTGTGGTGCTGCAGTCCGGTCAGCGCATCGACGCCGACGTGATCATCACCGCGACGGGCATCCAATTGCAGGCACTGGGCGGGGTTTTGATCAGCATCGACGGCGAGGAGGTCAAACCGCAGGACCGGTTCGTCTACAAGGAGCACATGCTCGAGGACGTGCCCAACCTCGCCTGGTGCGTCGGCTACATCAACGCGTCGTGGACGTTGCGCGCCGATCTGACCGCTCGGGCGTTCGCAAAGCTGATCTCCTACATGGACTCTCACGGCTATACGCACGCATATCCGCACCTCGGGGACAAGCCGATGGCGGAGAAGCCGGCGTGGAACATCAACGCCGGCTACGTACAACGCGCGGGGCATGTGCTGCCGAAGTCGGGCACGCACCGGCCGTGGAACGTCCGGCACAACTATGTGCTCGACGCGATCGACCACCGCCTCGACCGGATCGAGGAGTCGATGGTGTTCGGGCGGGCACCGGTGCGGGTGACCGCCTGACGGCGCGTAATCCGCTCAGCCGCCTCAATCGGCGACGGTCAACCAGTCCTTGAAGCCCGACGGGTCATGGCGGCCGAGCGCACCGTGTTCGAACAGGCCCCAACCCTCGCTGGTCTTGCCGCCTTCCTTGCATTCGGCGCGGCCGACGTGGTCGATGACACCGAACATGGCGCGGCCGTTGACCGCAGGATCGGTCATGTCGTAACTGAGGCGTTCGCTGAACTTGTCGCCCTTCCACACGCCGTGCAGCCAGTCCGAGTCGCCGCCGTATCCGCCGCCGATGTGGATCGGCACGCCCAGCTTCGACTCGACCTCGAACACCACCGGTGAGCCGTCCGGGGTGGTGGCTTCGATGGTGGCGCCGTAGGGAATTCGGGTGCCCGAGGTGTAGTGGATCTTCACGCGCGGCCAGCCCAGTTGTTCGACGCGGCCGTCGCGCCAGATCCGGGTGCAGTCGTTGAGGCTGCGGAACCCGGTCGGATCCTCCTGGATGATCAGGCAGATCCCGAAGTCGTCGAACGCCATCGGCACGTACAGCCACCACATGCCCTCGAACGGGGGATCGGCGGGTCGGCCGGCGGGCTCGGCCTCGCCGATCGGGCGAATGCCCCACGACCGGTCGCGGCTGCCGATCCACACGTCCGGGTCCACCGTGATCTCTTCACCGTCGATCGCGATCGTGCCGCTCCAGGACCCGACCTGCGCAAACCGCTGGGCGTCCAGCGTGATTCGGGTGCCGGTGCGTAGTACGTGGCGCTGCTCCTGGATGGGGTCGAACAGGCCGTTCCAGGTCAGGTCGACGGCGATGCCCTCGGTCTCCTCGAGCACGATGCGCAGCTTGTGCAGCGGTTCGGTGACCTCGACGCGGTAGCCGAGCACGTGCTGGTTGAGCCGGTCGGAGTCGATGCCGTCGGACAGATGCACCGCGGTCTGGGTGTCGCCCCTCCTGACCAACACGAACGCGTCCTTCACGCCCAGGTTCGGGTAGTAGCCGATCCCGGTGATCACGAAGATGTCGCCGGTGCGGTCGTGGGCGTTGAAGTAGGACCGGTCGTAGAAGTTGCGGTCGGACGATCCCGGCCACGCGGTCGGTTGGGGGATCTGGTGAATCGGGAATTCATCTGTGGGACCGAGCATCAGGAGTCATCTCCAATGAGTCGTTTCAGCAGTGCACCGTGATAGAACAGCGATTCGACGTCCTCGGGCTGTTCGATCTCACCGAAGCGCACCCGCCGCGCGCTGGTGCGCATGAACACACACGCCCAGATCACGCCGGAATAGACGTAGAACCAGTGCAGGTCACCGAGTTCGACCCCGGTCAGCGCCGCATAGGTGGTCTTGACGTCCTCCTCGCGCATGAAGTCGGGCAGCCCCGGCAATCCCGCGAGGCCGGCCAACTCCTGGAAGACATTGTGCGCGAAGATCATCCACGCCGCATCCATCTCGCGCGGCCCGAGTGTGGCCATCTCCCAATCCAACACGGCCACCGGCTGGTAGCCGGAGTACAGCACGTTGCCGACGCGTGAGTCCCCCCAGATCAGGACGGGGTCATTGCCCGCGGCGTCGGCGGGCCAGTTGGCCTCCAGCCAGTCGAGTGCACGTTCGACCAGCGACGACCGCCCGATGTCGGGGACGGCGAACTGATACCAGTCCTGTAGCCAATTGAGGTTGCGCCGCAACGCATTGCGATCGGATCCGTCGTCGAGAAATCCGAACACCTTCTCGGGTTCGGGAATCGAATGCAGCTTGGCGATCACGCCGACGGTGGCATCCTGCAGTTCGCGCCGCTGTTCGGCGGGGGAGTCGGCGAACCAGTTCCCGCCGAACGTGTACGGCATGACATCGGGCGGCACCCGGCCTTCGACGTAGTCCATCAGGAAGAACGGCGTACCGAGCACGTCGCCGCTGTTCTCCAGCCACCGCACCTGCGGCACCGGCACGTCGGTCTTCTCCTGCACCAACCGGATCACGTCGAACTGGTGGTCCATGCGGTAGGACGAGAAGACCGGAACGTCCTCGGTGGTGGGCGCCACCCGGGCCACCCACTTCTGGGCCTGCGGCTGCCCGTCGGCGGACCATCGTCCCGTCAGAATGATCGTCTCCGAGGACATCCCGTTGGCGTCGACGCCACTTTCCACGGTGATCTCCGGCGCCGCCGCGCCCGGCAGGACGGTCGACAGCCACCGAGACATGACACCGGGGAGGGTGGACAGGTCGCGACTTGAATGTTCGAGGCGGCTGACGTCTTCGACAGCCGGTTCGTTGGCCACAGTCTCTTCTTTCGCCGATAATTACGATACGGTGGGTAGCGTTATGAAACCAGACGCGTCATCGGTTGACAAGACCCCGGGCGCCGGGCGGCCCCGGGATCCACGCATCGACGCTGCCATATTGCGCGCGACGGCGGATCTCCTTGCAGAGATCGGATATTCGAATCTGACGATCGCCGCGGTGGCCGAGCGAGCGGGCACCACCAAGACCGCGCTCTACCGCCGGTGGTCGAGTAAGGCCGAACTGGTCCACGAGGCGGCGTTCCCCGCCGCCCCGACCGCTATCGCCACCCCACCGGGGGATATCGCCGCCGATATCCGCGCCATGCTCACCGCCAGCCGAGACGTGTTCGCCTCTGCAGTCGTGCGGGCGGCGTTGCCCGGTCTGATCGCCGACATGGTCGCCGACGACGAGCTCAACGTCCGCGTCATGGACCGGTTCACCGGTGTGTTCGCGGCGGTGCGCAACCGGGTGGCCGACGCGGTTCGGCGGGGCGAGGTCTATCCCGATGTCGACCCGGACCGGCTGGTGGAGGTGATCGGCGGTGCCACCCTGCTGCGGATGCTGCTGTCGCCGGGCGAGCCGCTCGGGGACGACTGGGTTGAGCAGACCACCGCCATCGTGGTGCACGGTGTGGTGGCATAGAGGGCGTGTTTGACACGTTCCCCTCCGACTGGCGTTCAGCGCTCGTATTGGTGCCGCATCCCGACGACCCCGAATACGGGTGCGCCGCGGCGGTGGCGAAATGGACGTCTCAGGGCAGGAGGGTCCATTACGCGCTGGCCAGTCGGGGTGAAGCCGGCATCGCGGGTATGGCGCTCGAACAGGCCGGCCCGCTGCGGGAGCACGAGCAGTTGCGGTCGGCCGCCGTCGTCGGCGTGGCCGGCGTGCGGTTCTGGGAGTTTCCGGACGGCGAGATCCGCAACAGCCCGGAACTGCGGGCCAGGATCGTCGAGACGATCAGCGAACTGGAGCCCGATGTGGTGATTAGCATCTACGGCGGCCGCGAATGGTCGCCCGGCGCACCCAACCAGCGCGACCACATGGAGTTCGCCGCGGCCGTCGTCGAGGCCTACGACAGCCTGCCCCATCCGCCGCGCTGGCTGTTTCAGAACGGGCCGGAGGCAACACACGTCGAGGTGATCGACGACGGCAGCTTCGAGCGCGCGGTCACGTCACTGGCCGAGCACCGGGTTTATCTGTCGGTGCTCGATCCGCACACCCCCATCACGGTGCATGCGCGCAAGCAGGTGGAGATGACGACGACCCCGCGGCCCGAGTTCGGCGGAAGTCGCACAGTCGAATTCATTCTGCTGCGCCAGCGCTAGCACTTTCGTCCGCCAGCGCTAGCCCTTTCGTCCGCCAGCGCTATCCCTTGCTGCGCCAGCGTGCGTGTCTGCACACGACACGCCGCGAAAAGTCGACACTTTGCGCACGGTCGACGCCCGCGAGCGTGCGCACACCGCCGCAGAACGCCCGCGTGTCGTCAGCAGACGCGCACCGTCGCGGCATAGGGGGAGGCCGGCCCGTCAGCTGTCGATCTGGCGCTTGTTGCGCGCCGAGACCGCCTGGAACCGGTCGTCGAGGCCGGCGAAATCGCGGTGTTGGGCGAACGCGATCTTCTCCTCGGCGGCCAGCGCGGGATCGATCACCGCGGCCGCGCCCGTCGTGTAGATCTCCTTCAGGCCGAGCATGACCGACGCAGGCACCTCGGCGATCTGCGCGGCCAGCTCGACGGCGCGCTCGACCAGCCGGTCGTGGGCGACGACCTCGGTGACCAGGCCAATGCGCTCGGCGCGCGCCGCGTCGACGACCTCACCGGTCATCGACAGCCGCCGGGCCATGGCCAGCCCGACCACCTGTGGGAGGCGGGCGGTCATACCGCCTCCCGGCAGGATGCCGACCCGGGCGTGCGTGTCGGCGAACACGGCACGTTCGGAGGCAATCAGGAAATCGCAGCCGAGCGCCATCTCCAGCCCACCAGTGAAGGTCGCGCCGTTGATGGCGCCGACGATCGGGGTGCGCATGTTGCCCGTCGCGGCGATGCAACTCTGCGACCGGAACTCCTCGAAATAGCTCAGTCCGTCGCGTTGCGCCTCCTTGAGGTCGACCCCCGCGCAGAACGCGGGGTCTGTTCCGGTCAGCACGACGGCGTTGACGGACTCGTCGGCGTCGGCCGCGGTGAGCGCGCTGTAGGTGGCCTTGATCAGTCCGCGACTCAAGGCGTTTCGCGCCTCGGGCCGGTTGAGGGTGAGCACCCGCACGGGACCACGGTCGTCGACGAGCACCAGCGGTTCGGTCATGACAACTGAATCTAGCCTGTGGCCGGCTTACCGCCTACAGTATTTACGAAACGGTGCCGTAACGGAAAGAGGTGGCGATGAATACCGACGTTCTCGTGGTTGGGGCGGGGCCGACGGGTTTGGCGGCCGCCTGCGGCCTGTTGATGCAGGGTATCCCCGTCCGGGTCATCGACGCGGCGGCCGCGCCGGCCACCACGTCGCGCGCCAATTTTCTGCATGCCCGCGGCTCCGAGGTGCTCGACCGTCTCGGTGCGCTCGGTGACCTTCCCGACCGATCGGTGCGGGCGATGAGCATCCTGACCTACCTGGGCGGCAAGCCGATCATGCGCATCCGCTTCGGCGACCCCGGTATGGACACCGCCGCGCCGCCGATGGTGATCTCCCAAGCGGCGGTCGAGGGGGCACTTCGAGACCGGCTCACCGAACTCGGTGGTGAGATCAGTTGGGGCGCGAAACTTACCGATGTCCACCAGGACGGCGGGACGGTCAGCGCCGTCCTCGCCGGTGGGGACGACCTCACCGCCGGCTGGCTGATCGGTTGCGACGGGGCCGGTAGCGCCACCCGCCGCGCCACAGGCATCGACTTCCCCGGGGTTCGGCTCACCGAGCGCTTCCTGCTCGCCGACCTCCGCATCGACTGGGATCTCGACCGCTCCGGCACAACCGGCTGGCTACATCAGGACGGCATGCTCGGGGCGATGCCGATGCCCGACGGTCTGTGGCGCATCATCGCCTACGATCCGCATTCGGGGCCACAAAAGCCCACGGACGAAGAGATTCTCGCGCGATTGAATCGGATCATTCCGCAGCGAACGGGCCGTTCGGCACCGATCGAGCACGCGGAGTGGCTGTCGTTGTTCAGCGTGCACCGCCGATTGGCGACGACATACCGGCGTGGCCGGGTGCTTATCGCAGGCGATGCGGCGCACACCCACGCGCCGTTCGGCGGGCAGGGAATGCTGACCGGCCTCGGGGACGCCGAGAACCTGGCCTGGAAGCTGGCACTGGTCACAGCAGGCATCGCCGACGAGAGACTGCTCGACACATACGAGGCTGAACGACGACCGCTGGCCACCGAGGTCCTGCGCAACACGAGCGCAGTCACCAAAGTCAATGTGGCGCAGAGCAGAATCGGTCGCTTCGTACGCGACCGCGTCGTCGTCCCGGTGATGAACCTGCCCGCGGTGCAGCGGTGGGTGACCTACCGGACATCGCAGTTGTGGGTGTCGTACCGCCGGGGTCCGCTGGCGGATCGATCGTTGCGGTTGTCGGGGCTGCGTCCGGGGGATCGGGTGCCCGGGTTGTCGGGCCATGAACTGCGCGGGCGGTGGGGACTTCTCGGCGCGGACGAACTGGCGACAATCGCGGCCGAGCATCTCGGCGACGGCCGGATCGCCCTCATCGATGGGCGCATCGATGGCGATGCGATGCTGGTGCGCCCGGACGGCCACCTCGCCTGGCGCGGACGACAGCCGGAAGCGTTGCGCCGGTGGTTGAGTCGTGCGCTGACCACCGGCAGCGTGCGATGACCGCACCGAGTCGAGGCCGGCCACGCAGCAAGGACCTCGACACTGCCATCTTGCAGGCGGCGCTCGACGTGTTCATCGAACGCGGGATCGTCGGTATGAGCATCGAGCAGGTGGCCAAGAGAGCCGGCGTCGGCAAGCCTACGATCTACCGCCGGTGGCCGGGAAAGGAGCAGCTCGTCGCGGATGCAATCGAGGCCCACGTGAGCACCGACATACGGTGGCCCACCCGCGAGGAGATCGCCACCAGCGACACCCATGATCTGGTGCGGCACAACATAGCCGGAGCTGCTCGCACGGCGACCGATCCCCGCTTCCGCGCATTGATCGCGCAGATCTACGGGTCTGCCGTCACGCATCCGGAGCTGATGCGCATGTACTGGGATCGCTACATCCAGCCCCGCCGCGACCTGGCGTTCGCCATGCTCGAGCGTGCGCAGCGCGAGGGCGCGGTGGACGAGGGCGCCGACCTCGACGTGCTCGTCGACATGCTGGCCGGTGCTGTGACGTACCGAGTGTTGCAACCCAATCCGCCGACCAGCCGGCAGATGCGTGGCTACCTCGAAGCCGCCTACCGTCAGGTGGGCCTGCTGCCCCGCGACTAACGCAGGAACTGGTCGGCGTTGTTGGCCAGATCCAGAAGCGGTTGCGGCAGCGCGCCCAGTGCGAACGTCACCGCCGCGGTCACCGTCACGACCGTGGTGCTGAGCACGCTCGGCACCACCACCGTCGGCGCGTTCTCGGGCGGATCGGTGAAGAACATCAACACGATCACCCGCACATAGAAATACGCGGCGATCGCGCTTGCGAGGACGCCGACCACCACCAACGGCATTGCCCCGCCCTCGCCGGCGGCCTTGAAGACCGCGAACTTCGCCACGAAGCCGCTGGTCAGCGGGATTCCGGCGAATGCGAGGAGAAACAGCGAAAACACCACGCCCACAATGGGGTAACGCCGCCCGAGCCCGGCCCACCGGGCCATCGCGGTGTCCTCCTCGCCGGCCCCGTCACGCACGAGGCCGACCACGGCGAACGCACCCACGCTGCTGAAGCCGTACGCGAACAGATAGAACAGCGTCGAGGAGAGTCCCGCCTCATTCGCGGCGATCACGCCGGTGAGGATGAAACCGGTGTGCGACACCGCCGAATACGCCAACATCCGCTTGACGTCGGCCTGGGTCACCGCCGCCACGGTGCCCACGACCATCGTCAGGATCGCGATCGCCCAGAGCACCGGGCGCCAGTCGTCGCGCAGTTCGGGCAGGGCCACATAGAACACGCGCAGCAGCGCGCCGAAGGCGGCGATCTTCGTCGCCGCCGACATGAACGCCGTGACCGGGGTCGGCGCACCTTGATACACGTCAGGAACCCAGCTGTGGAACGGCACGGCACCGACTTTGAACAGCACGCCCACCAGCACCAGCCCGGTACCGATCAGCGCCAGCGATGTCTTACCCGACCCGGCGGCGATGGCCTCGGCGATACCGACCAGATCCAGCGTCCCGGCGTATCCGTACAGCATGGCCACGCCGTAGAGGAAGAACGCCGACGAGAATGCGCCCAGCAGAAAGTATTTCAGCGCGGCCTCTTGGGACAGCAGGCGACGCCTGCGAGCCAGACCGCACAACAGGTACAGCGGCAGCGACAGGATCTCCAGCGCGATGAACATGGTCAGCAGGTCGTCGGATGCCGGGAACAGCAGCATCCCACCGATGGCGAACATCGTCAGCGGGAAGACCTCGGTCTGGATCACCCCGGCCTTGGTGGCCAGTTGTTCGTCGACGCTGCCGGGCACGGCCGACGCCTGCGGGGTGAATCCGTCCAGGCCTCGGCGGGCACCGACGGCGACCTCGGCACCGACCTGCCGCTCGGCGATCAGCAGGACGCCGAGCACACCGACGAGCAAGATGGTGCCCTGCAGGAACAGTGCGGGGGTGTCGATGACGACCGCACCCATCACGGCCGACCGCCCGATGGTGCCGTGCAGGTCGCGTACGAGCACCACCACGGCGACCAGAGCGGCCGCCAGGCCACCGAAGCAGAGCACCAGCTGGCTCGCGTACCGGTGCTGCCGCGGCAGGAAAGCCTCCACGAGGAGCCCTGCGATGGCGACCCCGAACACGATCAGCATCGGGCAGACCAGACCGTATTCGACGGTCGGCGGGGTGAGGGTCATGGTCTCGGCCCTTCCGCGACTCTGGGTACGGGATCAGGTTGGTCGATGGTCGTCAGGGTGTGGTCGACCGCGGGATTGATGACATCGAGTGCGGGTTTCGGATACACCCCGAGCACGACCAGAAGCGCGATCAACGGTGCGACGACGACGAGTTCGCGCGGCACCAGGTCGCGCACGCCCTCGTTGCCCTCGGTGACGGCTCCGGTCATCATTCGCTGGTACATCCACAGGATGTAGATCGCCGACAGCACCAGCGCGGTGGCCGCGAACACCGCCAGCACCGGGTAACGCGTGAATGTGCCGATGAGTACCAGGAATTCGCTGATGAACGGCGCCAGACCCGGCAGTGACAGCGTTGCCAGCCCGGCGACCAGGAACGTGCCCGCCATGACCGGCGCCACCTTCTGCACGCCTCCGAACGCCCGGATCAGCCGGGTGCCCCTGCGCGACACCAGGAATCCGGCGATCAGGAACAGGGCGGCCGTCGACAGTCCGTGGTTGATCATGTACAGCGTCGAGCCGGACTGGCCCTGGCTGGTCATCACGAAGATGCCCAGGATGATGAACCCGAAGTGCGAGATCGAGGTATAGGCGATCAACCGCATCACGTCGGTCTGGCCGATGGCCAGGATCGCGCCGTAGACGATGCCGATCACCGCCAGCGTGACCACCAGCGGCTGGAAATACGTTGACGCGTCGGGGAACAACTGCAGGCAGTACCGCAGCATCCCGAAGGTTCCGACCTTGTCCATGACCGCCATCATCAGCACCGCACTGGCCGGGGTGGCCTCGACGGCAGCATCGGGCAGCCACCGGTGGAACGGCCAAAGCGGCGCCTTGACGGCGAACGCGAACATGAATCCGAGGAACAGCAGGTTCATCACGGCGGGGTCGACGGCGAACTCGCCGCTGGACACCGCGTTGACGATCTCGCGGAAGTCGAACGTGCCCGCGGCGAAAGCGTCGCTCGTGGCGGTCACCACGTACAGTCCGATCACCGCGGCCAGCATGATCAGCCCGCCGAACAGGTTGTACAGCAGGAACTTCACCGCCGCCTTGCCGCGGTTTTTTCCGCCGAAGCCGCCGATGAGGAAGTACATCGGGATCAGCATCGCTTCGAAGAACACGTAGAACAGCAGGATGTCCAGCGACATCAGCGACATGAGGACCATGCCCTCGACGGCCAGCGTCAGTGCGAAGTAGGTCTGCACCGACCGTCCGCGCAGGCCGGTCTGGGCGTCGGCGTCATTCCAGCCCGCGATGATCAGCAGCGGCACCAGAACCGCGGTGAGGACGATGATCGCCAGCGCGATGCCGTCGACGCCGAGGATGTAACCGGTGCCGAATGACGGGATCCACCGGTGGGATTCGACGAACTGGTACCGCTCGCCACCGGGTTGGAAGCCGACCGCCACAACGGCGGTGATCGCCAGGACCGCGATCGAGACGGCCAACGCGAACCACTTGGCCAGCACCCGCTGGGCGGCAGGCAGAAGGATCGTCAGCGCGGCGCCGACGGTCGGCGTCGCCCACAGCACCGTGAGCCAGGGGAAGTTGTTCACCAGAGTTGCACCGCCAGGATCGCCGCGACCACCAGAACCGCACCGGAGAGCATCGAAAGGGCATACGAGCGGGCGTATCCCGTCTGCAGCCGCCGCAGACCCGTCGACATGCGGCTGACCAGTCCGGCCAACCCGCTGGCCGCGCCGTCGACCGCCTCCTCGTCGATCTCGACCAGACCGCGCGTCAGCAGTTGGCCGGGCCGCATCAGCGCCGCCTCGTTGAACGCGTCGCCGTACAGATCCCTGCGCGCCGCGACGGTGAGCGCCGAACCGTGCGGGACTTCCGCCGGCACCGGCTTGGTTCCGTACATGCGGTAGGCGATGAGGATGCCGACCGCGACGACGGCCAGGATCACCGTTGTCACCACCCAGACGGGTGCGACGTGGTGCACCTCGTGCGTACCGACGACCGGTTCGAGCCAGTGCTCCAGTGTGCCGCCGATCGCGAACGCCGCCCCGGAGCCCACAGAGCCGATGGCCAGAAGGATCATCGGCCAGGTCATCACCGCGGGAGCCTCGTGCGGGTGCGCCTGTGGAGCCCAACGCTTCTCGCCGAAGAACGTCATCAACATCACCCTGGTCATGTAGAACGCGGTGATACCGGCGCCCAGGATCGTCACGCCGCCCAGGATCAGACCTTTGACGCCGCCGGCGCCGAGCGCGGCTTCGATGATCCCGTCCTTGGAGAAGAACCCGGCCAGCGGCGGCACCCCGATGATCGCGAGGTAGCCGAGACCGAAGGTGACGAATGTGATCGGCAGCGCTTTACGCAGGCCGCCGTACCGCCGCATGTTCACTTCGTCGTCCATCGCGTGCATCACCGAACCGGCCCCCAGGAACAGGCCGGCTTTGAAGAATCCGTGGGTGAGCAGGTGCATGATCGCGAACGCGTATCCGACCGGGCCGAGCCCCGCCGCCAGCACCATGTAGCCGATCTGCGACATCGTCGACGCCGCAAGCGCTTTCTTGATGTCGTCCTTCGCGCAGCCGATGATCGCGCCGAACAACAGCGTGACGGCGCCGACGATGACGACGCCCAGTTGTGCGGTGGGCGCGAGGTCGAACACCGGTCCGGAGCGCACGATCAGGTACACCCCGGCGGTCACCATGGTGGCGGCGTGGATCAACGCCGACACCGGTGTCGGACCCTCCATCGCGTCGCCCAGCCAGGACTGCAGCGGCACCTGCGCCGACTTACCGCAGGCGGCCAGCAGCAACAGGAGCCCGATCGCGGTCAGCACGCCCTCGCCGGCGGCCGGCGCGGCGGCGAAGACGCCCGCATAGGAGATGGACCCGATGTAGGCGAACATCACCATCATCGCGATGGCCAGGCCCATGTCGCCGACGCGGTTGACGACGAACGCCTTCTTGGCCGCCGTCGCGGCCGACGGTTTGTGAGCCCAGAAACCGATCAGCAGGTAGGACGCCAGACCGACACCCTCCCAGCCGACGTAGAGGCCGAGGTAGTTGTCGGCGAGCACGAGCAGCAGCATCGCCGACAGGAACAGGTTCAGGTACGCGAAAAACCGCCGCCGCCCGGGGTCTTCGGCCATGTAGCCGATCGAGTATATGTGGATCAGCGAACCGACCCCGGTGATCAGCAACACGAAGCACATCGAAAGCTGGTCGAGTTGCATTCCGAAGTCCACCTGCAGCCCGCCGACCGGAACCCAGGAGAACAACGCCTCGTGGATCGCGCGGTGTTCGGCGTCGCGGCCCAGCATGTCGACGAAGAGCACGACCCCGACGACGAACGACGCGATGGCCGCCGCGCAGCCCAACAGGTGACCCCAGGCGTCGGTCCGTCGGCCCCCGAGGAGCAGGATCGCCGCGCTGGCCAGCGGCAGCGCGATGGTCAACCAGACAGGAATCGTCATCGCGCCTCTAGTTCTTCAGAAGGCTTGCGTCGTCGACCGAAGCCGACTGGCGGGCACGGAAGATGCTCATGATGATCGCCAGGCCGACCACCACCTCGCAGGCGGCGACCACCATGGTGAAGAACGCCACCACTTGGCCGTTGAGGTGGCCGTGCATGCGGGAGAACGAGACGAACGCGAGGTTGGCCGCGTTCAACATCAGCTCGACGCACATGAACACCACGATCGCGTTGCGGCGCAACAGCACCCCTGCCGCGCCGATCGTGAACAACAGCGCCGACAGATAGAGATAGTTGTCGGGGTTCACTCCCCGCCTCCTCTGCCGTTTGTCACGGTGACGGTCCGCTTCTGCAGGATGGGGCTGACGGACAGGTCCGACCCGGAACCGTCGGGGAGCCGGGCGGCGATGTCGACGGCGTTGTTGCGCGCGAAGACACCGGGATTGGGCAACGTCGTCGGATAGCCGCCCGGTTTGAACCGTTCCTCGGCGAGTTCGCGTTGGGTTTTGCGGCGTCCGAAGCGTTCCCGGTGCGCCAACACCATCGCGCCGAGCGCGGCGGTGATCAGCAACGCGCTGGTCAACTCGAACGCCCATAGGTAGCGCACGAAGATCAGCGCCGCCAACCCCTCGACGTTGCCGCCCGCATTTGCCTGGGCCAGGCCGGTGAAACCGCCCACCGAGACGTTCCCGATGCCCGCGATGAGCAGCAGGCCGAAGCCGACACCGACGACGACAGCCGCAACCCGTTGTCCGCGAATCGTTTCCACCAGCGAGTCCGACGAGTCGACCCCGATGAGCATCAGCACGAACAGGAAGATCATCATGACGGCGCCGGTGTAGACCACCACCTGGACGACCCCGAGGAACAGTGCGCCCTGGGCGATGTAGAACACGGCCAGCACGATCATCGTCGTGGCCAGAAACATCGCCGAGTACACCGCTTTCGGTGCGGCGATCACCCCGAGCGCGCCGAGTACCGCCACGATCCCCAACACCCAGAACAGCACGGCCTCGGTGGTCGTGGTCTGCCCGGGGTTGTCGGCAGCCACCGCCGCGAGCAGGTCGAGCCTCATCGCACGTCCCCGGTGACCTTCTGGGTCTCGTGCTCGACGGGCCCGATGTTGCCCAGGTAGTAGTCGTCATCGGTGGTGCCCGGCGCCATGGGATGCGGCGGCGGCAGCATGCCGGACCGCAAGGGCGCCAACAGTTTGTCCTTACCCCAGATCAGGTCGGCGCGGTTGTCGTCGGCCATCTCGTATTCGTTGGTCATCGTCAACGCCCGGGTGGGGCAGGCCTCGATGCACAGACCGCAACCGATGCAGCGCAGATAGTTGATCTGGTAGACACGCCCGTATCGCTCACCGGGGGAATACCGTTCGTCCTCGGTGTTGTCGGCGCCCTCGACATAAATGGCGTCGGCGGGGCAGGCCCAAGCGCACAGTTCGCAGCCGATGCACTTCTCCAGGCCGTCCGGGTAGCGGTTCAGTTGGTGTCGGCCGTGGTAACGCTTGGCGACGGGCCCCGGCTTCTCCGGATACTCCTCGGTGATCGGCTTTTTGAACATGGTGCCGAAGGTGACCCCGAAACCCTTCAGCGCGTCGAGGAACTTAGGCATCGGCTGGCTCCTTGGTTGCGGTCTGGCCCGTGCTGCTCGGCAGGGGCGGGGTGGGGAAGATCTCCGGATCCAGCTTCTGCCGCGGGATCGCGCGAACGTTTCGGCGGCGCACCGCCCGCCACAGCGCCACGGCGACCAGCAGTGTCGCGATGGCGCCGAGCGAGGCCAGCGTCGTCGTCACCTGGCTGAAACCCTCGTTGCGGAGCGCGCGCGCCGTCGCGACGATCATGATCCACGCCAACGAGAACGGGATGAGCACCTTCCATCCCAGCGCCATGAACTGGTCGTAGCGCATGCGCGGCAGTGTGGCGCGCAGCCAGAAGAACAGGAACATGAAGCCCCACACCTTGGCCACGAACCACAGCAGGGGCCACCAGCCGGTGTTGGCGCCATCCCACATGTTGATGGGCCACGGTGCATGCCAGCCGCCCAGGAACATCGTGGTGGCCAGCGCGGAGACGGTGGTCATGTTGACGTACTCGGCGAGCATGAACATCGCGAACTTGATCGATGAGTACTCGGTGTGGAACCCGCCGACGAGCTCACCCTCGGCCTCGGGCAGATCGAAAGGCGCGCGGTTGGTTTCGCCCACCATCGAGATGACGTAGACGAGGAACGACGGCAGCAGCAGGAAGATGAACCACGTGCCGTACTGGGCGGCGACGATGCCGGAGGTCGACATCGAGCCCGCGTAGATGAACACCGCCACGAACGACAGCGCCATCGCGATCTCATACGAAATCACCTGCGCGCTCGACCGAATCCCGCCCAGCAGCGGATAGGTCGACCCCGAAGCCCATCCCGCCAGCACGATCCCGTACACACCGATGGAGGTTGCCGCCAGGATGTACAGCACCGCGACGGGCATGTCCGTCAGCTGCAACGCGGTGCGGTGCCCGAAGATCGAAACCTCGCCGCCCATCGGGATGACGGCGAACGCGATGAAGGCGGGCACCGCGGAGATCACCGGTGCCGCAAGGTAGACGAACTTGTCGACCCCGGTGGGAACCAGACCCTCCTTGAGCGCCAGCTTGACACCGTCCACCAGCGACTGCAGAAGTCCCTTGGGGCCGACGCGGTTGGGCCCGAACCGCATCTGCATGCGGCCCAGCAGCTTGCGCTCGATCAGGATCGCCGACAGGACCGAGAGCATCAGGAACGCGAATATCGCGAGCGACTTGGCCAGGATCAGCCACCACGGGTCGTGGCCGAACAGGGTGGGATCGGGATGGATCACGCTTCGGCCCGTCCGATCGACACGACATCCCCGGTGGACACCCCGAGATTTCGGTGCACCGCCGAACCCGGCGAATTCAGGGGAAGCCAGATCACGCGGTCGTCCATGTCGGTGATGGCCAACGGCAGCGTGATCGTCCCGCGCGGTGTCCTCGCGGCGATCAGATCGCCTTCAGCAGCGCCGATTTCGGCCGCGGTGGCGGCGGAGAGCCGCGCCAGCGGCGCCCGGGCGGTGCCGGCCAGATGCGGTTCGCCGTCTTGTAGGCGGCCCTCGTCGAGCAGCATCCGCCACCCCGCGAGCACCGCTTGTCCCTCGGCCGGCGGGGTCCGCTTCGGCGCAGGAACGTTCGGCGCCTCGGGTCGGCGACCCGCCCACATACCCAAGCGCGACATGTCTTCCCCGGCGGCCGCCGCGGTCGGCAGGTTCAATGCGACGCCGATTTCGTCGGCCAGGAAGTTCAAGACCCGCAGATCGGGGATGGCGTTGGTCTTCAGCGACGGCTCGAAGGGACGAAGTCGGCCTTCCCAGTTCAGGAACGAGCCGGCTTTCTCCACCACGGGCGCGATGGGGAAGACGACGTCGGCGACAGCGGTGATCGCGCTCTCCCGCAGCTCGAGGCTGACGACGAACGGCGTGGACTCGATCGCGGCCAGTGCCGCTTCGGGATCAGGGAGGTCGTCGACCTCGACGCCGCCGATGAGCAGGGCGCCCAGTTCGCCGCTGCGCGCCGCCTCCAGAATCGCGGTGGTGTCGCGACCCGGCACGGTGGGCAGCGCGCTGACGTGCCAGGCCGCCGCGGTCTGCTCGACGGCCGCGCTGTCGGCGATCGGCCGGCCACCGGGCAGCAGGTTCGGCAAGGCACCGGCCTCAGCCGCGCCTCGGTCGCCTGCGCGTCTCGGCACCCAGGCCAGCCGGGCGCCCGTCGCTTCGGCCAATCTGCTTGCCGCAGAGAGGGCTCCGGGCGATGTGGCCAGGCGTTCACCGACCATGATGATCGCACCCGGCAGCAGCAGCTGCGGGTCGTCCGCCAGCTCGTCGAGGGCCGCGGCCTCGTCTCCCGGGGCCGCGGTGACCAGGCGGCCGCGCAGCTTGGTCAGGGCGCGGCTGGCGAAGGGGGCGACGGAGATGACCTGCAACCCCTTCTTGCGCACCGCCTTGCGCAGCCGCAGGAACACGATCGGTGATTCCTCTTCCGGCTCGAACCCGGCCAGCAGGACCGCCGGCGCATTCTCCAGATCGGCGTAGGTCACCGTCATCGGCTGCCCCGCGACATGGGCGGCGAGGAAGTCGGCCTCCTCGGCGCTGTGCGACCGGGCCCGGAAGTCGATGTCGTTGGTGTTGAGCACGATCCGGGCGAACTTTGAATAGGCGTAGGCGTCCTCGACGGTCATCCGGCCGCCCACCAGCACGCCCGCGCTTCCGGCCGCGGCCGCCAGCCCGTTGCCTGCCACCACGAGGGCCTCCGACCATGAGGCGGGCCGCAACTTGCCGTCCTCGTCGCGAATCAGCGGGGTGGTGATGCGGTCGCCCTGCGTGGTGTAGGTGAACGCCCAGCGACCCTTGTCGCAGTTCCACTCCTCGTTGACTTGAGGTTCGTCACCGGCCAAGCGGCGCATGACCTTTCCGCGCCGATGGTCGGTGCGCTGGGCGCATCCCGATGCGCAGTGCTCGCATACGCTCGGACTCGACACCAGGTCGAACGGCCGGGCCCGGAAGCGGTAGGCCGCCCCCGTCAGCGCGCCGACCGGGCAGATCTGAACGGTGTTTCCCGAGAAATACGACTCGAACGGTTCACCGGTCGCGATGCCGACCTGTTGCAGCGCACCGCGCTCGAGCAGATCGATGAACGGATCGCCGGCGATCTGCTCGGAGAACCGGGTGCAGCGCGCGCACAGCACACAGCGCTCGCGGTCCAGCAGCACTTGCGAGGAGATGTTGATCGGCTTCGGGAAGGTGCGTTTGACGTCTTCGAAGCGAGTTTCGGCGCGGCCGTTGGACATCGCCTGGTTCTGCAGCGGGCACTCGCCGCCCTTGTCGCACACCGGGCAGTCCAGCGGATGGTTGATCAGCAGGAACTCCATGATGCCCTGCTGCGCCTTGTCCGCCTCCGCCGAGGTGTACTGCGTGCGCACCACCATGTCCGGGGTGCAGGTCGTCGTGCACGACGCCATCGGCTTGCGCTGACCCTCGACCTCGACCAGGCACTGTCGGCAGGCCCCGACCGGGTCGAGCAGCGGATGGTCGCAGAACCGCGGGATCTGGATGCCGATCAGTTCGGCGGCCCGAATCACCAACGTGCCCTTCGGAACACTGACGTCGACGCCGTCGATCGACAACTGGACCATCTCCACGCCGGTGTCCGCCCCGGTGTCGGCCGTCTGCGTCATCGGATCACCCCCCTAGCTCGCCACCCCATCACACGCCCACCTCTTCCGTCGCCATCAGCGTGGACGCGTGCGGATCGAACGGGCACCCGCCGTCGAGGTGGGCGATGTACTCGTCGCGGAAGAACTTGATCGACGACATGATGGGGGCGGCCGCACCGTCACCCAACGCGCAGAACGCCTTTCCGAAGATGTTGTCGGAGATGTCGAGCAGCTTGTCGATGTCGGCCTCCGTGCCCGCGCCCGTCTCGAGACGTTCGTAGATCTGCGCCAGCCAGTAGGTGCCCTCGCGGCACGGTGTGCACTTGCCGCACGACTCGTGGGCGTAGAAGTCGGTCCAGCGGCGCACCGCGCGCACCACACACGTGGTCTCGTCGAAAATCTGCAGCGCCTTGGTGCCGAGCATGGTGCCCACACCGGCCATCCCCTCGTAATCCAGTGGCACGTCGAGGTGTTCGTCGGTCAGCAGGGGAGTGGAGGACCCGCCTGGTGTCCAGAACTTCAACTGATGCCCGGCACGGACTCCACCCGCGTAGTCCAGCAACTCGCGCAGCGTGATGCCCAGCGGGGCCTCGTACTGTCCGGGGTTGGTGACGTGACCCGACAGCGAATACAGCGTGAAGCCCGGTGACTTCTCCGAGCCCATCGACCGGAACCAGTCGATGCCGTTGAGCAGGATGGGCGGGACGCTGGCGATCGACTCGACGTTGTTGACCACCGTCGGGCAGGCGTACAGCCCCGCGACGGCGGGAAACGGCGGCCGCAACCTCGGTTGTCCGCGACGGCCTTCGAGCGAGTCCAGCAGCGCGGTTTCCTCACCGCAGATGTAGGCGCCCGCCCCCGCGTGCACGATCAGTTCCAGGTCGAAGCCCGACCCGCCGATGTCGTTGCCGAGGAAACCGGCCTCGTGCGCTTCGGCGACCGCGGCGTGCAGCCTGCGCAGCACCGGCACCACTTCGCCGCGCAGGTAGATGAAGGCGTGATGCGCCCGGATCGCGTAGGCCGCGATGATCGCCCCTTCGATGAGGAAGTGCGGGGTCGTCAACATCAGCGGAATGTCTTTGCACGTACCGGGTTCCGACTCGTCGGCGTTGACCACCAGGTAGTGCGGCTTGGCTCCGGCGCCGGTGTCGCTCTGCGGGATGAACGACCACTTCGTGCCGGTGGGGAAGCCCGCGCCGCCGCGGCCCCGCAGACCGGACTCCTTCACCAGGTTGATGACCTCGTCGGGGTCCATCGCCAGGGCCTTCTCGAGGGCGCGGTAGCCGCCGTGACGACGGTAGGTGTCCATCGACCATGGCTCGGGCTCGTCCCAGAACCGGCTGAACACGGGTGTCAGATCTGTCATGCGCGTGAATCCGTTGTGTCTGGATCGGTTTCGACGGTGTTGGACTTCGGCGGGACGGTTGCAGACGGGCCAGGGGCGGACGCGTTCTTGGTGGCCTCGATACCCGCCGTTTCGTCGTCGAGCGTCTCGGTGGAAGCGGCCGGGGCGTCGGCGTCGGGCGCGTGCATACCGCGTTCGCGCGCCACCCGCAGTCCCGCCAGCGTGGCCTCGCCGACCTTGTTGCCCCCCGAGCGCGGGTCGGGCAGACCCGCGAGTGTGCGCGCGGTCTCACGGAATGTGCACAGCGGCGTTCCCCGTGTCGGTTCGGGAGGGTCGCCGTCGCGTAGCGCGTCGACGAGGTCGCGCGCCGAAGACGTCGTTTGGTTGTCGAAGAACTCCCAGTTGACCATCACGACCGGCGCGTAATCACACGCGGCGTTGCACTCGACGTGTTCGAGGGTGATGCGTCCGTCCGGCGTCGTCTCGCCGGCGTGCAGACCCAGATGTTCCTGCAGCGCTTCGAGAATCGCGTCGCCGCCCATCACCGCGCACAACGTGTTGGTGCACACCCCGACGAGGTACTCGCCGGTCGGGGTCCGCCGGTACATCGAGTAGAACGTCGCCACCGCGGTGACCTCGGCGTCGGTCAACCCCAACTGCTTGGCGCAGAACGTGATTCCGGCGGGGGTCAGGCATCCGTCCTCGGACTGCACGAGGTGCAGCAACGGCAGCAGCGCCGAACGCGACTGCGGGTAGCGCGAGATGATCCGCTCGGCGTCGGCGCTGAGCCGCGCCACGACGTCGTCCGGATATGACGCCGGCCCGTTGATCGGCGGGCCGGGTTCCTCGGGTCGCTGACCGAGCTCGAGGAATACGCTCATCGGTGTCCTCGCCTCTTCGCGCAAGCGCTCATCGGTCCACGCCTCCCATCACCGGGTCGATCGACGCCACCGCGGTGATCAGATCGGCGACCATGCCGCCTTCACACATCGCGGCGACGGCCTGCAGGTTGTTGAACGACGGGTCCCGGTAGTGCACCCGGTAGGGGCGGGTGCCGCCGTCGGAGACCATGTGCACGCCGAGTTCGCCTCGGGGGGACTCGATCGCGACGTAGACCTGCCCGGCGGGCACCCGGATTCCCTCCGTGACGAGTTTGAAGTGGTGGATCAGCCCCTCCATGGAGTGGCCCATGATCTTGGCGATGTGCTCGGGGGAGTTGCCGAGCCCGTCCGGGCCGACCTTCAGATCGGCCGGCCAACCCAGTTTCTTGTCCTCGATCATCACGGGTCCGGGCCGAAGGCGATCCAAGCACTGCTCGACGATTTTCAGCGATTCGTGCATCTCCTTGACCCGGATCAGATACCGGCCGTAGGAGTCGCAGCCCTCATCGGTGATGACGTCGAAGTCGTATGTCTCATAGCCGCAATACGGTTGGGCTTTGCGCAAGTCGTGTGGCAGCCCGGTGGACCGCAGGCAGGGCCCGGTGATCCCGAGCGCCATGCACCCCGTCAGATCGAGATAACCGACACCGACCGTGCGGGCCTTCCAGATGTAGTTCTCGTTGAGCAGGTCCTCGAGGTCCTTGAGCCGCTTGGGCATCAGTTCGAGCACGTCACGGATCTGCGGAATGGCTTCGTCGGGCAGGTCCATCGCCACCCCGCCCGGGCGGACGTAGGCGCTGTTCATCCGCAGGCCCGTCACCGTCTCGAAGACCGACAGAATCTGTTCGCGCTCACGGAATCCGTAGAACATCGCGCTCATCGCGCCCAGTTCCATCCCGCCGGTCGCCAGCGCGACAAGATGCGAGGAGATCCGGTTCAGTTCCATCATCATCACGCGAATGACGCTGGCGCGCTCGGGGATCGCGTCGGTGACACCCAGTAGCTTCTCGACACCCAGGCAGTAGGCCGTCTCGTTGAAGAACGGAGACAGATAGTCCATCCGCGTGACGAACGTGACGCCCTGGGTCCAGTTGCGGAACTCGAGGTTCTTCTCGATCCCGGTGTGCAGGTAGCCGATTCCGCAGCGGGCGGAGATGACCGTCTCACCCTCGATCTCGAGGATCAGCCGAAGCACACCGTGGGTGGAGGGGTGCTGTGGACCCATGTTCACGACGATGCGTTCGCCCGCGTGTGCGGCGGCCGCGTCCTTGGCGGCCTGGACCACTTGATCCCAATCCTGGCCGCCGACAACGACTACCGTCTCGTTGTCCGACGCGCCCGAGGACGAAGCGCCGCCCGGTGTGGGCGGGACGTGCGAAATGCTCATCAGCTGTAGGCCCTCCGTTGATCGGGCGGAGGAATCTCGGCGCCGTGGTATTCCACCGGGATGCCGCCCAACGGGTAGTCCTTGCGCTGCGGGTGCCCGACCCAGTCGTCGGGCATCTCGATGCGGGTCAGGGCGGGATGCCCGTCGAAGATGATGCCGAAGAAGTCGTAGGTCTCGCGTTCGTGCCAGTCGGTGGTGGGATAGACCTCGAACAGCGACGGGATGTGCGGGTCGGCGTCCGGTGCGGCGACCTCGATCAGCATCCGCCGGTTGTGGGTGATGGACATCAGCGGATACACCGCGTGCAGTTCTCGCCCGACTTTGTCGGGGTAGTGCACCCCACTCACCCCGAGACACAACTCGAAACGCAACTGCGGATCGTCGCGTAGCGCGCGGGCAACGACGGGCAGCTGGTCACGCTGCACCTCGAGGGTCAGCTCGTCGCGGTAGACCACGACGCGCTCGATGGATGCCGCATAACCGTCCTCGCCGAGCACCTCGGCGAGGCGATCGACGACCTCGTCGAAATAGCGGCCGTAGGGACGCGGCGAGCTGCCGGGCAGCGCGACGGGTCGCACCAGGCGCCCGTAGCCGGAGGTGTCGCCCGTCCCCTTGGCCCCGAACATTCCCCGGCGCACGCCGATGATCTTCGGTGCGTCCGCGCCGGTGCCGGTGCCGTTCGTCGCGCTCATCTTCGACTGCTCGTCACCCGGGCCGCTGGTCATCGCAGCAGCCCTTTGAGCTCGATGGTCGGGGTGACGGCCAGCGCGGCCTGCTCGGCCTCGCGGATCGCCTCTTCGCGGTGAACGCCGAGCGGCATCTCCTGAATCTTGTCGTGCAGCTTCAGGATCGCGTGCAGCAGCATCTCCGGGCGCGGTGGGCAACCGGGCAGGTAGATGTCCACCGGGACGACGTGGTCGACCCCCTGGACGATCGCGTAGTTGTTGAACATGCCGCCCGAGGATGCGCACACCCCCATCGCCAGAACCCACTTGGGTTCGGCCATCTGGTCGTAGATCTGGCGCAGCACCGGCGCCATCTTCTGGCTGACCCGCCCCGCCACGATCATCAGGTCGGCCTGGCGGGGAGTGGCCGAGAACCGCTCCATGCCGAACCGGGAGATGTCGAATCGCGGGCCGGCCGTGGCCATCATCTCGATCGCGCAGCAGGCCAACCCGAACGTCGCAGGCCACAGCGAGCCCTTGCGGATGTACCCCGCCACTTTCTCGACGGTCGACAGTAGGATCCCGCCCGGCAGCTTCTCTTCTAGTCCCATGCCAGACCTCCCCGTCGCCACACGTAGGCGTAGGCCACGAACACCGTGGCCATGAACAGCAGCATCTCTACCAGGGCAAACAGCCCCAGATTGTCGAACGCGACGGCCCACGGGTACAGGAAGACGATCTCGATGTCGAAGATGATGAACAACATCGCGGTCAGGTAGTACTTGATCGGAAACCGCTGGCCGGTCGGCTGACCGGACGCACCCCCGTGCGGCACCGGCTCGATGCCGCATTCGTAGGCCTCGAGCTTGGCCCGGTTGTAGCGACGCGGGCCGACCAGCAGGGCAATGGCAACCGAGCCGACCGCGAACGCAGCCGCAATAGCGCCAAGCACCAGGATTGGCGTGTACAAATCCATACCGAGCAAACGCTCCCTCGTGGGCTGTTCGATGTGAGCTTACCCACACCCTAGCGCCCTTTGGGATGCGCGCCACACCTTTTGGTTAGTATCGCTATTGGCAACGCGTGGCTATGTCGTCATGCCTCCAATAGGCAAGTGCGACAGGTGTTTACGTGTTTTCCGGCTATTGCACCAGGGTGCGCATCAGCGATGCCACGGCGTCGCCGAGCCGGATCGGATCGATCGGGTGGGGAACCGCGGCTTCCGCACGAGACCAGCGGGCCAGCCACGCGTCATCGGGCCGGCCGGTGAGCACCAGGATCGGCGGGCAGTCGGCGATCTCGTCCTTGAGCTGCTTGGCGATTCCCATCCCGCCGACGGGGGTGGCCTCGCCATCGAGGATCACCAGATCGAACCCGCCCTCATCCATCTTGCGAATGACCATCGGGCCCGTCGCCACCTCGACGTAGGTCAGCTCCGGCAACTCCGGATGCACCCGCTTACCGAGCGCGAGTTGCACCTCTTCGCGGGTCCTGGGGTTGTCGCTGTAGACGAGGACCCGCAACGGGCGCGATGAGTCGGCCATGCCGTGATCGTACGGCTAGCGCGCGTGCCGGAACACCAAGTCGCCGGAGATCGTGGACTTGTCGCCGATCATGCCCACCAGGTTTCCGTCGACTCCGAAGTCCCGCCGGCTGATGGTGGCCTGGGTGGACAGCCGCATCCCGCCGTCACCGACCGGTGTGACCTTGGTCCGCAGTGTCAGGGGTCGGGTCGTGCCCTTGATCGTCAGTTCGGCTCGTAGGTCGATGGTGTCGCCGTCGATCGCGCCGGCCCCGGTGATGAGCACGCTGATCTCCGGATGGCTCTCTGCTCCAAAGAAATCGGCGGAGTGCAGGTGTTCATCGCGCTTGCGGATGCCGGTACGCAGCGACGCGGCCTTTATCTCGACGTGCCCGG
Source organism: Mycolicibacterium novocastrense (assembly GCF_001499835.1). NCBI lineage: Bacteria > Bacillati > Actinomycetota > Actinomycetes > Mycobacteriales > Mycobacteriaceae > Mycobacterium > Mycolicibacterium novocastrense. The sequence goes on from NZ_LQIH01000003.1 coordinate 87,997, forward strand.
AAACCGTTTGCGGCGCGGATAATTGGCCGTCACCGCTGAATTCGGTGAACCGGCCCTTGACGGGCACCAGGCCCCACATCGACTTGCTGCGCACCGTGATTGTGGACTGGGCCTGGTCCAGCGTCCATGTCCCCGTCGAGGCGGGATCGCTGAAAAGCTCGCTCAGACTTACCATGTCGTCTCCTGGTTGAATGTTCGGCTTCGCCGCCGGATCGTTACGCGGGCTCGAGCAACGGAGCGATCTCCGCCGGATCGAAGTACTCGTCGATCCGGCTGATCCGCCCGTCAGCGCCCAGCTTGATGATGATGCCGACGCGCATCGCGATGACGCCACCGTTGTGTCCGGTGGCGTGCAGGATGTGCTGCTGGACCAACCCCCCGTCGAACAGCTGTCGATCGATGACCTCGTATCGGCGTTGTGAGGTGGCGTCGATGAACCAGTGGAGGACTCGCAGGGCGCGGTCCTTGTCGCGGTCGCGGTCGGCCACCTTCCAGACCACGATGTCGTCGTGCCACAGCCGCGAAATCGCGTCGCGGTCGCCGGACTCGATCGCCGCGAACAAGCGATCCGCCATGTCGGTGACGGTGTCGTGGGCAACGGTCACGTGATCCTCCTTGACCTCAACGCCGATTGAGGTTGAACACTGGCGGCATGGATGTGACACCTACTCTCTCGCTATTCGACGACGCCTACAAGAGCGGAACCGCACCATGGGTGATCGGCGAGCCGCAGCCGGCGATCGTCAACCTGGAACGCTCCGGCCTGATCCGTGGCACGGTGCTCGACGTCGGCTGCGGCGCCGGTGAGCACACGATCCTGCTCACCGGACTCGGTTACGACGTGCTCGGCGTCGACTACGCGCCGTCGGCGGTCGATCATGCGCGCAGAAACGCCGAGGCAAAGGGCGTCGACGCGCGGTTCGAGGTCGCCGATGCCATGGATCTCGGGAAGGCCACCTACGACACCATCGTCGACAGCGCGCTGTTCCACATCTTCGATGAGACCGACCGCGCCAGATACGTAGCCAGTCTGCGCGCGGCGTGCCGGCCGGGCGGCGTGGTCCACGTGCTCGCGCTCTCCGACCGCGGCCGCGGATTCGGCCCGCAGGTCAGCGAATCCGACATCCGCGACGCGTTCGGCGACGGTTGGGTGCTGGAGTCGCTGGGGGAGACCACCTACCGCGGCGTCGTTCAGCCCGCCCAGGCCGACGCCATCGGCTTGCCGGCCGGAACGCTGGTCGACGAACCGGCGTGGCTCGCCCGAATCCGCCGCCGCCCCTCCTGAGCGATTTGTGCGTGATTCCGTTCGCTCAGCGATCGTTTTCACTCACAAATCGCGTCAGTAGCCGGGGTGGTTGACGTCGAGGCGGTGCCGCACGATCGTCCGCAGCACCGGCAGCACGTCAGCGGCGCGGTCGTCGAGCTCGCCCGAGCGGATCGCCGCGGCCAGTTCCGGTTCGTCGCGGTAACCGATTCCGCGCAGGGCTTCGGTGACCTCGCCGGAAGCCGTGTCGAGTAGTTCGCGTTCGACGATGCGCAACACATTGGCCGCGACGCGGGCGTGGAAGTTGACCTGGCCCGCATCGGCGGATCCGGTGGCGTTGCGGACGTCCTTCTCGAGGAAGCCGGCGACGGCGGCGACGAGTTCAGCCGCCGTCGGTCGGCCGTACAGCCAGCTCATCGCGGTCCCCCTCCTTCGAGCAGATCCAACACGTCCCACTCGGTTTCGCTGACGCGCCGTCCGATCGCGGCCAGCTCCACCGACTCCGTCTGCCCCGACAGGTGACGTTCGGCCTGATACCTGCAGATGACGCCCCACCGCAGGGTGGCCACGGTCAACCACCACCGGAACGCCTCCCGGTCCAGCGTCACGCCCGCGGCGGATTCATAGGCGACCAGGAAGTCCTCGACGCTGCCCAAACCGCCGGCACCGCGATCCTCCGGCGCGCCGAAACGCCATGCCCGGATGCAGAACCAGGCCAGATCCTCATAGACCTCCCCGATGTGCACGAGCTCCCAGTCCAGCACCGCCGCCAGCCCGGTGTCGTCGACGATCAGGTTGCCCATCCGGAAGTCACCGTGCACCAGCACGTGCTGCGAAGGAGGCGGGCGATTGCCTTCGAGCCAGCGGAACGCCCACTCGAACGTCGCTGTGGTATCGCCCATTTCGTCGAGCCGAGCCCGCCATTCGGACAGCTGGTCCGACGGCGGCACGTCGATGCCCTGATAGTCGGCGCGGTGGATGGCGGCAAGCGCCTGGGCGCACTGCACCAGCAACCGTTCGCGGCCGGGATCGTCGAGTGAGCGATAGATCCTGCGCACGATCGTCTCACCGCCGATGGCGTCACAGATCAGATACGGATTGCCCAGTGCGGCAGGGGAGTTGTCGGCGGTGAGGATGTGGGGCACCGGAGCCCCCGCGGCGGCCGCCCGTTGCTGAACGGCGGCTTCCAGTTCCATGCTCGCGTGGACGTCGTCGGGCGGGCCCGTGCGCAGAATCAGGGCGCGACGCGTGTCGGTGACCGCGTCGAACGCCCACGTCGTGCGGCTCGCCCCGCCGGTCAGCGCGTGCAGATTCTCGACGGCGACGCCCTCGCCGAGCACCGGGGCGAGGACGCCGGTGAGAGCGTCGGCGAGTTCGCGGCTCAACGCTTGCCGAACCCGAACAGCCGCTGTGCCACCCGCCGGATCTGAATCTCCTCGGCTCCCTCGGTGATCCGGTACCGCCGGTGATGGCGGTAGATGTGTTCGAACGGTTCATGCCTGCTGTAGCCGACGCCGCCGAACACCTGCATCGCGCGGTCGGCGGCATCACAGACCAGCCGGTTGGCACGGTAGTTGGCCATCGACACCTTGTCCGAGACCTCCATGTGGTGGTTGCGGTCCAACTCCGTTGCCGCGTAATACACGAGCAGCCGCACCATCTGCGCTTCGGTCTGCAGCTCCACCAGCGGCCACTGCACGGCCTGGTTCACCGCCAGCGGCTTGCCGAAGACCTTGCGGTCTCCCGCGTACTGCACGGCGCGGTCGATGCAGTACTGCGCGGCGCCAAGACTGCTGGCCGCCTGCCGAATCCTGTTCTCGTGCAGGAACGTCTGGCCCACCTCCAGGCCGCGGTCGATCTCACCGAGCACCGCATCTTCGGGCACCCGGACGTCCTTCAACTCGACCTCGCCGTGGTCGGTCGGCATGTTGAACGACCACCAGTAGTAGGGCACGGTGAATCCGGGGGCATCGGTGGGCACCAGGAACGCGGTGATGCCGCGGGCCTGCCCGGCTTCTCCGGAAGTGCGGGCAAACACCAGATCGTGGGTGGCGCGGTGCACTCCGGTGTTGAACCTCTTGGCGCCGTTGATGACCCACTCGTCGCCGTCGCGCACCGCGGTGGTCTCCATCCAGGTGGCGTCCGACCCGTGTGCGGGCTCGGTGAGGCCGAAGGCCATCGACCGTTTCCCGGTGATCAACGCCTCGGTCCACTCGGCTTTCTGCGCGTCGGTGCCGAACCGGTCCATCATGATGACCTGCGGGAAGTTGCCGACGATCGACGACTCGTTCTGCAGGTCGTTGTGCAGCCCAAGGCCTTTGTGCGCGAGATGTTCGCGGATGACGGCCATGTCGATGTTGCTTCCGTCGCGGCCACCGAACCGCGACGGCAGCCCGTAGCGCAGCCAGCCCGCCGCGTCCGCGCGCCTGCGCATCTCGTCGAGCAAATCCTCCCATTCCCGGCGGGGGATTCCGTCGTTGTCCCAGTCCGTGCGGGCATGTTCGCGACGCTTGTCGAAGTACTGGATGTTCTCGCGTTCCAGCGGCTTGATCTCGGCCTCGATGAAGGCGTCCATGTCGGCGAGGAGTTGGGGCAGATGGTCGGGCAGAGCGAAATCCACGTTGATTTCCTTTCCGGGGTTCAGAAACCGTACAGCGTCTTCTTCCAGATCCTCGACAGCGTCGCGATCGCATCCTCGTCGGTCAGCTCGATGCCGAGGCCCGATGTTCCGACGAAGACGGTGGTGAAGTTCTCGAACAGCAGCGCGATGGCCGCTGCGGTGTGCTCGGGATTGAGTTCGGCGCCGTAGCCCTGCTCCTGTGCCCGGCGCACCGACGCGGCGACGACGTCCATTCCCAGCCGGCGAAACTCGTTCTGCACCGCGGCGAACCGGGGTTGGGTCGCGGCCAGTTGCGCCATCGCGATCATGATCCCGATGTTCTGTTTGAACATGTTCCAGTAGCCGGTGACCACGCTGCGGAAGAACGCGTCGTCCTCCGGTGATTCCGGTAGGTCGAGCGCCCCGCCGGACGGTGCCACCACCTCGCGCAGAAACGACTGCGCGAGCACCGCCAACAGGTCTTCCTTGTCGGTGAAGTAGCGGTAGAAGGAAGCGGGGGACTTACCGGCCGCCGATGTGATGTCACCGAGCGTCGTACCGTGAAAACCCCGTTCGGCGAACAGTTTCCGCGCGGCCTTCTCGATGGCCTCGCGGGTCTGGCGGCCCTTGGCGCTCAGTGTTGCCGACGGTCCGGTGGGCACGTGTGCTCAGTTCAGAATGCGGTCGCCGGCGCGCAGCAGCGAACTCGGGAGATCGTGTCCGACCAGGCGTTGCGCCACACCCGCCGCTTCGATCGCGGCGTCCAGGTCCACGTCGACACCGATTCCGCTGTCGCGCAACAGATACACCAGATCCTCGGTGGCGATGTTGCCGCTCGCGCCGGGTGCGAACGGGCAACCGCCGAGCCCGCCCACCGACGCGTCCAGCCGGGTGATGCCCGCCGTGACCGCCGCATAGGCGCTGGCCAGCCCGGCGCCGCGGGTGTTGTGAAAGTGTGCGCCGAGCGGGATCTCGCCGACCATCGGGCGCAACGCCTCGATCGTCTCGGTCACCCGCCGCGGGGTGGCGGTGCCGATGGTGTCGGCGATCGCCAACCGGTCAACCTCGCTCGACAACGCCGTCGTCATCACGTCGACGACCCGCTGATGCGGGGTGGGCCCGTCGAACGGACAGTCCCACGTGGTCGCCACGATGACCTCGACGCTGGCCCCGCTGTCGTGAGCGATCGCGATGATCTCCGGAATCAACGCTGTCGACTCTGCCGACGTGCGGCCCACGTTGGCGCGGCTGTGGCCGTCGGCGGCCGACACCACGTATTCGATCGACGACAACCCCGCCGCGATTGCGCGTTTGGCGCCGTTCGGGCTGGCCACCAGCGCGGAGAATTCGATGCCGTGCGAATTGCGGTACTCCTGCAGATGCGCGGCGAGATCAGCGGCGTCGGCCAGGGCGGGCACCTTCGACGGCGAGACGAACGCCGTCGCCTCCATCTCGCGTACCCCGGTGGCGGCGACGGCGGCCAGCAATTCGAGCTTGGCCGACAACGGAATCGGGTCCTCGATCTGCAGGCCGTCACGCAGCGAAACGTCCCGTATCTGCACGTGTTCGGGTAGTTCGTTCACAGCACTCCCTCCGCCCTGAGCGCGTCGAGTTCGGCGGGACTCTTGCCGAGCAGGCCGCAGTAGATCTCGTCGTTGTGTTGGCCGGGTTCGGCGGGCCCGGCGTAGCGCACGGTCCCGGGCGTCTCCGAGAGCACCGGCACGACACCGGGACCCAGCACGGACCGTCCGACCCGCTCGTCCCAGTGCTCGACCAGCATTCCGCGAGACCGCAGCTGCGGATCCTCGACGACCTCGGCGACGGTGTTGATCGGTCCGGCGATTACGCCTGCGGCACTGAGGGTTTCGATGATGTCGGCGGGTTGGCGTTCTGCGGCCCAGTCGCCGATGATCTTGTCCAGTTCGTCCTGATTGCGTCCGCGGGCCACATGGTTGGCGAACCGGTCGTCGGTGGCCAGTTCGGGGCGGCCCATCGCGTCACACAGTCGACGGAAGACGGTGTCCTGGTTGGCCGCGATCACCACCCAGCTGCCGTCGGCGCTGCGGTAGATGTTCGACGGGGCGATGCCCTCCAGCCGGGTACCCGACGGACCGCGCACCACGCCACCGACGTCGTAGTCGGGGATGGTGGATTCCTGGACCGCCAGGCAGGCCTCGGTGAGCGCCGCGTCGACGACCTGACCGTCCCCGGTCACCGCGCGGCGATACAGCGCGGCCAACGCGCCCTGTGCGGCGAACATGCCCGCGAGGCTGTCGCCCAGCGACAGCGCCAGTCGGGGCGGCGGGCCGCCGGGGAAGCCGTTCATGTGCCGCAGGCCGCTGGCGGCCTCGGCGACCGAGGCATAGCCCGCCTTGTGCGCCTCGGGCCCGGTCTGCCCGTAACCGGAGACGCGCACGAGGATGATCCCGCGATTGCGTTCGCGCAGCACGTCGTAGCCCAGGTTCCACTTTTCCAGCGTGCCCGGCCGGAAGTTCTCGACGATGATGTCGGAGCGCTCGACGAGGTCGAGGAACAGGGCGCGGCCACCGTCGGTCCGCAGGTTCAGCGTGACTGCCTTCTTGTTGCGCGCGTGCACGGTCCAGAAGAAGTGGTGGCCCTCGAGCTCGGCCTGACCCCACGTGCGCAGGGGATCCGGGGCGCCCGGCGGCTCGATCTTGATCACCTCGGCACCCATGTCGCCGAGCAGGCGTCCGGCGAACGGCCCCGAGATCAGCGTGCCGACCTCGATGACGCGGATGCCGTCCAGCGGACCGGTGACGCTCATCGCGAGAAGCCGTGCCTGTGCAGCCAGTCGGTGACGACGCCGACCGCTTCGCGCAGCTTGTCGCGCTGGTCGGCGCCCGCGTAATAGTGGTTCGCGCCCGGGATCTCGTGCATCTCCTTGTCATGATGCCCGATCGCCTCGTAGAGCCTGCGGGTGTGGCTCGGTGTGCATGCGTCGTCGGCGAGGTTGCCGATCACCAGGGTCGGCACCGCGATGTCTGCACCGCACGCCACCGCGTCGCCGTTGGCGTCGTCGTAGCTCCATTGCGACAGCCAGCTGCGCAGTGTGCAGAACCGCGCGAGTCCGACCGGGCTGTTGTTCACCACCTGGGGGTCACCCAGGTAACACGTTCCCGGGGTGCGTTCGTTGGGGTCGACGGCGGGGTCCAGCCAGCGGGGGTCGGCCATGGTGCCGTGCACGACGAACGCGAACTCGTCATCCGGCCGGCCCGCGGCTTTGAGTTCGGCGAGTTTGTCCTTGACCCACTTGGTGATTCGCCGGTTGCGGTCGATCTGCGCTTTCCGGTAGCGGTCGAGGAACTCCTGTGAGTAAGGCGGCTGGTTGGGGTTGTCCGGGTTGTACAGATCCAGTTCCGGATCGCGCTTGGTCGGATCGGCCTCGTCGAGGATCGACGCGTCGAGCCACTCGGTCAGGGTGCCGTGGCGGCTGATGTGGGCGGCCAGCAGCATCAACCCGTCGGCGGGAATGAGGCCGAGCTTGGTCAGGTCCGGCCCGTCGCCCGACGGGCTTGCGGTGATCGTGGGGTGCTGGGCCTGCTGCTGGTAGAACACCGACAGCGAGCCGCCGCCGCTCCACCCGGCCAGCACCACCTTCGAATAGCCCAAGCGGCTCTTGGCGTCCTTGATGCATTCGCCGAGGTCCTCGACGACCTTCTCCATCAACAGCGCCGAGTCGGTGCCGCGGAATCGGCTGTTGCAGTAGATGACGTGGTGTCCTGCCCGGGCCAGCCCGTTCATCATCGGCAGGTAGGCACCGCCGCCGATCGGGTGCATGAACACCAGCACGGTATCGGAGGGTTTGTCCTTGGGCCGCAGCAGGTGGCTCTCGAGCACCACCAGCTCGGCCACCCCGCCGTACACATCGCGCACACCCGAAGTGTTCTGGTAGGCAACGAGATACGGAATACGGTCGTACTCGTGTTTCACGGCCGTCGTCACGCGTGCTGCCCCAGATCGTTGGCCAGCACCTCGGCCGACGGGGTCAGCCGCCGGGTGGTGTCCACGGAGATGACGTACCAACCGACGCGGTCCTGTTCGTCGAACTTGCGCCGCGCGCGCTCGCGGGCCTTCTCCGGTGCGCCGTGGTGCACCCCCTGGGGGGCGTGGCTGACCAAGCCAGGCGGCATCGGGATACCGAACAGGTCGCCGCCGTGGAAGAAGGAGACCTCGTCGTAGTCGACGTTGCGGTGGTACCACGGCGGACGCTCGGTACCGGGGACGCTCTCGGCGGGCCGGGGCAGGAAGTTCATCACCGCCACACCCGTCGCCTGCATGAACAGGTGCACGGTCGGCGGCAGGTGCACGCTCTCGCTGGCGATGACGTTGTAGTCGGCGATGTTGAAGGTGAACGGGAAGTTGTCGCCGCGCCATCCTTCGACGTCGATCGGATTATGTTGATAGAACAGCGATGTCGGGCCGCCGTCGTGGACCAGGCGGACTTCGTATTCGGTTCTGCCGTCATCGTCGATGGGCTGCGGTTCGGGCACGGTGACCTGCGACGGGTCGAACGGGAAGTGCCTGCCGAGCGGCCCCGGCGGCGGCACGCGGAACTCGGCGGTGGCCTCGATCATCAGCAGCGTGGTCTCGTCGTCGGGAATCTGACGCCACGTTGTCGCCTTCGGCACGTAGACCCAGTCGCCCTCCCGGTAACGCAGCGGTCCGAACTCCGTCTCGAGCCGACCAGAACCCCGGTGCACGAACGACAGCAGGTCCCCGTCGACGTGCCGCACGTAGAACGGCATCTCCTCGCTGCGCCGGCTCAGCGAGATCCGGCAGTCCGGGTTGCTGAACAACAGCAGCGGCGTGCCCGCGGCATCGGTGGCGTCGCTGGGCTTGAGCTCGCTGGTCATCACGTCGACTGGCCGCAGCGGTCCCGACGCCCGGTAGGCGGTGGGGTCGTGGCGGCGATAGATGTTGGCGGTGCGGCCGACGAATCCGCCGCGGCCGAGTTCATCGTCCTTGAGGCCGTCGAGGTCGGCGTGCAAGCGCTTGGGGGTACGGCCTTTGCGCAGGTGGACAAACGATTCCATGATTCGCTCCATCGACGATGACGGCGGGGGCCGCGGAACACCACGACCCAGAACTAAAACTGACTTTAGTTTTACTTACGACGCGAGTCAATCCTCGAGATCGACCCGAATCGTGAGCAGGTTCGTGCCGAAGGTCCGCACGCCGAAGCTGTTGAACTGTGGCAGCTTGCGCAACCGCTCGCGCGCGTCGTCGTCGGCGACGATGTGCGCGGTTCCCTTGTGCCACTTACCGTTCAATCGAACACGGACCGCGGGGTCGGCCTGGATGTTCTTCACGTACTGCGAGTTCTCGCCGAACTCGGAGACGAACCAGAACTCGTTGCCCACGCGCCGCCCGCCCAGCGGAGTGCGGCGGGGTTGGCCGCTCTTGCGCCCCGTCGTCTCCAGCAATGTCTGGAACGGCAGGAGCCGCATCATCGGGTTCATGACGTTCTTCTGAAACATCTTGGTGACCTGATCGCGCAAGTCTTCGGCCATGGTTCCCCCTTCGTTTCACACCATCGCGGTTCGCGACACCTTCATACCCAGTCTCAGCGCTCCGGCGAGTTCGCGACTGGTGTCGTAGTCGAAGACAACATGTCCGGCCACGACGTCGACGTCGCGCTTGATCCGTTGCAGCGGATTGTCGACGAAATGGGCGCTGGCGCCCGACGCTTCGAGCAACAGCCCGATCACGTGGCGCGACTCGTGGACGATGTGCGCCGCGGCCATCCGGGCCGCTCCGCGCACCGGTCTCGGCACGGGATCGCCGGCGGCGACGATGGTCTCGATCTCGCCGACGGTGTCGGCCAACAGACTGCGCAACGCCCGCAGGCGCACCTCGGCCTCTCCGAGGCGGGCCTGCGCGATCGGCTTGTCCTTCTGCATGACGCCCTCGTAGGCCAGCACCCGTTCCGACAGGCGCTCGGCGTAGATCTCGGCGACACGTTCGGCGCCGCCCAGCGCCGGCATCGCCGCCAACAGCGCCAGGGCGGGCACCATCGGCCAGCGGTAGGTGTCGGCGTCGTGTAGCGCCGCGCCGGGCGCGGTACCGGTGTAGATGTCGACGACGCGGACCAAGCGATGTTCCGGGACGAACGCATCGCTGATCACGACATCATTGGAGCCGGTGGCGCGCATACCGTCGGTGTGCCACACATCCTCGATCGCGACGTCCTCGATGGGCAGCAGCGCGAGCGCCGGGAAGATCGCGTCGTCGGGGCCGCAGAGCGCGCCGACCATGATCCAGTTCCCGTGCATCACCCCGGTGGCCCACGACCAGCGGCCGCTCAGCCGTATCCCGCCGTCCACGGGCAGCCCTCGACCCGTCGGAGCCAGGGGAGCGGGGGCGAGAAACGGGCGCGTCGCGAATGCCTCTTCCTGGGCCCGCTCGTCGAACAACGCCAGGATCCAGTTGTGCAGGACGTAGAAGCCGATGGTCCATGCGCTCGACGGGCAGCCGTGTGCCATCCGCCGGACCGGATCCAAGATCGCCGGCAGCGGTGCCTGCATGCCGCCGTACCGCGCGGGCACCAACAGGTCGGTGAGGCCCGACGCGGTCAGTTCATCGACCGTCGCCTCCGGCAACCGGCGCAACCGCTCGGCCTCCGGTGCCCGTTCGGCGAGCCGACCGACGAAATCGGCGTCGACAAGGGGGAGAGCCGGAGCGGCCGTCATGGTCCGAACGCTACCATACTTTTTTGTATGGTAGCTCTCGTCGGCCGGACCGTTGAACGCCGAGCGACCGTGTTTGTACCCGACTCGCCGCCGGATTCCGACCCCAAGCGGACGCTCGTCCGCGCCGAGAAGCCGCGAACTACCGCGCGAGCATGATGTCGAGGAACCGCTCCCGCCGCGCCGCGGCCTTCGAGCTGGCTTTCGCGCCCGACAGATGTAAGAAGCCGATCCCGGCTGCGAAGGTGGCGTTCGCACGCAGATCGGCCTCCTCGGGATCGAAGCCGTCCTCGATGAACGCCTGGCGCACGGCCTCGAGGACCCGCCGGTCCGACGCCCGCACCCCCGCGGCGACCTCCTCGTCGGTGCGCGCCCACTCCCGCATCGCCCGCTCCAGCGTGCGGTGCCGGGCGTCCACCAGCGCACCCATCATCCGCGAGAGCCGCTCCCGGGGCGGTAGGTCGCTCAGCGCCGCGAAATGCCGCCGATCGTCGTCGCGCACCTCACCCCACGCCCGAACCAGCGCGGATCGATAACCGGCCATATCGGAGAAGTGCCAGTAAAAGCTGCCCTTCGTGGCGCCCACACGCTCGCACAGGGCGTCCAGCTTGAGCGCCTTGATGCCCTGCTCAGCGAGAATTTCGTATCCGGCCTGAATCCAGTCGTCGACCGACAGTCGCGGCGTACGGGCCGGTGCCATGACCGCAGCCTACGGGTGCCGCAATCAGCACACCGATGCCCGGTCGAGGGCTTTTTCGACGGTCCCGTCAATGGTGATTTGCTTGGAAAATCCGGCGCGCGACACGGCCCTGGGTTTCTCCTGCGCTGATCATCGTGTTTTACTGCACACGCGACAACTGAAATTTTCTCGGTCCGCTCGACGGGCCCCGGGCTCAGTCGAGCGGGCATGACAGCGCAGTGCACACCTTGCTGCGGTGTCGATGGCGATCGCTCGATCGCAGACGGAACGGCCTCCAAAGTGGCAAACCGGAAGATGGATGGACTTGCAGTATGAGCTTGATTGACAAGATTCGCGGCCCATGGGCGCGGCGCTTCGCGGTGGCGGCCATCGCGGCGGCCCTGCTACCGGGATTCGTGAGCCTGGCCGGCCAGTCAGCCACCGCTGGGGCGTTCTCCCGGCCCGGCCTGCCGGTCGAGTACCTGATGGTGCCGTCCCCGTCGATGGGACGCGACATCAAGGTGCAGTTCCAGAAGGGCACCGGCTCCAAGGCGGTGTACCTGCTCGACGGACTGCGTGCTCGCGACGACTACAACGGGTGGGACCTGGAGACCCAGGCGTTCGAGTGGTTCTTCGAAACCCCGCTCTCGCTGGTCCTGCCGGTCGGCGGTCAGTCCAGCTTCTACACGGACTGGTATGCGCCCGCGTGCGGTAAGGCGGGTTGCCAGACCTACAAGTGGGAGACGTTCCTGACCAGCGAGCTGCCGCAATGGCTCTCCGCCAACAGGGGCGTGTCGACCACGGGCAACGCCGCGGTCGGCCTGTCGATGTCCGGCAACTCCGCGCTGATCCTGTCGGTGTTCCACCCCGACCAGTTCATCTACGCCGGAGCACTGTCGGCGTTCCTCAACCCGTCCGAGGGCCAGTGGCCGTTCCTGATCAACATGGCCATGGGTGACGCGGGCGGTTTCGACGCCAACGACATGTGGGGCAGGACCGAGGACCCGAACAGCGCGTGGAAGCGCAACGACCCGATGGTGCAGATCCCGCAGATCGTCGCCAACGGCACCCGGATCTGGATCTACTGCGGTAACGGCACGCCCAACGAGCTCGGTGGCGCGAACCTGCCCGCCGAGTTCCTCGAGGGCCTGACGATCCGCACGAACATCACGTTCCGCGACAACTACATCGCTGCCGGCGGCACGAACGGCGTGTTCAACTTCCCGCCGTACGGCACGCACAGCTGGGAGTACTGGGGTGCGCAGTTGCAGGAGATGAAGCCTGACCTGATCTCGCATCTCGGTTCGTAAGGCACGTCAGGAGTCCCCGGACGCGACACGCGTCCGGGGACTCTTGTGTTCCCGGATCGCGCCTGGGCCCCGATGAACAAGGGGCGACATGAGCGCAGTCAACGCCTTGGTCGCACATCGCCAAGAACGTCACGGTGATCGAGGCGCCGCACACCTTGCGCACGATCATCGGCGGCGGCGTCACCGGCCGCACCCGGGTGGGTGGTGCACGACGGCTTCTAGATCCGCCGATTGTGCACTCAGCGACGCTTTCCTGCGTGCGATTTTCGTCGTCAGATTCACAAACGGCACCGAACGCGGCCCGGTGTTACTTGAGCTCGGCCGAGGACAAGCCGAGCAGGCGGCGCGCCACCACCAGCAGCTGGATCTGTTGGGTGCCCTCGAAGATGTCGAGGATCTTGCTGTCGCGCGCCCACTTCTCCAGCAGCGTGACCTCCGAGTATCCGACGGTGCCGGCCAGTTCGACCGCCTTCAGGGTGATGTCGCTGGCCACCCGACCGGCCTTCGCCTTGCCCATCGACGCTTCCTTGGAGTTCGGAATGTCGTTGTCGGCCTGCCACGCCGAGCGGACCATCAGCAGATAGGCCGCCTCCCAATCGGATTCCATTCGCAGGAACTCCGCCGCGGGCGCGCTCTGCGCGTGCGAGGGTTTGTCGTAGGAGATCTCGATGCCGGCCTCGGTGAGGATCTTGCGTACCTCCTCGAGGGCGGCGCGGGCGATGCCGACGGCCATCGCGGCGACGACGGGCCGGGTGTTGTCGAAGGTCTCCATGACCCCGGCAAAACCCTTCTCCACGTGAATCTCCGGGCTGCCCAACAGGTTGTCTTTGGGGATGCGGGCATTGTCGAACCGGATCACCGCGGTGTCGGAGGCCTTGATGCCGAGCTTGTCCTCGAGTCGCTCGACCGTCACACCGGGATGCTCACGCGGAACGATGAACGACTTGATGGCCGCGCGGCCCAGCGACTTGTCCAGCGTCGCCCACACCACGATGTGGGTGGCCCGAGAGCCGGCCGTGACGAAGATCTTCTCGCCGTTGATCACGTACTCGTCGCCGTCAAGCCTGGCCGTCGTCGACACCGCCGCCGAATCCGAGCCGAAGCCGGGCTCGGTGATCGCCATCGCGGCCCACACGTCCTTGCCGAGTCGCTCGAGTTGTTCGGGGGTGGCCACGCTGGAGATCGCCGCGTTGCCGAGCCCCTGGCGCGGCACCGACAGCATCAAAGCCACGTCACCCCAACTGATCTCCATCACGTTAAGCACCGCTGACATGTTGGCGCCGTTGTGGTTCGCGTCCCTGGGCTCGTCACCGCCCGCGAACGCCTCGGCGCCTGCGAACGCAAAAGCCTTCGCGTCCTGGATGCCCTCGAAGAGGGTGGCCAGGGTGTCCAGCTCCACCGGGTATTCGTGCTCGCGCAGATCCCACTTGCGCGAGACCGGGCGCAACATCTCCGCTGCCCCCTGATGAGCCTTCTCGATGACCGCTTCGAGCTTGCGCGGCAGCTCCAGATTGATTGCCATGATTGCTCTTTCGCTCAGATGACGACGACGCCCTCGGCGACGCCGATGGCGCGCAGATCGCGGTACCAGCGCTCGACGGGGTGTTCCTTGGTGTAGCCGTGGCCGCCGAGCAGCTGCACGCCGTCCAGGCCGATCTGCATGCCCTTGTCGGTTCCCAACCGTTTGGCGAGCGCCGCCTCGCGGGCGAACGGCAGGCCCTGGTCGGCCCGTGACGCGCCGCGCCACGTGATCAAGCGCAGACCGTCGAACTCGATCGCCATGTTGGCGCACATGAACGCGACGGCCTGACGGTGTGCGATGGGTTCGCCGAATGCGTGCCGCTCCTTGACATATGGGACGACGTAGTCGAGTACCGCGTGGGCGGTGCCAACAGCCAGCGCCGCCCAGCCGAGCCGCGACAGCGCGAGTGCCTCCGAGTAGATCCGGTCTGTCTCTATCGGTGGCGCCTCCTCCTCGCCGAGGCGTGCCGACAGCGGCACCGAGACCCCGTCGAGCTCGACCTGCCCGATCGCCGCTCCGCGGATGCCCATCCCCGGGTCGGGCGTGATGGTCAGGCCCTTCGACGACGATTCGACGATGAAAAGCGCCGGCTTGCCGTTGAGTTGCGCCCCGACGATGAACAGTTCGGCGTTGGCGGCGGCGGGCACAAGCGACTTGACCCCGTCGAGGCGGTAACCGCTCGGAGTCCGGACCGCGGTGGTCTTCAACGCGGTGGGATCGAACAGTGCCCGCGGTTCGGCGATCGCCACGCAGGACTGCGGAACATTCTCGCCCGCAAACTCTTTCAGATAGGTGGCCTGCTGATCGGCGCTGCCCCAGTGCGTCAGCGCCGACGCGACCCCGGCAGGGGCCAGGATCGGCAGCGCCAGCCCCATGTCGCCGTACGCCAGTGCCTCGGCGACCAACACATTGGTGACGGCTGCGCGGTGCGCGGCGATGCCCTCGAAATCCTCGGGCACGTTGATCGCGGTGATGCCGAGTTCGGATGCCTTCGCGACGAGGTCGACCGGGTAGTCGGCGGACTCGTCGGCCTCGCGTGCGGCGGGACGGATGACCTCCTCGGCGAACTCGCAGACCGTCTCGACGATCATCTGCTGCTCGTCGTCGGGGGTGAGGTCGAAGTAATCCGAACCGCTCTTCTTCAGCCGCGTCGGTCCGCTCTGGCTGCCCGATACCCGCTTGAACTGTCGGCTGGCCGCACCGGCGAACGAGAAGACTTGCTTGACGCCGTACTTCAATCCGCGGTTGAGCGGGTCGCGCAGGTTGTAGCGGTCGAGGAACTCCTGGCCGACCAGGGGAGTGACCAGCGCCAGCCCGAGATCGGTCGCGGAGCGCTTGTGCTTCTTCAGGCCGACCGCGCTTTCCTTGTCGCTGCGCTTGGGCTTGGATCCGTTTTTCGACGGCAGGGCTTTACTCATTTCGACTGCCTCGCTTTGATTTGTGACGTCCGAACTCGTCGAACTGACTCCAGAGTAAGGTATTCGAACTGACTCACAAGTAAGTTGTA
Organism: Mycolicibacterium novocastrense; assembly: GCF_001499835.1. NCBI lineage: Bacteria > Bacillati > Actinomycetota > Actinomycetes > Mycobacteriales > Mycobacteriaceae > Mycobacterium > Mycolicibacterium novocastrense. The sequence goes on from NZ_LQIH01000003.1 coordinate 103,585, forward strand.
GTCGAACTCACAGCTCGGGCGGCGACAACCGACGCAGCACCGCGTCGTGCAGCAGTCCGTTCGTGGCGACCGCGCTGCCGCCGTGCGGTCCGGCCTCGCCTGACAGGTTGGTGAATCGGCCGCCGGCCTCGCGCACCAGGACGTCGAGCGGCGCCAGGTCCCACGTCGAGACTTCCGGCTCCATCGCGATGTCGACGGCGCCCTCTGCGACCAGGCAGTAGTTGTAGAAGTCGCCGTAACCGCGCACCCGCCACACCGCGTCGGTCAGCGCGATGAACCGGTCGCGGATGCCGCGGTCGGCCCACCCCGAGAGGCTGGAGAACGCCAGGCTCGCCGAGCCGAGGTCGTCGACCTTCGACACGCTCAGCCGTCGCTCCGACTGCCCGGACACTTGCGCGTACGCACCCCGTCCGGTCACCGCCCACCACCGTCGGTGCAGCGCGGGCGCGCTCACGACGCCGAGCACCGGTATGCCGTCGTGCAACAGCGCGATCAGCGTCGCCCACACCGGCACGCCGCGGACGAAGTTCTTGGTGCCGTCGATCGGGTCGACGACCCACTGCCTGCCCACGAACTCCTTCGTGCCGCCGAACTCCTCGCCGAACACCGAGTCGTCGGGTCGTTCCCGGTCGAGTCGGTCGCGGATCATCGATTCGACCTCGAGGTCGGCGTCCGTGGCGGGGGTGAGATCGGGTTTGGTCTCGACGACAAGGTCGACCGCTCCGAAGCGGGCCATGGTCCGAACATCGGCTTCGTCGGCAAGGGCCAGCGCCAGTGTCAGATCGTCAGCCTCGGTATCCATGCCTGTCGTCCTACCATGTCGGGATGTGGGAATTCGCGGTGATACTGCTGCTGGTCGGTGCGCTGGTGCTGCTGGCCCGACCGATGCTGATGCGCCGTCGCGGTACACCGACTGACTGGCCGTCGGGTCAACTGCTGGTCACCGGCGTCAGCCCGCGCCCGACCGACGTCACCGGACCGCAGTACGTCACGATCACGGGCGTCATCAACGGGCCCACGGTCAACGAGCATGTCGTGTACCAGCGGCTCGAGGTCGACGTCGACGACTGGCCGTCGATGGGCCAACTGTTTCCCGTCGTCTACTCGCCGAAGAACCCGGACAACTGGCGATTCGCGCCGCAGGCCCCGCCACCGGGCGCCGCGCCGCCGCCGACGCCGCCGCCCTACTCCTGAACTTTGCACGCAGGGTCGTCAATCCGCGCCGACCACAACCGTCCGCGGCAAAACGAGCCGACGCTCAGCCGTGCCCGATCCTCAGCATCTCGGCCACGGTGGTCAGCTTCACGCGCGGTCGCCCGTGCGGTTCCCCCGCTGACCGCTCGTATTCGTCGATCAGCCGCCAGTGGTCATCGGTGACGACCTTCGGCTGCCGCTCGACCAGCCATTCGGCCAACCGCCGCGAATGGTTCTCATCGAACTCGGACAACTGCGCGCCGGCCAGGTCGGCGATCAGTGTGTCCACGGTCTCCTGCGAATCGCTCTTGTTGCTGCCGATGACGCCCGTGGGCCCGCGCTTGATCCAGCCGACGACGTACTCGTTGCGGCTGCCTTCGACGCGTCCGTGGGTGTGTGGGATCGTGCCGCTGCGCTCGTCGAACGGCAGGCCGGGCGTCGGCACACCGCGATAGCCGACGGCGCGCACCACGAGCTGGGCCGGCACTTCCTCGCGTTCCCCGGTGTCCTTGGCGACGATGCGGCCGTTCTCCTCGACCAGCTCGTTGCGGCCCAGCACGATCGATTCGACGCGACCGTCTCCCTTGATCTCTATCGGGGAGGTGCGGAAGCGAAAGACGATGCGCCGCTTGGCATTCTTCGGCGTCTGTTCGGCATAGCCGCGCAACACCTTGATGTTGTTGCGCACCGTCTTGCCCGCCGCCTCGAGGTCGTCCTCGGTGATGTCGGCGAAGTCGGCGGGGTCGATGATGACGTCGACGTCACCGAGCCCCTCGAGGTGCCCGAGCTCGCGCAACTCCAGTGTGGTGAACGGTGCCTGCAACGGCCCCCGCCTCCCGACGACGAGGACCTCCTCCACCCCGCGGTCGTGCAGCGATTTCAACGCGTGGTCGGCGATGTCCGTCGCGCCCAGTACATCGGGATCGGTGACCAGGATCCGCGCCACGTCCAGAGCGACGTTGCCGTTGCCGATCACGACGGCGCGACCGCTGGAGATGTCCGGTGCGATCTCCTCGAAATGCGGGTGGGCGTTGTACCAGCCGACGAAATCGACGGCGGCGACGCTGCCGGGCAGGTCTTCACCGGGAATCCCCAGCGCCCGATCCGATTGTGCGCCGACGGCGTAGATCACCGCGTCGTAGTGTTCGGCCAACTCGGCTGGCTGCACATGCTGGCCGACCGCGACGTTGCCGAAGAAGCGGAATCGCGGATCCAGCGCCGTCTTCTCGAACTGGGCGCTGATCGACTTGATCTTCGGATGGTCGGGCGCCACACCCGAGCGCACCAGCCCCCAGGGGGTGGGCAACATCTCGAGCATGTCGACGCGCACGTCTCTTTTCTGGCTGGCGTCGTCTTGGGAATCGGCGAACTTGAGTAACGACGCCGCGGCAAAGTAACCCGAAGGTCCCGAGCCGACGATCGCCACGTGGTAGGGGCGCATGGACACCTTTTGTCGAAGCTTCCTTGTCGCTGCCCGGCCTCGCGCAAGGGGCTGTCGCGTCGGGGCCGGCTGGTTACGCATCCGATGCTAGAACGCGGACGGGCCTCGTTGCCGCCAGTCGCGAGAACCGGCGTGGCTCGGCTCACGGGTAACCTGAACTCCCGTGGATCCTGACCGTCAAGCCGACCTCGCTGCCCTCGACTCCACCCTCACGACGGTGGAGCGGGTGCTCGACGTCGAAGGCCTCCGCGGTCGCATCGAGAAGCTCGAGCACGAGGCCTCCGACCCGAACCTGTGGGACGACCAGGTGCGCGCGCAGAAGGTCACCAGCGAGCTGTCGCACACCCAGGGCGAGCTGCGGCGCGTCGAGGAACTCCGGCAGCGCCTCGACGACCTGCCGGTGATGTACGAGCTGGCCGCCGAGGACGGCAGCGAGGAGGAACTGGCAGAAGCCGACGCCGAGCGGAGCAAGCTGCGCGAGGACATCGAGGCGATGGAGGTCCGCACGCTGCTGTCCGGCGAGTACGACGAGCGCGAGGCCGTCGTCACGATCCGCTCGGGCGCCGGCGGGGTGGACGCGGCGGACTGGGCCGAGATGTTGATGCGCATGTACATCCGCTGGGCCGAACAGCACGACTATCCCGTCGAGGTGTTCGACATCTCCTACGCCGAAGAGGCGGGGATCAAGAGCGCGACGTTCGCGGTGCACGCGCCGTTCGCCTACGGCACCCTGTCGGTCGAGCAGGGCACCCATCGCCTCGTACGGATCAGCCCGTTCGACAACCAGAGCCGCAGGCAGACATCGTTCGCCGACGTCGAAGTCCTGCCGGTGGTGGAGACCACCGACCACATCGACATCCCGGAAAGCGATGTGCGCGTTGACGTCTACCGGTCCAGCGGTCCCGGCGGCCAGTCGGTCAACACCACCGACTCGGCGGTCCGGCTGACCCACATCCCGACGGGTATCGTGGTGACCTGCCAGAACGAGAAGTCGCAGTTGCAGAACAAGGTTTCGGCGATGCGGGTTCTGCAGGCAAAGTTGTTGGAACGTAAGCGGTTAGAGGAGCGCGCCGAGATGGACGCCCTCAAGGGCGACGGCGGCAGCTCGTGGGGCAATCAGATGCGCTCGTACGTGCTGCACCCCTACCAGATGGTCAAGGATCTGCGCACCGAGTACGAGGTCGGCAACCCGGCGGCGGTGCTGGACGGCGACCTCGATGGATTCCTCGAGGCGGGTATCCGTTGGCGCAAGAGTCAAGATGATGGATGACGATTTGATCGCATTGTCCCTGGGGGAGGGCTTCTGGCAGGGCAACATCGGCAACTGGATTCTCGACCGCGGTGTGACGATCGCGCTGTTGTTGATCGGCGGACTGCTGGCTGCGCGGTTCATCAACTGGGCGGCGCAGCGGATCGTGAGCCGCATCGACGCCGAGTACCTGGAAAGCGATCAGCTGGTTCGTTCGGAGAGCACCAAGCATCGTCAGGCCGTCGCGTCGGTGATCTCGTGGGTGACGGTCGCCCTGTTGTTCATCATCGTGGCAGTGCAGATCACCGCCACGCTCGCGATCCCGATCGGGTCGCTGGTCGCGCCCGCGGCGGTGTTGGGCGCCGCGCTGGGCTTCGGTGCGCAGAAAGTGGTCCAGGACCTGCTGGCCGGTTTCTTCATCATCACCGAAAGGCAGTACGGCTTCGGTGATCTGGTGCAGCTCAGCATGGTCGGTGCGCCCGAGGAGTCGCTGGGGACGGTCGAAGAGGTGACCTTGCGGGTGACCAAACTGCGCACCGCCGAAGGTGAGATGTACACCATCCCCAACGGCAACATCGTTCGATCGCTGAACCTGTCGAAGGATTGGGCGCGCGCCGTCATCGACATTCCGGTGCCGACGGGGTCGGACCTCAACGAGGTCAACGAACTCCTGCACACCGTCGCGCAGAACGCAACCGAGGATCCCGAGCTCAGCGCACTGATGCTCGACGCGCCACAGCTGATGGGGGTCGAGAGCATCGGGCTCGAGACGGTGAATCTGCGGATGGTCGCGCGCACACTGCCGGGTAAGCAGTTCGAGGTCGGCCGTCGCATCCGCGTGTTGGTCATCGCCGCGCTGCGCCGCGCCGGGATCGTGTCGCCGACCGACGGTGCCACGCCGATGGTGGGCGCCATCGTCCACCCGGCGACAACCGACGGAGCCGAACACCAGACACAGGGCTCGGCGGAGCAGAAGAAGTGAGGAACTGGCTGACGGCACGTTTCGGCCGGATGCGGATGTCGACGGTGATACTCATCGCGGCGTTCGTTGCGCTGTTCTGGGTGAACCAGACGTTCGAGCCCAAGCCCCCCGAACCGCCACCCCCAGCGCCGGCGGTGGTTCCGCCCGGGTTCGTGCCGGACCCGAACTACACCTGGGTGCCGCGCACCAACGTGCGCCGGACCACCGAACCGACGACGACCACCACCACGACCACGACGACGACACCGCCGACGACAACCACCACCAGCCCGACCGAGACCCCGACCACGCCGACCACGACGGTGACCGACCCGGACGGCCCGGGTCCGCGGCAACCGATCACCCAGACCATCGGCCCCGAGGGGGCGCCGCCGACGACCGACACGCCGCTGGTGCCCCCGGTGCCGCAACTGCTGCCACCACCGGCGACGACTCCGCCCAGCTAGGGCGGCACCCTTTCACCGCTACACTGGCGACCCGTGATGATCACCCTCAACAACGTGACCAAGCAGTACAAGTCGTCGGCGCGACCCGCACTCGACAACGTCTCGGTCAAGATCGACAAGGGTGAGTTCGTCTTCCTCATCGGGCCGTCGGGTTCGGGCAAGTCGACGTTCATGCGGTTGCTGCTGGCCGAGGAGACGCCGACCCACGGCGACATCCAGGTGTCGAAGTTCCACGTCAACAAGCTGCCCGGACGCCACATCCCCAGCCTGCGCCAGGTGATCGGCTGCGTGTTCCAGGACTTCCGGCTGCTGCAGCAGAAGACCGTCTTCGAAAACGTCGCATTCGCCCTCGAGGTGATCGGAAAGCGCGCGGAGACCATCAACCGGGTGGTGCCCGACGTGCTGGAGATGGTCGGTTTGTCGGGTAAGGCCAACCGGCTGCCCGCCGAACTGTCCGGTGGCGAACAGCAGCGCGTCGCGATCGCCCGCGCGTTCGTCAACCGGCCGCTGGTGCTGCTCGCCGACGAGCCCACCGGCAACCTGGACCCGGAGACCAGCAAGGACATCATGGATCTGCTCGAGCGGATCAACCGCACCGGGACCACGGTGTTGATGGCCACCCACGACCACCACATCGTCGACTCGATGCGTCAGCGGGTCGTCGAACTCGAACTCGGCCGGCTGATTCGTGACGAACAGCGCGGCGTCTACGGAATGGATCGCTAGTGCGCTTCGGCTTCCTGATCAACGAGGTCCTCACCGGATTTCGTCGCAACGTCACCATGACCGTGGCGATGATCCTGACGACCGCCATCTCGATCGGCCTGTTCGGCGGCGGCCTGCTCGTCGTCCGGCTGGCCGACCAGTCCCGCAACATCTACCTGGACCGCGTCGAGAGCCAGGTCTTCTTGACCAACGACGTCTCGGCCAACGACCCCTCGTGCGACGCCGACCCGTGCAAGGCGCTGCGTCAGCAGATCGAGGACCGCGACGACGTGCGCTCGGTGCGGTTCCTCAACCGCGACGAGGCCTACGAGGACGCGATCACCAAGTTCCCGCAGTACAAGGACGTCGCGGGGCGCGACGCGTTCCCGGCGTCGTTCATCGTCAAGCTCGACGACCCCGAGCAGCACAAGGAATTCGACGAGGCGATGGTCGGCCAGCCCGGTGTGCTCAACGTGCTCAACCAGAAGGAGCTGATCGACCGGCTGTTCGCGGTCCTCGACGGCATCAGCAACGCCGCGTTCGCGGTGGCGTTGGTTCAGGCGGTCGGCGCGGTGCTGTTGATAGCCAACATGGTCCAAGTCGCGGCGTACACCAGACGCACCGAGATCGGCATCATGCGTCTGGTCGGAGCCAGCCGCTGGTACACGCAGTTGCCGTTCCTGGTGGAGGCGATGCTTGCGGCCTTGATCGGTGTGGTCATCGCGATCATCGGGCTGATAGTGGTGCGGGCGCTGTTCTTGGAGAATGCGCTGAACCAGTTCTATCAAGCGAATCTGATCGCCAAGGTCGACTATGCCGACGTGCTGTATTTCAGCGCCCCGCTGATGCTCTTCCTGGGGCTGGCGATGTCGGGGATCACGGCCTACGTCACACTGCGGCTTTACATACGAAGGTAGCCATGCCAAAACAGGGCGCCAAGAAAGCCGACCCGTCCCGGTCCAGCAACAACAAGGTCGTCGCGACCAATCGCAAAGCGCGCCACAACTATTCGATTCTGGAGACGTTCGAGGCGGGTATCCAGCTGGTCGGCACGGAGGTCAAGAGCCTGCGCGACGGGCAGGCGTCGCTGGCCGACGCCTTCGCCACCGTCGACGACGGCGAGGTGTGGCTGCGCAACCTGCACATCCCCGAATATCACCACGGCAGCTGGACCAACCACGTGCCGCGGCGCAACCGAAAACTGTTGTTGCACCGCAGGCAGATCGACCAGCTGATCGGCCGCATCCGCGACGGCAACCTCACGCTCGTGCCGCTGTCGCTGTACTTCACCGACGGGAAGGTGAAGGTGGAGCTCGCGCTGGCGCGCGGTAAAGAGGCCCGCGACAAGCGCCAGGACCTGGCGCGTCGTGACGCGCAGCGCGAGATCACCCGCGAGTTGGGGCGCCGCGCCAAGGGCATGGCCTGATCGCCGCCGGCTGATCAACTCGAGAATTTGCGCCGAGCCGCCATGAGCGCTTCGTTGCGTTTGGCATCATGACGAACGGAAAGGCGGGGAAGGCGTGTCGGTCAGGGGTCATCGTTGGCGCTACGGCGTCTTGGTGGCCCTGCTTTTGCTGGTCGTGGTGAACGCGCTGGCCCCGTGGGGATACGACCGCGCCGAGGCGGGAATGATCGCGGTGCAGGCGGTCCTGGGCGCCGTGATCGTTGTCCGCGGCTTCGTGGTTGCCCGCAAGGTCGACGGCCCGTCTCGATGGTGGCGAGTCCTCATCGCGGCTTCGTGCCTGAGCTGGCTCGTCGGTGAGCTGCTGTGGTGGACGGGGGGCGGCTCTGACCCCGGTCGCGTGGCGGGTGCGCGGGAGATCGTGGCGTATCTGCTCCCCGCGGTGCTCATCGTCGCGGCCGTGATCGTGCTCGGACGCGTCGGTGTCGGGCGCACCGGCACCCCCGAGGTTCCGGTGCATCACTATTCGCTCGTCGCCTTCGTGCTGGACGGGATCGTGGCGGCGATCTCGTTCTCGCTGCTGTCCTACCTGGCCGGCTATGGCGGACTGGCCGCAGCGGCGTTCCCCCGGTCGGACAACCCCACCATTCTGGTGATCTACTCGCTGCTGCAGTTGTGCACGGTGGTGGCGGGCGTGTTTTTCGCCAGCCTCTACCGGCCCGGCCGGCCCTACCGCGCGAACTGCCTCCTGCTGAGCGGCGGTGTCATGTTGCTCGCGGCCGCGGACCGGATGGTGGCCTACTTCCGAACCGTCGACGTGCAGAACGGTGACCTGTGGGGCGGTGGCGCATTCATCCTCGGGCTGATGCTGGTGATCTACTCACTCGCCGCACCGAGCCCGCAGTCGGAGGCCGGCGCGCACGCCGACGATCGGGTGATGGACTGGGTGCAGTTGATCCTGCCGTACGCCGGATTCGCCGGAATCGCAATACTTTACGGCTATCACGTGATGATCGGCCGAGAACTCGACGGGGTGCTCGTCGTCGGAGCGGTGGTGATGGTTGTGCTCGTCGCCACGCGCCAGGCCTTCGCGATGCGCGCGCAGCACAGGCTGACGGTGCGGCTGTTCGACGCTCAGCGCCGGCTCGCGCACCAGGTGCATCACGACGCGTTGACCGGGCTGCCGAACCGGTTGTTCTTCGGCAAGCAGCTCGAAACCGCCGCGTCCAGAGGCGGTTTCGTGTTGATCTTCGTCGACCTCGATGACTTCAAAGACGTCAACGACCGGTTCGGGCACGCGGGCGGTGACGAACTGCTGCGCGCCGTAGGCGAACGGCTCCGTCGATGCGTGCGGGATACCGACACCCTGGCGCGCATCGGCGGGGACGAGTTCGCGATCCTGATCAACAGCGACGCGGCGGCACCCGAAGTCGTTGCCGACCGCGTCCGGGCGGCGCTTCGAGAGCCGTTCGCCGTGCACGGCTCCAGTGTGCGGATCCGTGCGAGCATGGGCTTGGTTCGGCTGGAAGCCGACGAAGACAGCCAGACCCCGGACGATCTGCTGCGCAAGGCCGACCACTCGATGTATGAGGGTAAGCGCCTGGGCAAAGACATCGCCGTCGTCTACCCGTCGATGACCGGCCGGGCGGTGGACTTCCCCACCGCGTTACGTCATGCCGACGGCGGTGCGCCGGCTGGGTTCAGACTGGTCTATCAGCCCATCGTCCGGCTGCCCGAGGAGACTCCGATCGCCGTCGAGGCGTTGGCGAGGTGGACGGCGCCCGACGGCACGCAGATACCGCCCGAGACGTTCGTGGCCGCCGCCGAGGCCGCGGGACTCGGCGAAGCCTTCGACGCGATGGTGCTGGACCGGAGTTGCCGGGAAGTCTCATCGGCAGGCGTGCGTCTCGATCTGCAGGTCAACATCGGGGCGGCACGCTTGCGCGACGGCGGTTTCCGTGACGTGGTGGCAGCGACACTGGCGCGTTACGACATGGAGCCCAGCCGGCTGACGCTGGAGATCACCGAAACCGTGCCGATCGTCGATGTCGACGAGGCGGCCGCACAGATCCGGCGGCTCAAGGCTATTGGGGTCAACGTGGCCCTGGACGATTTCGGTGCCGGCTACAACTCGCTGACCTATCTGCACGCCTTACCCATTCAAATCGTCAAGCTCGACCGCAGCTTGTTGGCCGGGCCTGAACGCGGCCAGGCCGCCACGCTGTACCGGTCGGTGATCGCGGTGTGCGCTCCGCTGGGCCTGGAAGTGATCGCCGAGGGCATCGAGACCGCCGAGCAGGCCGAGATGGTGTTTCTCGCCGGCTGCTCGTTGGCTCAGGGGTATTTGTTCGGGTTGCCCGCGGCGATCGCCGATATTGCCGCCGCACCTCTGGCCGCTGACACACCGTAGCGCTGTGGGTTCTGTCCACGGCGGTCCGTGACGAGCGGTACGGTCGGGCGGTGAGCAGCCCCTCGCGTCCGGTGACGAAGCTCGACAAATCCGCGGTCCTCGATGCGCTGTTCGCGCAGTGGCGCACGATCGACGGATTGTTGGCGGGTCTGTCCGACTCCGACTGGGAGGCGGCGACGTCGCTGCCCGGCTGGACGGTGCACGACGTGACGGCCCACATGGTCGGCACCGAATCGATGTTGGCGGGTATGGACACCCCGGAGTCCGATGTGGACGTGTCGTTGTTCGAGCACGTGCGCAACGACATCGGTGTGCTCAACGAACGTTGGGTGCTTGCGCTGCGGACGATCAGCGGTGCGGAGCTGCTGGACCGCTTTCGGGCGATCACCGCCGAGCGTCGTGCGGCGCTGACCGCGCTGAGCGACGACGAGTGGAACCAGGTGACGGCGACGCCGGCCGGCCCGGACAGCTACGGCCGGTTCATGCGGGTGCGGATCTTCGATTGCTGGATGCACGAGCACGACATCCGCGATGCGCTCGGGCGGCCCGCATCCGACCCGACGGGCACGCCCGCGATGTTCGCGCTCGACGAGATGGCGGCCAGTATGGGCTTTGTGGTCGGCAAACTGGGCGGGGCGCCCGACGGTTCTCGGGTGTCGATCGTGCTGACGGGGCCTCTGGGCAGGACGATCAACGTCGCGGTCGAGGGGCGGGCCAAGTTGGTCGAGGACTTCGCCGGCGCCGAGCCGACGGCGACGATCACGCTCGATGCGCTGCTGTTCGCGCGGCTGGCCGGTGGGCGAGTCGCGTTGGATCACGACGCGATCGCTTACGGAGGGGATGAGGAGGTCGGCAGGCGTGTCGTCGATCACCTCAACTACGTGATCTGACCAGCGGTTTTGATCCGGCGCGGGCATAAATACGTGGTGTGCGGTGTTGTAGGTCGCGTAGGATGAAATGTCCTGCCGTACTTCGGCGGGCGCGTTGTTAGACAACTACACAGGGGCTGAACGGTTTCGACTTCGAGCGTCGAATCAAGGGAAGCGTGCCGGTGCAGGCAAGAGACCACCGTAAGCGTCGTTGCAACCAATTAAGCGCCGATTCCAATCAGCGCGACTACGCACTCGCTGCCTAAGCGACTGCGTGTCTGTCAGCCCGGGAGAGCCCTCGACCCGGTGTCTGGCATCAGCTAGAGGGATAAACCGGTGGGTCCGGTCGCGGGACTCATCGGGACATCAAACAGCGACTGGGATCGTCATCCTGACTTGTTCGCGTGATCAGGAGATCCGAGTAGAGACATAGCGAACTGCGCACGGAGAAGCCTTGAGGGAACGCCGTAGGACCCGGGTTCGATTCCCGGCAGCTCCACTGTGAACGGGGATGGCCAGAGCGCATTTCGCTCTGGCCTTCTTTGTTGCGGCCGCATGTGCAGCCAAGCCAAAGGCGTTTGCGTGTCAGGCCGTCCTACAGCGCCTCGACGTCGAACGGCCGGTCCAGCAGGGCGTGCAGTTTGCTCGCGATCGACTTGTCGACTGATCTCCGCCTCTGGTGGGCGAAAGTCGCCTCACGTCGGGATGAAGCCGATGCAAGATCGCGCGTTCGGCCGCGGTGCAGTAGCCGAAATGCCCGACCTCGGAGGTCAGCTCACGCGGTACAGAAAATCGAGCCGCGCCGCGACGGCGGGTCCCGTCGGCGAACAGTTCGATTTCCCCGCGTAACGCCCGCTGAGCGGCCCGCGTCAGATACCCAGCTTGAGGCTGGCGCCGGCATCCACGAACAACTGCTGCCCCGTCACATAACGCGATTCGTCCGAGGCGAGGTAGACAACGGCATGCGAGATGTCTTCGGGTTCGACATAGGGGATGGGCATCGCCTGCAGAACGGGAAAGACGAGTTCGGCATCCTCGCGCGACGGGTCCGTCAGATCCGGTCGGAACGTCCGGTACATCGGCAGGTTGTGCAGCATGTCGGTGTTCACGTTGGTCGGGTGGACCGTGTTGATGCGAACCCCGTGTGGCGCCATCGTGAGTGCGAGCGCCTTCGTGTATTCGCGGATCATCTTCTTGGCCATGCCGTACCCCGCCCCGCCGGGTCCCTGCGGTCCGCCGCCGGTGGCGAGATCCTTCTGCTCGACCAGGCCCGCGATCGATCCGGTGACGATCACGGACCCGCCCGGCCCGAGATGCTCGAGCCCGAGGTGAACCGTATTGACCACGCCCACGAAGTCCACGTCGAACGCGTCGATGAAACCACGGTACGGAATGTGGCTGCCCTGCGGGCAGATTCCGGCATTGGCGACGACGATGTGCAAGCCACCGAGTTCGGCGACGGCGTCGTCGAGCACCTTCTTCAGGGTAGGTCGGTCGCGGACATCCACCGCGGCCGTGACGACGCGTCGCCCCGCCTTATCGACCAGCGTCGCTGTCTCGTCGAGGTCGGCCGGGGTGGCCAACGGATACTCGTTGGAGGGGATGTCTGCGCATATGTCCAGGGCGATGATGTCGGCGCCCTCATCGGCCATGTGTACCGCGTGGCTGCGCCCCTGGCCTCGCGCTGCGCCGGTGATCACTGCCACCTTGCCTGTGAGACGGTTCATTCAGCTCTCCCATGCGCTAGGACGTCGGCCCACCCCGCTGGATGATAGAACACAGACTGTAAATCTGTCATACAGCTGACAGGCCTCGCCGCCGAACGGGCGTCAGGGCGCACACCGATGAGAAGGCCGGTACAACAGTTTTTTTCGCGACCATCGGCGCCTACCTCACATGGCGGTGCGTTCGTCGTGGCCCATGGCTTCCGGCCGGGTATGGAACTCACGGACCATCGCCTGGATCGTGTAGGACGCCACCAACCGCCCGCCCTCCGTGAACACGTGGCCGTCACCTTGGACCAGTCCGCGTCCGGCCCAGAACGCGCGGTTGGTATACAGCAGCCAGTCTGTGACGTCCGCATCTTCGTGGAATGCGATTGTGGCCTTCATGATCCCGGTGGACAAGGTGCGATGTGCAAGGGCCTCGCCAAACCCTCTGTGCGGCAACATGCCCGCGGCGATCGTCCAATGAGTACTGGACTGAGCCAACAAGGCGGAATGAAGGTAGGACTGGTCGGGTGCGTCCCGGAACCGAACCCACGCATTGATCTCCGGCGGTCCCACCCGATCGGGGTTCGAGTCGTACGCGCCGTCTACCACCCGGATCTCGCGACCGGGCATACCGAAGCCTTCGAACGGCTCGGCGTCCGAAGGCTTCGGGACGTCCGGCATCGCCATCGCGTGACCGATGACATCGCTGGACCCCGAATCACAAAGCAGGATGGCAGCGCCGCGAAGGGTGTCGTGCTGCGTGGCACGAACTTCGGTGGTCGAGAACGTGCGACCCTTACGCAGCAGGTCAACGGACAGCTCGACCGGCGCGGTGAAGGAAGCTGCCTTGAGGAAGGCCATCGATGCTGATGTGACCCGTTGCTCGGGAAGGGTTTTGGACACCGCGACGATGGCTTCGGCGAGCAGCTGTCCGCCTTCGACGACGTCGCGCTGCGTCGGGCCGTGCGCGGGGCCGACGAAGTGGTTGTCGCCGCGCGGTTCCACGTCGATGAGCCGCACCAGCTCGGCGGCATCACCCCACAGCGGGAATCTCGTGGGCACCAACGCCCCGTCGGGCCAGTGCTCCACGACGACGATGCGCAGCCGGTCGTCGTAAAACGAGATGTGGTCGGCGATTCCCGCAACTTCGGGCAGCGGCGTCGGATAGCTCCACGCGACGTTGTCGATCGTTTGGCCCGCGGCCGACAGGCTCCAGTAGGAAGCGCGGCCCTTGAATGGACAAACGGTCGTGTGCTCGCTGGGCTCGAGCAGCTCCCATCGCACGTCCGCCTTCGGGAAGTACAGCCGGTCGACGTGATCGCTTTCGGTGACCACAAGGCACTTTTCGCTCTCGGCGACGAGGAGGTTCCCGAGCCACACCTGCCCGGTGAAGGGACTGCGCTCGATGCCGATCCGGTAGTCGGGGTGCGCCGGCCATGCCGACTCGACTTGTTCGGTCATGACCGCATCGGCCCCGTCGGTGATTTGAGAACGAGGGACTCCAGGCCGACATCGGGATTGTCGATGGCGCTGGCGAAAGTGCCTGCGAGAACGTCTGCGACAGCGTCGGGCGTCATTCGGCTCTCTTGGACGAGTCCGCGCGCGAGCCATTCGGTGAGCGCTGTGCCGAGCAGGTCGGGGTCGAACTGTGAGGTGAAGTCCGTCGGGACGGTGCCGCTGATCTCCACGCAGCTGAACCGGTATCCCGGCTTCTCCAGACGCCACGAGACCAGGCAGCGCTCCATCGCCGCCTTGCTCGAGGAGTAGGCGCCGAGCGCCGTGTGCGGATGGCGCACCGAATCCGACGACAGCGCAGCGACGATCGCCGTCGGGTCGAGTATCGGAAGATGGGCTCGGATGAGTTCGTGTACGCCGATCACGTTGGTTTCAAACACATCTCGCCAGTCCTCTGCGCCGGTGTCGGAAAACATCTTCAGAGGTGCGTATCCCGACGAGATCAGCAGGATGTCGACTTTGCCCAGCGCCTCACCTGCCACCTCGGCGAGTCGTGCGCAATCGGCAGGGTTGCGCACGTCGACCGCCACCGTCACTCCACGGCCCGCCTCCGCAACCACCTCATCGAGCTTGTCGACGCGGCGCGCGGCGAGGACCACCTCGGCGCCGTCTTTGCCCGCCCGTACGGCGAAGGAGCGCCCGATGCCGGCGGATGCGCCCACCACGACCACCCTCTTGCCGGCTAGCGACAGCTCACCCATGCCACCTCTGCTTTCATGCTCCCGAAGCCTACGGCCCGAAATAGAACATTATTACAGAGTATGTATCACTGTTCGCGATTGAAGGATCAGCGCAGGCCGTTGACGGCGAACTTCTCGACGTAACGACGCACAGTGGTGGGCTTGGACATGTCGAAGGTCTGAGCTTTGTTCACCGTCGAGAATGAGTAGATGATCCTGGCAAGCCATTCACTGGCGGCCTTGACGTCGATGTTCGCCCCGACCTCGCCACGCTCCTGGGCCTCCCGCACGTAGGGTACGAGAAACTCGGTCGTGCGCCGTACAGCCGAATCGCCGTCGGCGATCATGTGCCGCATCAATTCGGCGTCGTCAGCCATCAGGCGGTTCCGCGTCCGATGATCGAGCAGGATTCTGGCGTGGGTTTCTGCCATGGCGCCAAGCTTCTCGGCCAGCGTGGACTTCTTCGCCATTGCCGCCGCGACTTCCTGGTAGAACTTCTGGGCGCCGTACTCGATGGCCGCCTCGATGAGAATCGTGCGGTCCTCGAAGTAGCGGTACACCGTGCCCCGCGACACGTTCGCAACCCGGGCGACATCCTGCACGCTCGTGCGTTGGATCCCCAGTTGCGAGAAGCACAAGTTCGCCGCTTCGAGGATCTGGTCTCGGCGGTCGGACTCCTGCTGCTCGTCGAGCTCGGCCGTGGCCCGCTCAGTCGCCATGTCGCTCCCTCGTCGCTGGGATCAAGCAGTTTTGAACCCTTCTATGCTACGTGACAGCTCGTGTTCAGGCGTTCCGGCGCACCGCGCTGGCGGCAGGCTGACACGCTCCGCGGATACTGATCATAGTGACACATCACGTTCAATTGTTACACTCCGTGGGCGCGGGTGTCGCGAGATGACGAGGGAGGTTTGTCGTGGACCTCGGGTTGAGGGGCCGCAACTTCGTCATCGTCGGAGGAACGACCGGCATGGGGTTTGCCGCTGCCGAACAGCTTGCCCACGACGGTGCCAACGTGGCGCTACTGGCACGCGACGGTGAGCGTGCCGTCGAGAAGGCGTCCCTGTTGTCCGGCCGACATGGCGTCCGTGCCGTGGGGATCAGCGTCGACGCCGCGGCCCCCGGCGACGGTGTTGCGCGCGCCGTCGATGAAGCCGCCGACAGGCTCGGCGATCTGCGGGGATTGGCAGTGACGGCGGGCCCGATGAAGCAGCAGGGCCCGTTCCTCGAGCACACCGACGAATCGTGGGACTGGTACTACCAGATGATCTTGATGGCGACTGTGCGCTCCTGCCGCGCGATCATTCCGCATCTGCAACGCACCGGCGGTGGCACGGTGGTGACGACGGCCGCGTATTCGGTGCGCGCACCGAAAGTCCTGATACCGCCGTACAACGCGCTCAAGGCCGCCGTCCTGACAATGTCGAAGATTCTCGCGAAAACGCATGGGCCCGACAACATCCGGGTGAACACCGTCTGTCCTGGATTGTTCGACACCGAGGTGAACGACTTCATCCGCGCCCAGCGGGCAGCGGAGTACAACGTGCCGGAGGAAGACGCGATCTACACCCACCTGTCCAGCAATCCCGCCTGGAACATGCGGGTGGCCCTCGACCGCGGAGGCCGCCCGAATGAGGCGGGGGAGTTGATCGCTTTCCTATTGAGCGATCGGGCGGCGTACATGACCGGCGCAGCGATCAACATCGACGGCGGGACCGACTTCTAGATCCCGACCCGGTCGGCGAGCAGGCCGCGATGGTAGGCGGGATCGCCCAGAAGATGCTCCGACGATTTCGCCCGCTTGAAGTACATGTGGGCGGGATGCTCCCAGGTGAAGCCGATTCCGCCGTGGATCTGGATGCTCGCCGCGGCCGCTTTCGTGTAGACGTCCGAGCAGTAGGCCTTGGCCAGCGAGGCGGCGGCGGGAAGTTCGTCCAGTCGCAGCGCTGCGGTGTGCACCGCGTATTGCGCCGCGCCTCGAGCGCACTCGATCTCGAGCATCAAATCGGCACACTTGTGCCGGACCGCCTGGAAAGACCCGATCGGCCTGCCGAATTGACGGCGCGTCTTCGCGTAGCCGACGGCGATTTCCAGGCACCGCTGTGCGCCCCCGACCTGTTCGGCCGCGAGACAGGCGGCCGCGATGTCGAGCGCGTGCGACAACGCAGGCCAGGCCTGCCCCTCAGTGCCGATCAACTCGGCCGGGGTGTCGTCGAAGTCGATTCGGGCCTGGCGCCGCGTCGCGTCAAGCGTCGAGAGCATCCGGCGCGACAGTCCCTCGGTGTCATCCACCGCGAACAGTGAGACACCGGCGGCCGTCCGGGCTACGACCAACAGCAGGTCGGCAACGTGACCGTCCAAGACGAATGTCTTGCTGCCGTTGATGAACCATCGTGGTCCGCGGCGACGCGCGCTGGTGTGGATCGTCTCCGCACTCCACCGGCCAGATTGCTCGGTCAGCGCCAGCGCGGCGATGGTCTCGCCCGTCGCGATGCGTGGAAGGTATCGAGACTGGGCGCCCTCGTCGTCGCAGCACATCAAGGCGCTGCCCGCCATCACGACGGAGCCGAAGAACGGGCCTGGCAACAGGGCGCGCCCCGACTCCTCGACGACCACGCCCAATTCGGCGTAGCCATACCCGCTTCCACCGAATTCCTCGCCAATGGCCAACCCGTGGAGCCCGAGTTGGTCGGCCATCTGGCGCCACACCTCGCGGTCGTAGCCTTCGGGAGTCTCCATGACGCGGCGAACTTCGTGCTCGGGTGACTTCAGCTCGAAGAATGCGCGGGCCGTCCGGCGCAACTCTTCCTGCTCGTCGGTCGCTGCGAAACCGTCGGTGATGCCGGACAATTCAACGGCTCCCTGCTTCGCGTCCGGTCGGGTCGACACGAGGATCGGGGCTGTCGCGGCGAAGGGCGCGCAGCCACGCGCCGACAGGTGCGGGCGCGCGAACCGGCGTACCGCGGCGACCGGGGTCGGCGTCCCAGAAGTCCCGCCACGACGGGAACGCGTCGTGCAGGTTTCCGTCGTGCCGGGGCCGGCCCGGCCACCGCATCTTCTGCGCACCCACCGGTGGGTCGGTGATATCGGACTCGTACCAGAACAGGGGTGTGCGCCTGAGGAAGTACCAGTGACCTTCCCGGCGCTCGTAGCTGTCCAAATAAGCGAGCATCTCGATCACCCACACCGACTCCGTCTCGAGGTCGTTGCGGGAGTAGACGAGTCCGGAGGCGGTGAGGGTGTCATGGATGTCGATGACGTGTCCGAGCACCCCGTGCGCACTACCCAGCAGGTTGTGGCGGAGTTCGGTGTCATACCAGTCGCGCAATGCGGCACGGCCGTGCAGCTTTCCGGGCACTTTCACGTCATCGACGAAGAGATTGACCAGCGCGTCGAGGTCCCGCATGTCCAAGGCGACCGCGTATTTCGCTGCGAGCTGGCGGATTTCATCGAGCGCTTCGAGGCGTTCGATTCGCGCCTCGAGATCGGTCAGGGACATCACGAGAGTTCTCCGGTCACCATCAACGTCGTCAACCGCGCCTTGTCGATCTTGTTCGTGGTGGTGTAGGGGAGGAGGCTCGGATCGTCAAGGATCACCCAGTTCTTCGGCACCTTGTATGCCGCAAGCCGTTTTCGGCATTCGGTCGCCAGATCGGCCGCCGACGCCGTGTACCCCTCGTTGAGCACTACCGCGGCACCGACGATCGCGCCTTTGTCGGCGTCGGGAACTCCGATGACGTAGGCGATGCGCACCGCGTCGATTCGTCCCAGTGCGGCCTCGACCTCCATGGGCGCGACGTTGGTGCCCGAGGTCTTGATCATCTCGTCGAGGCGGCCCTCGAAATACAAGTGACCGTCGTCGTCACGGTAGCCGGCGTCCTTGGTGTGCAGCCAGCCGTCGCGGTCGACCACCTCGTGCCACTGCTTGCCCACCATTCCGCGCATCATCGCCGTACCACGCACACAGATTTCGCCGGTGACGCCGTTGGGTACCTCGTTACCGGCATCGTCGACGATCTTGTGCTCAAAGCCCGGCGCGGCGACGCCCAGCGAGCCCCGTTTGGATTCGGGCAGTTGCTCGTGCGGCGGCCACCAGGTGTGAGAACTGCAGGTCTCGGTCATCCCGAGTTGTGCCACGCGCAGCGACGGGTCCGGGGTGCGTCGTCCGGGTGCCAGCAGCACCTGTTGATAGCCCTCACGCAGGGTGGACAGGTCGGTCGACGCGAAGTCGCGATGATTGCTCAGCGCCGGACCGATATGCGGGAATCCCGTTGTATAGGTTGCCTTTTCACTTTCCAGAAGACGCAGTACCATCCCCGCGTCGAACTTGTGCTCCGTGAGAATCGTGGCGCCCACCTGCATAGGGCCGAGAAATCCGAATACCAGTCCGGCGACCCAGAAGAACACCATGGGCACGTAGATGCGGTCGCTGGCGTCCCAGTCGTGGGCGGTGGCGATGAATCGGGAATGGGTGATCGCCGTGCCATGGGTGTGGATTATGCCCTTCGGATTCGACGTGCTGCCTGACGTGTAGATGACGAGCAGGTCGTCGGCGGCGCGCACCATCGCCTCGCATGTTTCGCGGAAGCTCGGTGGGACGGGGTCGGGCCATCCGGCCGGCCAGCTGCGAGTTGTCTCACCGAGGGGAAAGACGTTGCGCAACTGGGGGAGTCGCTCGGTGCGCAGTTGTCCGTTGACCACCTGCCACTCGCCGGTAGCGGTCTCGATCCGGTCGAGCACGTCTCGTCCGAGCAGCGTCTCCACCGCGAGCAGGGTGTGGATGTCGGCGTCGCGTAGCACCCAGTGCAACTCGGCGGCCTGGAAGAAGGTGTTGATCGGTACCGCGACGGCCCCGATGCGGGTGATCGCCAGGAAAGCCGTGACGAAATCGGCGCCGTTGGGTGCCAGTACGCCGACGCGGACGCCCTTGGTGACGCCGCTGGCGAGCAGTCGGGCCGCCATGTCGGCCGAACGGGTCTGCGCCTCGGCGTAGGTGATCCGTTCCACGGCGCCGTCGGCGGTGGCGGTCACCACGAGATCGTTTGAGCCGTAGGCACCGACGACGGCGGACAGCATGGCCGGTAGGACCGCGTCGTAAGGGAGCGGTTCGTATCGGAACACCGGTGTCGTCAGTGGCATCGACGTCATTCGACCACCCAGCGGGGTTCCCGCTTCTCGGCGAACGCGGCCATCCCCTCGTGATAGTCGGGGTGAGTCATCTGGTGCTGCAGGACGTAGCGGTAGGCCACGTCGTTAGCGGCGTGCAGGCCGACGTCCAGGCTGGCCCACATCGCCTTGACCGACGCCTGTACGGTCGCCGGCGACAGCTTGGCGATCGACAAGGCGATCTCGCGGGCACGTTCCTGGAGTCGCTGCGCCGGCACCACCTCGTTGATGAGGCCGATCTCATGCCCCCGCTGCGCGGTGATGCGGCCGTCTCTGCTCATCAGTCCCAGTTGCATCACCATCGACAAGGGCATGCGCCGCAGCAGCACGGCCGGCTCGAGCGCGAACACGTTGCCGACCTGTAGATGGGTGTCGATCAGTTCGGCATGCTCGGCGGCGATGATGAGGTCGGCATCGGCGACCTGATGCAACGCCCCACCGACCGCCATACCGTTGAGCGCGCAAATGACGGGCTTCCACACGTTGTGGTGCAGCCGGGATCCAGGGACCTTGTTGCGAATTCCGCCTTCGGCGGTGGCGCGGATGTCCTGTCCGGCGCAGAACGCCCGGTCGCCTGCGCCGGTGATGATCGCCACCCGGATGTCGGAGTCATCGCGTACCCGACCCCAAGCCCAACCGAGTTCCGTGCGTGCCAGATCGTCGGTGGCATTCAGCCGCTCGGGACGGTTGATGGTGATCGTCGCGACGTGGTCGCTGACGTCGAACAGAATCCTCTTCAGATCCATCGAATCCCCTGGGCTCGAACCGCATGCGGTGATGAACAGAATATCAGTGCATGTTCCATCGTTCTGTGAGTTACTACGGCATCCACTGACCACCCGAGACCGAGATGAGCTGGCCGGTGAGGTGTTTGGCCGCCGGTGAGCACAGAAACGCAACCGTGCGCGCGACGTCCTGCGGTTCGCCGAGACGTCCCATCAGTGTCGATCCGCGCATATCATCGAGCTCGTCGTCGGTCTTTCGCGACAGCAGCCACGGCGTTTCCGTGGTTCCCACCACCACCGTGTTCACCCTGACGCCGAACGGGCCCAACTGCACCGCCATCAGGCGGCTGAGACCCTCCACACCCGCTTTCGCGGCCGCGTAGGCCGGCGGGCCGGTCCGGACGCCGTGCGCCGACACCGAGCTGACGTTGACGATCGTCCCGGACTTCTCCTGAACCATCTGGCGCGCGACCACCTGCCCCATCACGAACGCGCCCTTGAGGTTGACGGCGACGATGCGGTCCCAGTCCTCGTCGGTCTGGTCCAGGAAACTGCCGGGCAGAGTCATTCCGGCGTTGTTGACCAACGCCCGGACCGGTCCGTGAGCGGCGGCCAACTCGCCCATCGCCCGCTCTACCCCCTGCCGATCGGTGATCGACAGCAGCAGAGGGATTAGTCGGCCGTCCCGCGCGGCGTCTGAGGCTTGTGCGCGCGCGATCGCCTTTTCATTCACGTCGACGACGGCCGTGCGGTACCCGGCGTCGAGCAACGTCTGCGCGATTGCTGCCCCGATGCCGCGCGCTCCTCCGGTGACCACCGCGACCGGTCGCGTCTCATCCGACACGACGGCCTCGAATGTTCTTGGAGTCCAGCTCGATTCGGTTGACGGTCGGTCGCACCAGGCTTACGGCCTCCGCCATCATCGCGACCAGATCGCCCACCCCGCCGCCAGACACCCAGAGCTCGATCGCGGCCCGGTTTGCGCCGTTGATCACCGTGGCCGCCAGACGCGGCCGCACATCGACCGTCGGATCGGCCTTCAGCCACCGCGCGACCTCTGACGTCATCTGGTCGATCCAGTCGTCGTTGATTCGCAGCATCGTGGCGCGCAGGGCAGGCAGGTCGCGGTACATTCTGGCCCGGGCCACGAAGATGTCCGGGTTTTCGGTGATGGCCGCGGCGACCGCTTCCGAGGCCTCGGCGAGTGCGTCACCCAGAGAACCCTTGTCCACGGCGCGAAATCGACGCGTGGCTTCCGCGAGGCGCTCGGCATACCCGTGAAAGAGGATGTCTTCCTTCGCGGCGAAATGGTGAAAGAACGTTCTCGGCGATACGGCTGCCAGCTCGGCGATCTGTTCGACAGTGGTCTGCTCATAACCGTTGGTGGTGAACAGTTCGATGGCGGCTGAGATGAGCGCATCGCGGTTTCGTCGGCCCCGGGCGCGGCGTTGGTCCATGGTCAGCATCCTGTCAACGTCGCGGTGCCCGAACTGAGGGAAACGACATCGCCCTGCAGGGTCTGGAACCGAACCGGACCGGCGCCGTCGCGCCAGATCTCGGTGCGCAGTTCGGACGCGAGCTTCACCGGTTTGGCGAAGCGGCAGCTGATCGAGGTGAGCGACGCCGGATCACCATTGCCGGCAACGTTGATCAGCGCCCTGGCCGCGAAGCCCAGCGTGCACAAACCGTGCAGGAACACATCGTCGAAGCCGAATCTGCGGGCAGCGGCGGGGTCGATGTGCAACGGGTTGCGGTCTCCGCTCAGCCGGTAGATCGCCGCCTGCTCGGGTCGAACCTCGTCGGCATGGACCCCGTCGGGAGCGCGGTGCGGCGCCGGGGCGGTCGAGGCCGGACGCGTCCCGCCGAAGCCGCCCTCGCCGAGCACCATCGTCTGCGAGGAGGCGTGAAAAAGGGGACCGTCGGCGTCAGTGCCCGTCGATGTCACCTCGATGACCGCGTGCTTGCCGGTATCCCACAGCGCGGTCACCTCGGCATCGACGGAAACCTCGCCGCTGGCGGCCACGGAACGCTCGAGGCTCAGGGACTGCGCCGCATGCACGATCGGAGACGCGCCGAGGTCGAGTATCGCGCGCAGATCCTTGACCGCCCACCAGTTGGCGACCAGCGCATAGGTCGGCAACACGGCGGGGCCGACGTGTTCGTCGAGCAGATGGCGCTCTGCAGGCGGGCGTGCTCCGACACCCAGGGCGTAGAGGATGGCATCGGTGGGCATCCAGCGATGTGTCGTCGGGGGCAGCCGCGTGCCGACCGCGGCGGGGGAGAGGGTCGCACGTGCGGTCACGCGGCCTCCAGTGATAGAACGGATTGACGATATTTGTTCAATCGTGCAATATAGTCGCAGTAACTGCAACTACATTCTCGGCGGAGGCAGCGGCGTGCGGTTCGGCGTATTCATCCTCGGTGACAAACCCAATCACCTCAGCCATGCGGAGGTATTCGCCAACGTGCTCGAGGAGGCGCGCTGGGCCGAGGAATTCGGCTACGACGAGGTATGGCTGGCCGAACACCACTTCTCGCCGTATGGGGCCCTGGCGGACCTTCCGCTGGTCGCGGCGGCGATCGCCGCGCAGACCGATCGGATCCGCATCGGCACGGCCTGCATGGTCGCGCCCTTCCATGACCCCATCCATCTCGCGGAACGAATCGCCATGGCGGACAACCTCAGCGGGGGTCGATTCGATGCCGGCTTCGGGCGGGGCTACCAGGCCCACGAGTTCAAGGGGTTCGGCATCCCGATGGATGAGGCCACCGCTCGATACCAGGAATGCGTCGAGATCGTCAACCGGTTGCTCACCGAGGAGAACGTCACTTACGACGGAAAGTACTGGCAACTGCAGGATGTTACCATCCATCCCCGCCCGGTGCAACAGCCGGTTCCGGTGTGGGGGACGGTGATGAAGACGCCGTCGAGTTTCGAATGGTTGGCGGACAAGGGCTTCGGCGCCATCATCGGCAACCCGTACCAGGTCGACCCAGACCTGCAGGGTGCGTTGGACATCTATCTTCAGACACAGGAGAAGAAGGGACTCACCGCGGCCACCGGCAACGTCTGGGCCCTGCTGAACGCGTTCTGCCATGAAGACGATGGGTTCGCGCGGACATACCCGCGCGAGAGCGTCGAGCTGTCCATCGTGACGCACCGCAAGTATTCGAGTCCCTTCGAGCGTGGCGGGGACATCCCGGCCGATTACAAGGCATACGCCGACTGGTTCGAGAAGCACGACAAGCAGAGTTACGAGCAGGTGCTCAACTCTCATCTCACCCTGATGGGCAACCCGGACCGAATCATCGAGAAGATGCGCACCGTCATCGACATGGGATGGCGCAACGTGATATTGCGGATGTCGCGGGGCGGGGCAATGGACCGCGCAAAAGTCCGCGATTCCATGAAGCTGTTCGCCGAAGAGGTGATTCCGGCGGCGACCGAACTCGCGGCAGCGTCGGCTTGAGCCGGCAGATCGAAGCCCGTATCCGTGCCGTGTTGGCACTGGATCCGACCGCACCGGCCATCGAGTACGAAGGCAGCTGGACCGACTGGAAAACGATCGGCGATATCGCGTCCGCAGTGGAAAACCGTTTGACGGCAGCGGGGCTGGGCAGCGGTACACCGGTCGGCCTGCTCCTTCGCAACCACCCGGCCATGGTGGCGGCGCTGCTCGGGGTCCTACTCGTCAATGGCTGCGTCGTCACGATCAATGCCGGGAGTGGGGACGCCCGGCTCGCCGCCGACATCGAGCAGCTGCGGTTGCCCGCGGTGATCGCACTCGGTGCGGACTGGCGTCGACCGGCGATCACGGCGGCGGCCTCGGGCGCGCTCGGTCTGGAAGGCGGCACCGACCCGGTTGCGTTGCGGACGGTCGCCGGGCTCGAGCGCCTTGGCCCGGGCCCGTTCCGTCCGGCGCAGGATGGTGTGGCGGTCGAGATGCTCACCAGCGGCACCACCGGACCGCCAAAGCGAATCCCTCTGTCCTATACAGCGTTTGAGCAGACTATCGACGCCGCGGGCGCTCACTACGGCAGCGGCGAACCGGGACACCTTCGGCTGCGGTCCGGGGTTGCCATCGTCAGCTCACCGCTGGTCCACATGTCCGGGCTGTTCCGCACCCTGCTGAACATCTGCGAGGGGCGCAGGATCGCGCTGCTGGAGCGATTTCGGGTGGACGATTTCGTCGATCTCGTCGTGCGGCACCGCCCGAAGGCGGTCAGCCTGGTGCCGTCGGCGCTGACGATGGTGCTCGACGCGGCCGTGCCGCCGGACGTCTTCTCCAGCGTGCAGGTCGTCACGTCCGGCACGGCGCCGCTGCCGGTCGACGTGCAGGAAGCCTTCGAGGCCCGTTACGGCGTCGCGGTGTTGCCGTCCTACGGGGCCACCGAGTTCGCCGGCGGCGTCGCCGGCTGGAACCTGGCGTTGCACCGCGAGTGGGCGAAGACCAAGCGGGGCAGCGTCGGCCGCCCGCAGGGCGGTCGCGAGGTCCGGATCGTCTCGACCGACGATGGTCGTCAGGTGCCGGCCGGAGTCCAAGGGCGCATCGAGGTGCGGACTCGCGGCGGTGAATGGGTGCGGACCACGGACCTTGGCCGCCTTGACGAGGACGGTTTCCTGTTCGTGGACGGCCGCGCCGACGACGTGATCATCCGCGGCGGATTCAAGGTTGCCCCCGCCGATGTTGTCGAAGCTCTGCGCAGCCACCCCGCCGTGCGTGACGCGGGAGTCACCGGTATCACCGACAGGCGACTGGGTGCTGTGCCGGTTGGCGCGGTGGAACTCGCCGACGGCGCCCACGTCGAGCCCGAGGAGCTGATGGATTTCGTTCGTCAGCGGCTCACCCGATATCAGGTGCCTGCGCGGCTGCTGGTCGTCGATGAGCTGCCCCGGACTCCATCGCTGAAGGTGAGCCAGCCCGCACTGCGCGAACTCTTCGAACAGGAGCTGACGTGAACGACAACCTTCGCGGCGCCGCCGCCATCGTCGGCGTGGCCGATGAGGTGTCGCCGTCCGGCGTCATCGACATGCCGCTACGTGAGCTCGAGGCCCGCGTCATCACCGCGGCACTCGCGGATGCGGGCCTGTCGCTCTCCGATGTCGACGGTCTGTGCACGTGCACCGGCGGCACTCTCATGCACTCGGTCGAACTGGCCGAATACCTCGGCATCACACCGAGATTCACCGACGCCACCCAGACCGGGGGCGCGAGCTACGGACTGTACGTCGAACACGCGGCCACCGCGATCGCCGCCGGCCTCGCCGAAACCGTCGTCATCGTTTACGCGTCGACCCCACGTGCGGCCCGCAAGCGCGGCGACAAGGGCCTCGGGGTGTTCGCCACCCCCGAACGGCTGGAATGGGAGACCCCGTTTGGCGTCATGCTTCCGCTCAGTGCGTACGCGCTTGCCGCCAACCGGCACATGGCGGTGTACGGCACCACCGCCGAACAGCTCGCGCAGATCGCGGTCGACACCCGCCGGTGGGCGGCACGCAATCCCCGCGCCAATCAACGCGATCCGATCACCGTCGACGATGTCCTGAATTCCGGCTACATCACCGAACCCATCCACAAGCTGGAATGTTGCCTGGTCACCGACGGCGCCGCCGCGATCGTTCTCACCAGCGCCGCACGGGCCCGCGACCTCGGCGACCCGGCCTACGTGCTCGGCGCGACGTCGGCGGCATCGCACGCCACGATCACGCAGATGCCCGACCTGACCGTGACTCCGGGTGCGGTGTCGGGACCCGCGGCGTTCGCCGCCGCCGGCCTGAGTCCCGGCGACATCGACGTCGTGCAGTTGTACGACTCGTTCACGATCACCGTGTTGCTGGCCTTGGAGGATCTCGGGTTCTGCAAGAAGGGCGAGGGCGGACCGTTCGTCGCCGACGGTGTGCTCGCGCCCGGCGGTGCCCTTCCCGGCCAAACCACCGGGGGAGGGCTTGCGTACACGCATCCGGGCGCGTTCGGGGCCTTCCTGCTTGTCGAAGCCGTCCGCCAGGTGCGGGGGGAATGCGGTGAGCGACAGGTTCCCGGCGCGCAAACCGCGTTGGCACACGGCACCGGCGGTGTGCTGTCGGCGACCTCCACCGTCATCATCGGAACAGAGGCAGTGCTATGAGCGAAGGGTTCCCGGTGCCGCAGCCCAGTGCGGTGTCGGCACCGTTCTGGGCGGCGACCGAAAAGCATCGGTTGGTCATGCAGCGTTGCGAGGCCTGCCGACGGCTGACGTGGTACCCGCGCCACGTGTGCCCGCACTGCGGAGGCCTCGCGCTGCAGTGGGAGCAACTGAGCGGGCAGGGCGTGGTCCACGCGGTCAGCGTGCACCACCGCGCCGCGCATCCGGCGTTCGCCGACCGGGTGCCCTATTCGGTCGTCCTGGTCGACCTGGCGGAGGGGGCGCGCATCATGTCGAACGTGTTCGGGCCGTCCCCGGCGGTGGGCGACGAAGTATTCGTCGCATGGTTACCGCTCGACGACGGGCGCAACCTCCCGACGTTCGAACCCCGATGAGTGAGGACCGGCTGCGCAGGGTCCGCGAGGAGATTGTGCTGCGCCACGTCGCAGGCGAGAACGCTCGCGATCTCGAGGCGATCATGGCCACCTTCGCTCACCCCCGGTACGAAATCGTGCCCAGTGCAACCGTTTACGATGGTGACGCGGCGGTCAGGACGATGATCCTGCGACAGTGGGACGAGTTGCCGTGGATGCATTACGCCGCTGAGGCGATCTATCACGGGGCCGACGGGCTGGTGGTGGAGACCAGAACGACCTGCGCGGGCACCGACATCGACATGCTCAGCGTCAACGTTTTCGGATTCGACGGCGAAGGATTGATTCTCGAGCGGTGCTATTTCGATCGGATGCTGTTCGCTGAACAGCTGAAAGGTGTCACCAGACAGAACGACTGAACATATTTCGTCATGTTGTAGAATCGCCGCAGCCGAAGTGCGCGGGCAAGGAGATTCAATGGCCACCCAGTTGGACACAGAGGCGCAGTCATCGACCAACGATCGCGCGATCGAGTTGTACCGCCTGATGAGCGAGGTGCAGCACGCCGATCAGCGAGTCCGAAAAGGCTTGTCTTCGGGTGAGATCGCGATGAGTTATTGGCCCGTCGACGGTCAGGAGGCGATGTCGGCCGGTGCCGCGCTGGCGCTGTCCGACACCGATCAACTCGTCAGCACGTACCGGGGCCTGGGCGACGTCGTCGCCAAGGGCATCGACCTGGCCGGCTATTTCGGCGAGATCCTCGGTCGCAGCACCGGGCTGTCTCGAGGTAAGGCCGGCGCGATGGGAATCTCCGATCCCGACCATGGCATCGCGTGGACGACGGGCATCGTGGGGGCGGGTCCGCTGATCGCGAACGGCATCGCACTGGCCGCGTCGATCCGCGGCACCGGGCAGGTGGTACTCGTCAGCTTCGGCGACGGTGCCACCAGCATCGGCTATATGCACGAGGCGATGAACATGGCAGCGCTGTGGTCCCTTCCGGTGGTGTTCTTCTGCCAGAACAACGCGTGGGCGGAGTGCACGGCGATGTCGCGGTACACCCGGACCGTTGACTTGTCCGACCGTGCGGGCGGGTACGGGATGCCCGGCGTGACGGTCGACGGCACCGACCCCCAGGCCGTCCACGACGCCGTGTCAGAGGCGGTCGGGCGCGCACGAACGGGCGACGGCCCCACGTTCGTCGAGGCGGTCGCCTACCGGCTGCAGGGCCACTACTTCGGTGACGGCATGGCCTACGCCGATCCCGACGAACTGGCTGCCAAACGTGCCGACCCGCCGTTCGATCGCTACCGGCGGCGACTGGTCGAGGAGGGGACCGCCACCGCAGACGACCTTGATCGGATCGACGCCGAAGTATCGGAAAAGGTCGAATCCGCCTTCGCCGCCGCCCGCGACGCCGAGTCACCCGAGGCCGAGGAACTCACGCGCGATGTGTTCGCGGACAACGGGTCTGAGTTGGCCGCGGCCACGGCGACGCGTGTGCCGCTGCCCGACGGGGAGACCGAGGACCTCGGGCTGGTGCAGGCCATCCATCGCACCCTCGACCGAGCGATGGCCGCTGACGAGTCGATCATCCTGCTGGGCGAGGACATCGGCGATCGCTCCGGCGGCGGCATGTTCAAGATCACGGCCGGGCTCTCGGCCAAGTACGGCGAGCAGCGGGTGCGTGACACTCCGATCGCGGAGTCGTCGATCATCGGGGCGGCGCTCGGTGCATCGCTGGCCGGATTGCGCCCCGTCGCCGAACTGATGTTCATGGACTTCCTCGGTGTGGCGATGGACCAAATCGCCAACCACGCTGCGAAGGTCCGCTACTTGTCCGGCGGCCGTCGAGGCGCGCCGTTGGTGATCCGGACAATGGTGGGAACCGGTGCCGGCCCCCAGCATTCGCAAGCCGTCGAGGCCTGGGCGATGCACACCCCGGGACTCAAGGTCGTCTGGCCCAGTACCGCAGCGGACGCCGCAGGTCTGCTCAATGCGTGCCTGCGGGAAGAGGACCCGTGCCTGTTCATCGAATCGATGAAGCTCTACTACGGCGGCGGCAAGGGACGGGTTCCGGTGGCCGACTACGTCATTCCGCTCGGACAGGCCGATGTCAAGCGCGCCGGTAGCGACGTCACCATCTGCACGTACGGCGTCATGGTGCACGCGGCCCTGGAGGCGGCGAACACACTCCAAGACGAGGGCGTCTCGGTCGAGGTCCTCGATCTGCGGACTCTCGTCCCGCTGGACCTCCACGCCGTTCTGGATTCGGTAGGAAAGACCAAACGCCTTGTCGTCGCCCACGAATCGGTCGGCTTCTGCGGGCCCGGCGGCGAAATCGCCGCCGCCGTCGGCGCCGAATTGTTCGGCGAGCTCGCGGCGCCGATCCAGCGCGTGGCGGGCACCTATACCCCGGTTCCACGGGCCGCGACCTTGGAGGCGGCCTGTCGGCCGAACTCGGCCCAGCTCGTCGACGCCGTGAGGAGGGTCGTGTGACAGAGGTTCGGATGCCCAAACCGGGAGATGCGATCACCGAAGCCGAGGTGACAGAGTTGTACGTCGCCGACGGCGAGTCCGCGGTCGAAGGTGATCCCCTGTATGCCATCGCCACCGACAAGGCCGAAATGGACGTCGAGGCACCAGCGTCCGGCGTGGTGACGTGGAAGGTGGAAGTCGGGGGCACCTACGACGTCGGCGAACTCGTTGCCGTGATCTCATGACCGGATTACCGGACGCCCTGACGGTCGACCTGGGGGCACCCGAGCTGATCGGCGAAATCGCCGGCGACACGCTCACCGTCACCATCAACCGTCCGGAGAAACGGAACGCGGTCACCGCCGACGGTTACCACGGGATCAAACGCGCCGCGATGATCGTCGCCGACGAACCAGACCTCCAGTTCCTGATCATCACCGGAACCGGCGACGTCTTCTGCGCCGGTGGCGACATGAACTCGGTGAGCAATCCGGACCGGTCGTGGGACGCGTTCACCGAGGCGTACGACGCGACACCTTTCGAAGTACTCGGCAAGATCCCGAAGATCGTGGTGTGCGCCGTGAACGGCATCGCAATGGGCGGCGGCCTGGTAATGACGCTGTTCGCCGACCTCGTGATCGCGTCGGACCGGGCCCGCCTCCGGGTTCCCGATCTGACCCGTGGGGTCTACGAAGCTTTCGTCGCCGCCCGTATCCCGCAACGCATCGGAACATTGCGCGCCAACCACATGATCTACGGAAATGACTGGCTCGACGCCGCCGACGCCGAGCGTTACGGGCTGGTCGGCAAGGTCGTGCCCCACGACAGCCTCGCCGCAGAAACACAGGCGCTACTGGACCGGGTCCGCAACACCGGCCCCGCGGCACGTGCGGCGATGAAGCGCGAAATGGCACGTGCTCTGCCCGCCGTCGACGTCAGTGGTTACTGGTCGTCGATCGGAACCTCCGAACAGATCGAGGCGTTCTCCGCCTTCCTCGAAAAGCGTTCGCCGCGTTGGTCGGTGAACTCTGATCGTGATGCGTTCGTGCAGACCCGTCGGTCGGCGTGGATGCCGTCTGACTCTTGAAAGGATTAGCTGCCGTTGACCGAACTGCCGACCGGCTCCTCAGAGCTCACCGGATGCGACGAGATCCTCGTGGCCAGTGACGGTCCCGTCCGGATCGTGACCCTCAACAACCCCGGTGATGCCAATGCGGTCAACAATGCGATGCATGGCGCGTTCGCCCGGCTGTGGACCACGCTGGGCGAGGACTCCGAGGCCCGCGCCGTGCTCATCACCGGCACGGGTGACTACTTCTCGGCGGGTGGCAACCTGGTGGAGTGGCTGGAGACGCATGTCAACAACCCGGTCACGCGGCGCGAGGGGATGCGCGACGCCCGGCGCATCGTGCGCGACATGATCGACTTCCCGCTGCCGATCGTCGCCGCCGTGAATGGTCCAGCTGTCGGATTCGGTTGCAGCATCGCCGTTTTGTGTGACATCACGCTGATGTCGGACCGCGCATTCCTGGCCGACACCCACGTCGCCAGCGGGCTGGTCGCCGGTGACGGTGGCTCGGTGCTCTGGCCACTGATGATGAGCCTGATGAAGGCGAAAGAATACCTCTTGCTGGGTGAACGCATTCCGGCGGCCAAGGCCGTCGAACTCGGGCTGGCCAATCGGGTGGTACCGCACGACGCGATCAAACAGGAAGGACTCGCGCTGGCGCACCGGCTCGCGGCCCTTCCCCCGCGTGCCGTCCAAGACACCAAGCGGACGTTGAACCTGCATGCCGAACGCGCGGTGACGGCCATCCTGGATTACGGGATATCCGCGGAGACAGAGTGTTTCACCACTGAAGAGCACCGGGCGGCGATCGACAAGTTTCTCAATCGGTGACGTGATGTCCGATGGCACGACACCGCTGGTGCTACGCGAGGACAGGGGCGCAGTCGCGCTGCTGTTGCTGAACCGCCCGGCGCAGCGCAATGCGTTGCGTTATGAGTCGTGGACCGAGTTGTCTGAGCAGTTGACTTCGGTGGCTGCCGACCCCGATGTGCGTGGCGTTGTGCTGGCCGGTGCAGCCGGATTCTTCTGTGCGGGCGGGGATTTGAAAGCCGGTCCGGCGCACGGTGCGGGCCCGCTCGCACCGGCGGGCCGGGTCGAGCATGCACAGCGAGTCATGGAGCAGCTCAAAGCGCTCCCGGTACCGACCGTCGCCGCGGTCGAGGGCGCCGCGGTGGGCCTGGGGTGGAGCCTCGCGCTGTCGTGTGATCTCGTCGTTGCCGCAACCGACGCCTTTTTCAGTGCTCCGTTCGTCGCTCGCGCGGTCGTCCCGGACGGCGGCTTGGCCTGGCGGCTGACCCAGCAGCTGGGCAGGCAGCGCGCCGCCGCACTGCTGCTGCGCGGCAAACGACTTGCGGCGTCCGACGCTGCAGACGTCGGCCTGGTCACCGACCTCGCCGAGCCCGGCGCCGCGGTCGACCGTGCGCTCGCCGTTCTCGACGAACTGGCACAGGCTGATTCCGCGGCGGTGGAGATGACCAAGCGTCTGATCAACTCGGTGGAGACCGCCCAGCTGGCGGCCTTTCACCCGCTGGAGCTGGCGATGGCGACCGTCGCCCAGCAGCGCTCGGCTAGCGCGGCAAGCCGAGACCGGTGGTAGAGATCAGGTCCCGCTGAATCTCGCTGGTGCCGCCGCCGATGGTGTGCAGCAGCGAGAGCAGCAGGCCTTCCGAGAAGTGACCGTCCAGCACGGCCTCGGGGTCGTCGGGCATCAGCGCGCCCGCGGGGCCCAGGATCCGGGCGCCCAGTGCGCGAAGCTCGGCAGTCAGTTCCGAGTGGTACAGCTTGGACAGCGACGGCAGCGCCGGATCCAACGATCCCGCCGCCTGTAGGTGTGCGATCCGGTAGGACAGGATCCGTCCCACCTCCACCCGCTCGACCGCCCGTGCCAGCGCCAGCCGGTTGGTCGGATCCGCCAGCGGGTCATGGTGTTTCCCGCGCTGCGCATGGCACCAGTCGACGAGCTCGTCGAGATAGCGCTGAGCCTGTGCGGCACGGGTCACGTTCGATCGTTCGGCGTTCAGCAGAGCCTTGGCGACCTTCCAGCCGTCACCCTCCGCGCCGACCAGGTTCGCCGCGGGCACCCGCACATCGTCGAAGAACTCTTCGGCGAATGTCGGGTAACCCGTCATCGATCTGATGGGCCGGCGGGTGATGCCCGGGCTGGAGAGGTCGACGAGGAAGAACGAGATCCCCGCCTGCCGTTTCTCGCCCACGGGCGAGGTCCTGGCGAGCACGAAGATCCAGTCGGCCAGCACGCCGTTGCTCGTCCACGTCTTCTGCCCGTTGAGCACGTAGTGATCGCCGTTGCGACGCGCGGTCATCCGCAACGCTGCCAAATCGGATCCGGCCTCGGGTTCGGAGTACCCCTGCGCCCACATCCGCTCCGAGCGCGCGATCAGCGGCAAGTGCTCGCGCTGTTGTTCGGGGGTGCCGAAGCGAAAAAGCACCGGCGCCAGCATGTTCACCCCGTTCGTGTTGACCAGCGGCGCCCCCGCGTAGGCGAGTTCCTCCCTGATGACCACCTGTTCGACGACGCCGAGGCCGCCGCCTTCGTACTCCGCGGGCCAATGCGGAACGAACCAGCCCTGGGCGTGCAGCGTGCGACAGAACGCCACCGCCCGTTCGTGGCCTTCGCGGGGCAGGTAGTCGGGGTTGGCGGCGGTGCGGCGGAACTCGTCGGGCAAGTTGTCGGCCAGCCAGCTGCGGACCGACTCGCGCAACCGCTCGACGCGTTCCCCGCCGCCGAACCGGACGATCGGCCTCAGCGGCATGCTCAGACCCGGTCAGCGGGTTTGGCTGCCCTCTTCATCAGCTCCCTCATGTAATCCTGGAACTCCTTCGACCCGGTGACGACCGCCTGCAGGTCGTTGGTGGCCTGCTGGTGGGTGCGAAAGCCCATGGTCTCCCAGGCCCGCATGATGCCCGCCTTCGTGGCCTGCAGCGTGATCAACGGCGCCTTGGCGATCCTGGTGGCCAGCTCCTCTACCGTGCTCTCCAATTCATCGGCCGGTACGACGCGGTTGACCAACCCGAACTCCAGGGCCTGCTCGGCCGAGATCTTCTGCGCGGTATAGAGGTACTCCGCGGCACGCTTGTAGTTCATGAACACCCAGGGCTCGAACATCGTCTCGGCCCCCGGCAGCCCGAACCCGGGCACAAGCGGCATCTGGAACCAGGCGTCGTCGGAACAGACCGTGATCTCGGGCAGCAACGCCCAGGTGGTGCCGCCGCCGATCGCGTATCCGTGCACCTGAGAGATGACCGGTTTCGGAAACTCCCACAGCTTCAACACCGGCCACAGGAACAGTTGTGCAGCCGAACGCCACACCTTGCCCGAGGCGTCCAATTCCGCCTTGAACTCCGGGTAACTGCCGTCGGGTACGTGACCCGAGCAGAAACCCTTTCCGTTGGCCTTGATGATGACGACCTTGATGTCATAGTCGTACTGCGCGTCGTCGAGCGCCTCGTTGACGCTGTGCACCATCTGGGAGGTCTGGGCGTTGGCACGTTCGGGATTGTTGAGAATGATCCGGGCGATCGGACCGTCCTTCTCATAGATGACATGGTCCAGGGTCCGCGTTTCCAACCTGCCCGTCCCTCCTCGACTTCAGTGTTGTACAGAATTACGCGGAGTGTACCATTGTTTAACGCCTGACCACCCAGGAAAGGACCAGCCGATGGTGACAGCGGAGTTGCGCTGGGATCCGTTCGACCGTGCCCTGCACAAGAATCCCTACGAGGTGTGGCGACGACTGCGCGATGAGGCGCCTGTCTACTACAACGAGCAGTATGACTTTTACGCGTTGAGCCGGTTCGACGACGTGCTGTCGGCCTCCCTCGACACCGAGACGTTCTCTTCCGAGCACGGCATCACGTTGGATGCGATCACGCCCGAACCGTGGCCACCCCCGAAGGCGATGATCATGATGGATCCGCCCGACCACACGGCCATGCGAAAAATGGTCAACCGCACATTCTTTCGGAGCAAGATCGCCGAGCTCGAGGACCGGGTGCGCACGTTGTGCCGCGGATATCTGGAGCCCCATGTCGGCAGCGGGGGATTCGACTACGTCCGTGACTTCTCCATGAAGCTACCGGTCATGGTGATCAGTTCGTTGCTGGGCTTCCCGGAAGAAGACCATGACAATCTGCGTGAGTGGACGGATCTGCAGCTTCACCGAGAGGAGGGCACTGCGGAGCTCAGCGAGTTGGGCCAACAGGCCAACGAGAAGCTCTTCGGGTATTACAAAGAACAAATTCAGAAGCGCCGGGTGAACAGCACCAGCGATATCGTCGGCAACCTGATGGACTCCGACCTGGTGCAGCCCGGCCGAGAAACTCGTCGTCTCGACGACGGCGAAGTACTGTTCTTCATCGCGCTCATCAACGTGGCGGGCAACGAGACCGTCGCGCGACTGCTCGGCTGGACGGCGTTGACGCTCGCGCGCTTTCCTGGCGAACGCGCGAAACTCGTCGAGAACCCCGACCTCATCGGAGGCGCGGTCGAGGAACTACTGCGATATGAGGCACCGTCGCCCGTGCAGGGCCGCTTCACGCTGCACGACACCACCTTTCACGACACCGTGATACCGGCCGACTCCAAGGTCGCGCTGTTGACGGGCTCGGCCGGGCGCGACGAACGCCAGTACCCGAACCCCGACGTCTTCGACGTCAACCGCACCGGCATCCGGCACCTCAGTTTCGGCCACGGCGCGCACTTCTGCCTGGGCGCCGCGCTCGCCCGACTGGAGGCCAGGGTGGCCATCGAGGAAACCCTGGCCCGCTTCCCGACGTGGGAGGTGGACGAGGACGCCGTCGAATACGTCCACACCAATTCGGTGCGCGGTCCGGCGAGCGTGCCGATCCTGCTGTGAGCGCCACCGGACTGACCGCGCGCACCGGGGACGGGGTGCGGTGGTTGGTACTGGACCGCCCGGACGTCGGCAACTCCGTGACCCGGGCGATGCAGCGGGACCTCATCGACAACTTGGAGCGCGCATCGAGCGATCCCGGCATCCGTGCCCTCGTGTTGACCGGCGCGGGCACCAGGCACTTCTGCACCGGCCCCAACCTGCGCGACCCCGAGATGCGGCCGAGCCAGGACCGGGTCGCCGGTGACGCCGCGCGCAGGCTTCGCACCGGATCACAGGCCGTGGTGTCGGCGATATTGGACTGTGAAAAGCCGGTCGTCTGCGCACTGAACGGCGTCGCGGCCGGTGTCGGCGCGAGCATGGTCCTGGCGTGCGACCTGATCGTCGCCGCCGAAAGCGCGCGGCTGATCGAGCTGTTCGTGCGACGCGGCCTGGCGCCCGACGGCGGTGCCGCCTACCTGCTCGCGCGGAAGGTGCCGTTCAACATCGCCAAGGAACTGCTGATGTTCGGCGAGGAGATCACCGCCCAGGAGGCGCATCGCATCGGGTTGGTGAACAAGGTCGTCGCCGACGATCAGCTCACCGCGGAAGCGACGGCGTGGGCCCAGCGCCTCGCGCGCGGCGCGACACGCGGGATCGCCGCCGCCAAGGCGATGCTCAACCAAGCCCTCGACGTGGACCGCGCCGCGGCATTCGATACCGAGGCACTTCTCGTCGAGCAGGTGGCAGCCACCGATGACGTCGCCGAGGGGATGGCGGCCTTCATGGAGAAACGCGACCCGACGTTCCGCGGACGGTAGCGGCGCCCACGCCGCCGGCCGATGTAGCGACGACCAAGGAGGCGAAGATGGCGCGCAGCACTCCCGGGGTGATCGGGCCCTTCGCCAACGCAGTCCGGATGAATGTCGTTGCCGCCGTGCAGAACCGCGCGCGTGGTTATCGGGGGTGGACGGGCGCGGTCAACACCGACTTCGATCCGATGGATCCTGCGACGGCGTCTGCGCCGTTTGAGGCCTACCGGAAACTCCATCGCAGCGGTCGGGTGCACTACAACCCCCGGCGGTCCAATTTCATTTTGAGCCGACTCTCCGATGTCAGGACCGCTCTGCGCGATACCGAACACGTGACGAGCGCCGAAGGCGTCACCCGGCTCAAATTCTCGGCGCCGCTCGCTGTACTGACCGATGGAGACGAGCATGCCCGGCTGCGCAAGCAGGTCCAGCCCGGCTTCAGTAAGGGCGCGATGGATAGCTGGAAGGGGATGACGGAGAAGCTGGCGACCGAACTCGTCACCGAGGTCATCGACGACCCCGGCTGTGATGTGGTGCGGCGACTGGCAATTCCGATGCCCATCCGGATGATCGCGCAGATCCTCGGCATACCGGAGTGCGACGCCGACGACTTTCGGCACTGGTCGGAAGCCGGTGTCGGCATCATGGACTTCTCGCCCACGCCGCGCGGTGTCGTCGGCGCGGTGAAGTCGATGGCGGCGATGGCCACCTTGCGTCGCTACTTCCTGAACCAGTTCGCCCACGGTGGTTTGAAAGGCTCCGGCACCGTGCTGGGCCGCCTGCTCGAACACAACAGCGACGGCAGCCTCACTGATGAGCAGCTGTTCCTCATCGCGATCCACCTGCTGATCGCGGGCAACGAAACAACAACAAACCTGCTGGGCGGCATGTTCGACACCTTGGCGCACAACCCCGACCAGTACGACATGATCCGAGCCGACCCCGACCTCATCCCCATGGCGGTCGAGGAGCAGTTGCGCGTGACGACACCGATCCAGAACCTCTACCGGTACACCCGTGCCGACTACGAGATCGCCGGCGTCACGATACCCCGCGGATCTCGAATCCTTCTGTTGTTCGGCGCGGCCAACCGCGACCCCATCGCGTTTGAGGACCCCGATCAGTACCGTGCGGACCGAAATCCCCGGGCGCACATCGCCTTCGGCTACGGTGCGCACATGTGCGTGGGTGCTCCGCTCGCGAGGATGGAGGCTCAAGCGGTTCTACGTGAACTCGTTTCCCGGGTGTCGCGGATCGACGCGGTTGGCGACACGACGTGGTCGCGGCACAGCTCGTTGCGTGGGCCCACGCGGCTTGCGGTCCGGCTCACCCCGGTGCGGTGAGCTCAGCGCAGCCTGGCACGTAATGCGTTGAACGTCAGATAGATCGGGTATGCGATTGGCAATGCGACATTCGCCGTGCGGGTTCTGGTCATGCTGACCGCTTAGCCGAGCAGCTCGGTCAGTGGTGTCACGTGCCCGATCCGACCGCCGGTCAGGAGCGGTTCCATGAGCAGGAGTTGGCGCATCACCCGACGGTGGAGCAGCGCAATCAATGCGGGGTCGTGATGCGGCGCCGCGGTGCGGACGAACTTTTCGAGGGCCTGGTCGCCCTCCGCGCGGTCGGCGGGTCGACTCCCGAGCAGATCCTGGATGTCATCGAGGTCGGCGGCGTCGATGGCGTGCGCGTACTCGCTCACGCGGTGACAAAATTGCGCAACCTTCGCCACGGCGGACCGCTGGTACTCGGCGATACCGGCTGGCACTGGAAGTGACTCCACCATGGATGCCAGGCCGGCGATCGCGCCGGGGTAGGCCGTGGGCATCGGGTCGGGTAACGACACAGCCGATAGCTGGACGTCGGCCTGGCGCGCGATCGATTCGATCGCGTGCAGCGATAGGAGATGGAACCACTCGATGTATTGGACGATGTCGGTCAGCGGTAAGTCCAGATGCAGAACGATCGCGACACCGAGCGGCGTGCAGAGCGCGAACTTGGCGGTGTGAAACTCGATCGCGGCCCGGTCCAACGGTGTTCCGGAGGCCGCCTCGTAACGCCGCAGTACCCGGCCGAGGTCGCCCATCGGCTCCGTGACGTTGCGCAATCGCAGGCCCGCGAGATCGTGGGAGACGTCGCCGATGTGGGCGAGTTCGACGTCGATCAGGCCGGTGATCCGGCCATCGGCGTACATGTACTGCCCGGTGTCACCAAGAACGAACGACGGGGTCGACCGGTGAGCCGGGGCGTTGCGTCGCAGCCATCCGATCGCGAACTCCAGTAACGGTTCCGGGCGCCGCTTGAAGTCCCGATAGCGGGTCACGAACGTCTCGAAATAATCGAGGGCGAGCGCACGTGGACCGTCGGGGATGCGCACGCCCGCAGCGGCGAACGCCGCCGGGTCGATGGAGTGGGCGCCCACAAGTGCATCGACATAGGAGTCCATGACCGCGTCGACGCCGTGAGCATCGTCGGTGAGGCATGGATTCGGCGCTCCCGGCAACAGGTCCATCACGATCGCCGATGCCAGAGAACCACACTCGGTGATCTCCCCGTGTATGTGGGGGACGGGGATCCGATGCGCCTCCAGCACCCGGAGGATCTCTGCCTCCGCGGCGACGGTGGCAAAGCCGAACCCCTCGCGATCTCCCCGGACGTAGAGGTCGACCTCCCGACCGCCGCGGTCTGCGGTGACGAACCACGCGGGCCGCCAACGGTGGTGGCGTTCGATGGTGCGCACCGGCCCGATATTCGCTGAGATCCAGTCCTCGACGACGGAGTCCACGCCGTGTTCAGTCACTGGACAATAGTACAGATAGTGTGCTCTCGTAATCTCTGAAAGACTCCGCCGCTGAACGGCTGCGACCACACTGGAGGCATCATGAGCCTGTTCGACGCCTTCTCCTATCGAGACAAGCGTGTCGTCGTCGTCGGTGGCGCCACCGGGATGGGCAATGCCACAGCTCGGCTCGCTCAGGACGCGGGCGCCGACGTCGTCGTCATGGACTACGCCGACTGCGACCTGCCCGGCGTCACCGCGATCCGAGCGAATCTGGCGGACCGGAACAGTATCGACACTGCGGTGGCCGAATGCGGGGGCACCGTCAACGCCCTCTTCGCGTGCGCGGGCGTGGCGGACGGTCCCGGCATCGAGCGCATCAACTTCATCGGTCACCGCCACCTCATCGAGCGGCTGCGCGCCGAGGACATGCTCCCCCGGGGCAGTGCGATCGGGTTCATCTCGTCGGCGGCCGGCCTCGCCTGGCGGTCGAACCTGCCGCAGCTCACCGAATTCCTCGACATCCTGGACTTCGACACCGCTGCCGCGTGGGCGCTCGACAACGGTTGTGCGCACTACATGTTCACCAAACAGGCGGTATGCGCTTACGTGGCGCGCGAGGCCATGGATCTCATCTCCGACGGCATCCGCATCAACGCCATCTGCCCCGGTCCCACCGACACGCCACTGGCGCGGGCCAATGCGGAACTCTGGCTCGACTTCGGTGCCGACTACCGCGCGAAGGTCGGCGTGGCCGCCGCTACGGCGATGGAACAGGCTTACCCGCTGCTGTTCCTGTGCAGTGATGCGGCGCGCGTCGTCAACGGCATCACAATGGTGACCGACTCGGGATATCTCAGCGCCGGCATCACCGAGGTGTTCCCCGCAGGCACGCCGATGGCGAAGATGCTGTTGGACGGGTAGTGGCCATGAGTGCGGACCTCGCGAACAGCGTCGTCGTCGTCACCGGCGCGAGCGGTGGAATCGGCCGTGTGATCGCGCGGCGGTACGCGCGCAGCGGCGCCACGGTCGCGTTGGTCGCGCGGCGGCCGGACCAACTGGCGGTGACCGCGGATGTGATCGCCGAGGACGGTGGCCATGCCTCGGTGCACGTCGCCGACATCCGGGACGAGACTCAGTGCGGGGACGTCATTTCCGCGATCATGTCCCGCTGGGGACGCCTCGATGTCCTGGTCAACAACGCCGCGATACCGGGCACCGATCAGCCGGTCGCGGAGGCCACCGTCGACAACTGGAACGCGGTGCTCGCAACGAACCTCGTCGCCCCCATGGTGTTGTCGCGAGAGGCGCTGCGGCAGGCAATGATTCCGGCCAGCAGTGGCAATATCCAGTTCTTGTCCTCGGCCGCTGCGCGTACGGTTCAACCGCATAAGGCCCACTACGCCGCGGCCAAGCTGGCATTGAGCGCACTGGGGCAGACGCTGGCACTGGAAGTGGGGACCGCCGGGATCCGGGTCAACACCCTGGTGGTCGGCACGGTAGAGGGTCAGTTGGTCGACAACTACCTGGCCCGGCGGGCGGCCGCCGATGGGGTGAGTCCGGACGAGGTGCGACGCACGCTGGTCGCGACGACCAAAATGGGCCGACTGATCCGCCCGGACGAGGTCGCGGACGTCTCCATCTGGCTGGCCTCCGACGCCGCGTCGGCGATCACCGGCCAGGACATCAACGTGACAGGAGGCTGATGCGGATGGCTCACCCCGGGCAGGTCGCAATATTGGTGGCACGCGACGAAATTCGCCAGCTCGCATACCGGTACGCGGCCGCGCTCGAGTCACGAGACGTCGACGCGATGGTCGACCTGTACTCGCCGGACGCCCGCTTCGGCGAATACGGCGATGGTCCCGACGGACTGCGGCGGCTGATGACACACAGCCTCGACGGATGCCTATTCGTGGTGATCCTCGTGGCCAACCATCTGATCGACTTCGATGACGACGCGCAGGCCCACGGCCAGGTGTGGGCACACTGTTTCGCCCAGACCGAGGCCGACGGCTTCGTCGAGCAGCTCATCAAATACGAGGATCGCTACGAACTGCGCGACGGCCGGTGGCTGTTCTCCCACCGCAGGCACCGCCTGTGGTACGGCATCGGGCACGCCCAGTCGCCGCTGCGCCAACCGGCAGCCAACTGGCCCGCCGGCCAAATCGGAGTCGGCGATATCCCGTTGTCCGACAGTGTGTTCCGCAGCTGGCGGGCGGGTCGATCGTGACGCGCGGCACCCACTACCTCGCCGACGGTCTGGCATTTCCGGAGAGCCCGATCGCGGAGGCGGACGGGTCGATTCTGGTCTCGGAGATCGCCGCCGGGTGCATCGCGCGGGTGCGGCCCGACGGTACCAAGGAGAAGGTCGCCGACACCGGCGGCGGGCCGAACGGGATCGCCCGGCTGCCAGATGATCGGCTCGTCGTCTGCCAGAACGGCGGCTCCACGTTCGGAATCGGGCCGTGGCCGTACGATTTCGACGGCTGCGCCATGCTGTTCCGTCCGATCGGAGCCGCGGCTGCACCGCTGACACCTGCGATCCAGATCGTCGACCCAGACGGTCGGGTTGGCACGCTGACCACCGAATTCATCGCCCGCGATGGCCAACGGTCACCGCTGGTCCGTCCAAGCGACGTGTGCGTGGACTCCTCTGGTGGCTTCTACGTCACCGATGGCGGGACGATCAGGGGTCGCACTCGCTTTGTCACCGGACTCCTGTACGGCACCGTCGACGGCGGATTGCGCGAGGTGGTTTACCCGCTGGAGATGCCGAACGGGGTTGCGCTCTCGCCGGACGAATCCAAACTGTATGTTGCCGAGACCAGAACGCGGCGGATCTGGGAGTTCGACCTCGCCGCGCCCGGCGTCATCAAGGCGGCGCGCGGATTGGCGACGGTGCCGAGCGGAGGACCGCTGAATGTCGGTGGCGCCGATGGCCTGTGCGTCGACACGGCGGGTCGGATTCTGGTGGCGACGCTCGGCACCGGCGGGGTGACGATCTTCTCGGCGGACGGGGCACTGCTCGGCGCGATTCCCGCGGACGATCCGATGACCACCAACGTCACGCTCAGCGGTAACGAGGCGACGCTCTACATGACCCTCGCCTCGTCCGGGCGGATCCTGGTCGTCGAGGACTGGTTGGCCGCCGCGGGAATTCGGTGAGTCGCGGCTATTCCTTGTTGGTCATCTGATCGGCGAGATTCTGGATGAAGGCGCCGTACCCGACGCCGCCGTGGTCGGACATCACGGCGTCGTAGTCGTACTCCGGCGGATTGCCGGCGTTCGGCCGCCAGCCGGAGTCGGCCGTGCAGGAGGCGAACCCCTCCTCTGGGAACGCGTACCACCGGCGGGTGTTCAATTCGACGATCTTGTGCGCTTCTTCGTCGGGAACACCGGCCAGCATCTCCTCGGCGCGAGCCCGGCTCTTCGGCCAGAACGAGTCGGAGTGCGGATAGTCGCATTCCCAGGTGATGTTGTCGATGCCGATCAGGTGGCGCAGCCCGACCCCGACCTCATCCTCGATGAAGCAACCGGTGATGTTGCGGCGGAACAACTCTGACGGCGCGATCGTTGGATGGATGTTCTGGTAATACTTGTGTTTACGCCACACGTAGTCGGCCCGCTCGATGATGTACGGCATCCACCCGATGCCACCTTCGGAGAACGCGACCTTCAAGTTCGGGTGTTTGTGGAACACCGGGGAGAACATCAGCTCGACCGCCGCCGACATCGACGTCGTGCCCATGAGCGTCACCATCACCGCGAACGGCGCTTCGGGCGCGGTGGCCGGTGGCATGCCGCCGGAGCCGAAGTGCATGACCGCGGTCAAGTTGGTCTCCTCCAAAGCGGACCAGACCGGATCCCAATGCGGGGTGTGGAAGCTCGGGAGACCGAGGTTCAGGGGGTTGTCGGGCAGGCCGACGGCGCGACACCCCTTGGCCGCCATGCGCTCGATCTCCTTGACCATGAGCTGGGTGTCCCACAGCGGGGTGATCATCATCGGGATGAAGCGCGCCGGATCGGTGGCGCACCACTCGTCGATCGAGAAGTCGTTCCATGCCTGCACGCACAGCAGTGCCAGGTCCTTGTCGGTGCCCTCGAGGAAGACCGTGCCGCAGAACCGCGGGAACGACGGGAAGCACAGCATCGCGTGGACTCCGTCGATGTCCATGTCCAGCAGGCGCGCCTTGGGGTCGTAGCACCCGGGGATCATGTCGTCGTAACGCACCGGGTCCACGCCGAACTCCTCGGGGCGCTTGCCGGCGACGGCGTTGAGCCCGATGTTGGGATACGCGCGCCCCTCGTAGACCCACTGGTGCATCGGCGGCTTGCCGTCCCGCGGGAACTCGACGATGCGCGGGCCGTCGTGCAGATACTTCTCGGGCAGGCGGTCGGACCAGACGTGCGGAGGTTCGATGAGGTGGTCGTCGACCGAGAGCAGCTTCATCGACGGTTGCAGTGGCATCGCTGGTTCCCCGTCCTTCCGGCTGATAGGCTTTATAGAACAATTGAACAGATTATGCTTAGTTGACTATAGCGCCCGGTGGTGTGGGAACTCAACCGTGGCAAGGAGGCGCCGATGGATCCCAGTGATCGCATTCCGCACGACGACTGGGCCGATCAGGACCTGCTGACCCGCGCCGAAGCCGCCGAACGGTTGGCTGCCGAGATCGCCGACGTCAGGGCCAGAGTGGACGGCGGCGAGACCGACGAGGTCACGCTGCGCCGCCTCGCGGCGCTTCAAGAGGCGCATGCCCAACTCGTTGATGGACGGGCGCCGAACTGAGTCACTTCGATCGCGGGAGGCCGAGCACCCGTTGCGCGACGATGTTGCGTTGAATCTGCGCGGTCCCGCCGTAGATCCCCGCGGCCCGCGACCACACGTAGATGTCCCACTCCAGCCCCTCGCGCAGCAGCGGTTCGCTGTCGGTGAGATCCATCATCGTGTGGCCGAACACCTGGTCGGCGCGGGCCATCAGCAGCTTGTCGACGGACCCCTCCGGACCCGGGAGGGCGCCACGCTGCCGCTCACTCAACGACCGCAACACCTTGACCTGCAGGGCACGCAATTCCGCGTACACGCGACCGAGCCGAACCCGGGTCATCGGGGAGTTCTCCAACTGCCCGGAGCGCACCTGCTGTTCTAAGTCGCGCAATTGCCTTGACAGCCTGCTGATCCAGTTGATGTCGCTGGGGCCGCGTTCGTAGGCGAGCAACTGGTTGGCGATCGTCCAGCCCTGTCCGCGCTCGCCGAGCAGGTTCTCCTCGGGCACCTCGACGTCGTCGAACGTCACCTCGGTGAATTCGCGGTTGCGTGCGGAGTTGACGATCGGCGTGACGGTGATCCCGGGTGTCGACATCGGCACCAGCAACACCGAGATGCCCTGATGCTTGGGGGCGTCGGGTTCGGTGCGGCACAACAGAAAACACCAGTCCGCGACCGCGGCGAA
This sequence comes from Mycolicibacterium novocastrense, assembly GCF_001499835.1. Classification (NCBI taxonomy): domain Bacteria; kingdom Bacillati; phylum Actinomycetota; class Actinomycetes; order Mycobacteriales; family Mycobacteriaceae; genus Mycobacterium; species Mycolicibacterium novocastrense. The sequence goes on from NZ_LQIH01000003.1 coordinate 148,016, forward strand.
ACTTGTCCAGATCTTGCGCCCGTTGACCCGAAACACGCTCCGACCGCCGGTTTCGACGAGGTCGGCCCGGGTCTTGAGGCCGGCCAGGTCCGATCCGGCCTCGGGTTCGCTGAACCCCTGACACCAGCGCACCCGGCCTGAGAGCAGGCCGGGCAGCAGTTCGGCGCGTTGGGTGTCAGAGCCGAACAGCCGCAGTGCGTTACTGAGGTGGCCGACCCCTTCGATCGGCGCCGCGCCGGCGCGGCCCAACTCGTCGTTGAGGATGGCTTCGTAGATGGGGGGCAGGCCGTGGCCGCCGTACTCGACGGGAAACGACAACCCGATGTATCCCGCTTCATACAGGGTCTGATGCCAGGCGTTCTGGGCGTCCGCGCGTGCCGCGGGGTCGTCGGGGATTGCAGCGTCGGCGCTGTGGTCGCGCAGCCACTGACGCAGGTGTGCTCGGAATTGCGCTTCCTCAGGGGTGTCGTTGAAGTCCATCGCCTACGCCAACCCCTCGTTCGCCAACCGCAGGTGTGCGATTGCCTCGTACTGGGCCGTCTCGTCGCCGAACAGACGGCGGTTCAGCAGAGTTCGGCGCACACGTAGATGCGAGACGTGCTCCCAGGTGATGGCGATCCCGCCGAACACCTGAACGGCGGTCTCCACGACGTCACGGCCGGCCGCGGCGGCGTACGCCTTGGCCGTCATGGCCGCCAGCAAGGCCTCCTCGGTGGGCAGGTGGTCGACGGCCCACGCCGCGTGCCACACGCAGCTTCGCGCGCCCTCGACGCCGATCAGCGCATCGGCGAGCATGTGCTGCACCGCCTGGAACGAGCCGATCGGGACCCCGAATTGGACTCGCTCCCCGGCGTAGCGGACCGCGTCATCGAGGGCGCCCTGCATGACCCCGAGCAGGTCGGCGGCGACGACGGTCAGTGCGAGTGCTTCGACGCGACGCCAGCGCTCCTCGGAGATCGGCTCGCCGACGGTGGCGATCGGCACCGCGCTGTCGGAGGGCAGTCGGCGCAGCGTCCGGGTGAGATCGAGGCCGTCGGCGGCCGCGCCATCCAGTGGGGCCGTGCCGAGGTGGCGCAGCCCGTCGGCCTGGTTGGCCACCAGAACGTGGGTCGCGCCTGCGGCGTCGAACGCCACCGCGCCGCCGTCTGAGGCGCCGAACCGGCGCAGGTCGACGGTCAGCGCCGGGGCGATGCGCAGTTGTCCCTCGGCCAGAAGATCCAATTCCTTCTCGGCGCGCGCGGCTTCCAACAACTCGGCGGCGAGCACAGCTTGACCGGCGACCGGCACCGCGCACAGCGTGCGGGCCAGCTGCTCGATCGCCAGGACCGTCTCGACCCCACTGGCCTCCAGCCCGCACAGGGCGGGGGAGCGCAGGGTGGGAATGCCGATCTCGACCACCTGGCTCCACTGCCGCGCCAGGGTGTCACCGCTACCGATGTCGCTCGGATCCGTGGTCGCCAACTGATCCGCCAGCGCGGATACCGTGTCCCGCAGGAGCTTTTGCTCGTCGGTCAGGCCGATGTCCATCGAGCGATCAGCCGTCTGTCAGAGGACGTGTCAGCCCACACACCGCATTGGATTCGCAGCGCTCGCGATCCACTTCGACACGCATTCGGCTTCCTTCCTGGGCGTTCGGATACCATCATGAATGATAGAACGAATATTGTTCAACTGTTCACTCGAGGAGGCTCGTCTTGTCCCGGCTGGAGAATCGAAACGCCCTCGTCACGGGTGGTGCTCAGGGGCTCGGGCGCGCGGTCGCTCGTCGACTTGCGGCCGAAGGCGCGCAGGTGACGATCGTCGACCTGAACGAGGAGAAGGGTCGCGAGTGCGTCGGGATCATCGAATCGGCAGGCGGTAGGGCGGCATTCGTCCGGGCGAACGTGGCCAAGCGGGAGGACATCGAGGCCGCCGTGCGGGCGGCCTCCGTCGACGGGCGCCTCGACGTCCTGGTCAACGCCGCCCAGTATTTCGCGATGCCCAAGGCGCTGGAACTGGTATCGGACAAGGATTGGGAACTGTCGGAAGCCACGGGCCCGAAGGCGACGTTCCGGTTCATGCAGGCGGCGTTCGGCGCGCTGAAGGAATCCGGTAAGGCGTCGGTGGTCAACTTCGTCTCGGGCTCTGCGCTCGGCGGGATGGCTTACACCGCATCGTATTCCGCGGCCAAGGGGGCGGTTCAGGCGTTGACGAAGGTCGCCGCCAACGAGTGGGCGCGCCATGGCATCCGGGTGAACGCGGTGTGCCCGTTCGCGCTGACGGACGTGCAGCGCAAGATGATCGGCACCGAATGGGACAACTACACCCGCACCGCGGACGCATCGCCCATGAAGCGCGGCGCCGATCCGGACACCGAGATCGCACCGGCCGTGACCTTCCTCGCCAGTGATGACGCGGCGTTCGTCACCGGAACCGTGCTGCACGTCGACGGCGGCATGACCGAGTTGTCGACCGTGGACTATTCGCAGTCGCCGGGTGTGTTCAGCGCTACCTGAGCGTCATCTCCACGCTGGTGTATCCCCGCACGGTGGCGGTCAGCACGCGCTCGTGCGCCCCGATCGAGTAGTTCGGGAACTTCTTGGCGATGTACTCCAAGACGAGTTGAGCCTCCCGGCGGGCCAACCACTGGCCGAGGCAGATGTGGATGCCCCAACCGAAGTACACGTCCGTGCCGCGTGGACGGTCGATGATGAACCGGTCGGGGTCGGGGTAGCGGCGTTCGTCGCGGTTGGCGCTGCCGAGCAGCAGGAGTACCCAGTCACCGGCGGCCATTGTCACACCGTGTTTTTCGACGGGTCGGGTCAGGGTGCGCGCGACCCAGTGGCTGGGGGTGTCGTATCTGAGTGCCTCGTTGACGGCGGCCGGGATCAATGTCGGATCGTTGACGATTCGGCGCCACTGGTCGGGATGCTCGTACAGCGCCACCAGTCCGTTGGAGATCAGCTTCTGGGTGGTCTCCGAGCCCGCCGCCGACAACAGGTTCGCGAACATCAGCACCTCGTGGGGGGTTAGCGAGCGCGCGCCGCCGGCCTCGGGGTCGTCGAAGGTCGCGTTGAGCACGGTGCTGATGAGATCGTCGCCGGGATGCCGGCGGCGATGGTCGATGAGATCGCCGATGTACGCGCTGATCTTGCGGTTGGCCTCGATGGCGCTGGCCGGCATCGCGACCTCGCCTTCGTGCCGGGTCAGGAACGCCTCCCACCACACTCGGAGCTGCTCGCGGTCGGCCTGCGGAACGCCGAGCAGGTCGCCGATCACATCGGTGGGAATGGAGAAGGCGAACGCCTCCATGGCGTCAACGGTGGTGTCCGGTCGCAGCTTGTCGAGGTGGTGTGCCACGACCGCGCGCAGCGCATTCTCCAAGGCCGCGACCGCCTTCGGGGTGAAGAATCCCTTGAGTACTCCACGGACCCGGTCGTGCCGTGGCGGATCCATGGAGATGATCGAGTACTTGCGCCCGTCGTTGTCCGGGTTCTCCGGCGCCGGGCCCTGCTTGGAGGAGTACGTCGACCAATCGCGCAGCGCGCCGGAGACGTCGTCGAATCGGGACAGCACCCACCATCGGTCTTCAGGATCCCGGTACACCGGCGCCTCGTCGCGCAACCGGCGGTACACGGGATAGGGATCATCGAAGATCGCCTTGGAGAACGGCGAATACGTCAGCTCGTTGATCGCTGGCACCATGATTTCGTCACCTGTCAACCGGGGGAGTTCGTTCGATGAGCTCGAGCAGGTTGCCGTCCGGGTCGGTCGCCATCAGACCGCGGTTGCCGGCGCCGAACGCGACGGTGCGGTCTGGAAGCGCTCGGCCCCCGTGCGCCACGATCGCGTCCACCGCCCGATCGGCGTCGTCGACCCGAAACGACAGGTGGGTGAAGCCGAGGGTGTTCATCGGGTGCGGCCCCGTTGCCCCCACGGTTCCCGGCCGGACGTAGCCGAGCAGTTCGAGGCGAAACCCGTCGCGCTGCAGGTAGACGAGTTCGAGCAACAGGCCGGGCACGTCGAGCAGCTGGGCGGTGGCGTCGTCGTCGACTGTCATCCGGCCGACGACTTCGAAACCCAGTGCCGAGCAGTAGAAGTGCTCGGCACGACCGATGTCACGAACGCACAGCCCGATGTGGGTGAGGCGGTGCCCGTCGCTCATCGCGGTCGTTCGGCGAGGTCGTCGAGCAGTGCGTTGTGCTCACCCAGCAGCGGCGGCCGCGTCGGTGCGGCCGGCGGGGTCGCGCTGAACAGGTACGGCGTGCCCGGGTAGGTGATGGTCCTGTCCAGGTCCGGGTGTGGCACCGGAACGTGAAAGCCCCGTGCGATCGTGTGCTCGTCGTCGAACGCCTCGTTGGGGGGAAGCACTGCGCCGCAGGGAAAGCCGCGGCGCTGACTGGTCACGAAGAACTCCTTGGCGGGCAGTCTTGACGCGATGAGGCGGATCGCGTCACGCGCGGCGCTGAGGATCGCCGTGGTTTCGTCGTCGACACCGATCATGGCCAGGTCGACTGGTTCTTCCCGGCCGGCCGCCAATTCGAGGAACACCGCTTCCGGCAGTTCCTCGGAGAGGCCGAGTTCGTCGAGCCACGCCAGCAGCCGGGCGAAGTCCTCCTGCTTGCGGGGGAGCACCCCGGTGGTGGCGTAATGCCCGTCGGCGCACCGTACTTGCACGGGAGAGCTGCGTGTCGGGTAGGCGTGTCTGCCCGTCTGGCGCAGACAGATGTCCTGGTTCACCAGCCAGTGATACGTCGTCTGCTCGCTCGTCACGTTGCACGCCGCATTGACGTTGACATCGACCAGTTGGCCCTGCCCGGTTCGATCGCGGTGCGCGAGGGCCACGAGAGCACCGATAGCGCAGTACATTCCGGCGATGTTCGCCGACTGATCGCCGGCTCCCCGGATCGGCGGCAGGGTGCGGTCGTCGTATCCGCAGTTCCACACCGGGCCGCCACCCGCGAGCATCGTCAGATCGGTCGCCGGTTGGCCGCTGCGGACGCTGCCCAACCCGAACGGGCTGACCGACACCCAGACCAACCGGGCATCACGAGACGCGCATGCGGCATAGTCGACGTCCTCACACCGGTCGCTGCCCGCGATGACCACGTCGGCAGTGGCGATCAGCGCCGCAAGATCCCGCTGTCCGGGATCGGTGCGCAGATCGACTGTGACCGAGCGCTTCCCGACGTTTCCCGCCCACCAACGCAGACTCCGATCCACCCCCGGCTGATCGTCGGCGAATGGCGGCCGGGCCCGGTCAGTCGATCCGGTCGGCGGCTCGACGACGATCACGTCGGCGCCCAACTCGGCCAGCACCCGACCGCCGACCGGAGTGAACTGGTCGGCGATCTCGACGACCCGCAGGTCGCTCAGCGCGGTCAGATCACACCTCGCTGTGCCCAGTCGTCGAGTTCTGCCTCGGAGTGGCCGAGCAGATCCACGAGCACCTCACGATTGTGTTGGCCAAGGCGGGGTGCGGCCGAGGTGATCTGCCACGGAGTGGCAGAACATCGCATCGGGATGCCCTCGACACGCACCTCGCCCATATCGGGATGGGTCACCGTGGGAAAGAGCCCCATCGCGGCCAGATCGGGGTCGTCATCGATACGTTCCGACGGGCTTTTGACCATGCTCGCCGGTAATCCGGCGGCCACGAGGTCGTCGGCGAGCGTCGCCGCGTCGCGCGTGGCGGTGACGTCGCCGATCAGCGCGTCCAGTTCATCAGCGGCGCGCACACGCTGCTCGAGGGTGGTGAACCGCTCCGACGACAGCTCGGGTTCGTTGAGGACCTTCGCGAGCACGCCGAGTTCACGCTCGTCGCGGCAGGCGATCGCGATCCAGCGGTCCGCGCCCGCACAGGGGTAGATGCCGTGTGGCGCCATCTCTGCGAAATCGGCGCGATTACCGGCGGCGGTCGCGGCGCGGCCGTTGACCGTCCAGTCGAGCACCTCCGTCGGCAACATCGCGATGCCCGCGGGCACGGTCGCCAGGTCGACGTGCTGGCCCTCCCCGGTCCTGTCGCGGTGGTGCAGCGCCGCGAGGATGGCCGTGGTCATGTACAGCGCCGACATGTGATCCATGTAGGAGAAGCCCCACCCGGCGGGTTCGGCATCGGGGAGGCCGGCGGTGAACGTCAAGCCGCTCATCGCCTGGACGATCGGCCCCCATGTCTTGAAATCCCGATACGGGCCGGTGTGGCCGAACCCGCAGTTGGACACGTAGATGATGTCGGCTTTGATCTTCTGCAGTTCCGCATAGCCGAAGCCGCGCTTGTCCAGGACGCCGGCCGCGAAGTTCTCGCAGACGACGTCGCTGATCGAGATCAGCTCGCGCAGCAGGTCTTTGCCTTCCGGCGTGCGCATGTTGATCGTGACGCCGTACTTGCCGACATTGTGGTTGTTGAACCCGGCGCCGAAGTTCACCCCGCGGCGCTCGTCGACGTACGGGCCGACGCCGCGCAAGGCGTCCCACAGTCCCTGCGTGGCAGGGTCTTCGACCCTGAGGACCTCCGCACCGAACGCAGCAAGGATCTTGGTGGCTCCGGCACCCGCCAGCTGACCACTCAAGTCGCACACTCGTACGTGGGACAACGCGCCCGTCACAGAAGCGACAATAGCAGCTGGACATAAAGTGTTCTATTGTTCAATTCGATGGTGTTGACCACAACGGAGGCTGTGCAGATGACAGCAGGTGTCCCTGCGCCGATGAAGGGTGTACGCGTGCTGGAAGTCGCGCAGTGGACGTTCGTCCCCGCTGCGGGGGCGGTGCTGGCCGACTGGGGGGCCGACGTCATCAAGGTCGAACACCCGCGCACGGGCGACTCCCAACGCGGGCTGCGCAGCCTGGGCCGCATCACCATCGAGGGCGACCGAAACCCGGTGATGGAACACGCCAACCGCGGCAAACGGTCGATGGCCATCGACATGTCGACGCCGGACGGCCACGCGCTGCTGATGGACATCGCGCGCACGGCCGATGTGTTCCTGACCAACTTCCTGCCCGAGGCCCGCAAGAAGCTCAAGATCGACGTCGATGACATGCGCGCGGTCAATCCCCGCCTCATCTATGCCCGCGGCAGTGCGTACGGGCCACTCGGCGCTGAGGCCGACACCGGTGGTTACGACATGACCGGATTCTGGAGCCGCGCCGCGGGGGCCATGGGGTCGACCCCTTCTGACCTGGAAGGTGTTGTCCCGCAGCCGGGCCCGGCCTACGGTGACTCGATCGGCGGCATGACCATCGCCGGCGGGATCGCGGCGGCGCTGTTCGAGCGTGAGCGCACCGGGCATGCTCGTGTGGTCGACATCTCGCTACTCGGCGTGGGTGTGTGGGCGTCGGGGGTGGCGATCAACGCGGCCCTCGTCAGCGGCGAACCCTGGGTGGCCAACCCCGCCGGCGCGAACGTCGCGCCGAACAATCCGCTGGTCGGCTTCTATCGGACCGCGGACGGCCGCTTCCTCGGCCTGTCGATGATGCAGGGTTTCCGCTACTTCGGCGAGTTCTGCCGTCGCGTCGGAGTGGGTGAGTTGGCCGACGACGAGCGCTTCGCGGGCCATGAGGCGTTGACCGAGAACGCCGCGGCGGCCGCCCAGATCCTACGGTCCGCGATCGCCGCGCGGCCGCTTGCGCACTGGCGGGCAGCGCTGGAGGGCTTCGACGGCCAATGGGCGGTGGTGCAGAACACCGTCGAGGTTGCCGCGGACCCGCAGCTGCGCGCCAACGGCGGCATCGTCGACGTCGAAACCGATGGCGAGCGAGCCGAACTCGTCGCCAGCCCGGTGCTGTTCGACGAGACGCCGCTGCGGCTGCGCCCGATGCCGGAGTTCGCCGCCGACACCGAACAACTGATTCTCGAACTCGGTGGTGACTGGGACCGCATCACGGCGCTGAAGGAAAGCGGTGCGATCGCGTGAGATCACCCACGCAGTAGGGCAACCACGCACGAGCCGCCACCGCCGACGGCCTGTGTGAGGCCGATTCGCGGTTGTGGTACCTGGCGCGGACCCGCCTCTCCGCGTAGCTGGCTGACGATTTCGGCGGCCTGCGCCAGCCCGGTCGCGCCGATCGGGTGGCCGCGGGCGATGCAGCCGCCGTCCGTATTGGTGGGTAGGGAGCCGTCCGACGCCAGACCCCCGGACTCGGCAAGGTTCACCGCCCCGGCCGCGTCGGTCAGGCCCATGGCGATCAATGCGGTGATCTCCTCGCTGGCGCACATGTCGTGCAGCGACACCACCCCGATGCCCTGTGGATCCACGCCCGCGTTGGCGTACGCGCGTTTGGCGGTCAGGGTGATCTGGGAGGGTGGGCCCACGACCGGGCCGACCAGGGGCCAGTCGCGGTCGGCCGGCCAGCTGGTCTGCTCGATCGACAGCACCGACACCGAACGCGGTGCCGGATCTGTCGAGACGACGATGGCCGCGCCGCCGTCGACCGAGGCGTGGCACATCATCTTGGTCAGCGGTTCGGCGACCATCCGCGAGCCGAGCACGTCGTCGACCGTCACCTCGTCCGGGTTACGGCGTGCGGCACGAGGATTGAGACGGGCCTGGTTGTAAGACTTGGCGGCGACGGCGGCGATGACGTCTGGCCCGCAGCCCGTGTCGTGCAGGAAACGGGCGGCCTCGATGGCGTAGTGCAGTTGCGGTGGGAAGCGGTCCCAGAAGCCGACCGCGGCCGGGACCACTCCGCCCGGTTCCAGTGCGGTGGTCTTCTCGTACCCGATGGCCAGCGCGGTGCGACAGCGACCGGACGCGACGGCCCAGACCGCATGCCTCAGGGCGACCATTCCGCCGGCGGACGCACTCTCGGTCGCGGTCACCGGTATTCCTGTACGGCCCAACCGGTGTGCCACACCGATGCCGGTCTGCGGTCCTGCCAACGCCGAGGAGGTGAACACCTCGCCGACGGCGTCGTACCCGACGCCCGCGTCCTCCAGCGCCTTCTCGGCCGCGGCGACGCCGAGGTCGGCCAGCGGGGTCTGGCCGTGCTTGCCGAATTCGGTGACACCGACCCCGGTGATGTGTACGCCGGTCACGACGGATCCGCCACGAACATCTCGACGGTGTCCTCGCCGAGCGTGGCGCGAATCAATCGACCGACGGCGCCCGGCGCGGGCCGGGCACCGTCGACCAGAACCTGGAACCGGCCGGTGTGGGTGTCGACCCACGCGACGCTGTAGCCGTCGCGACCGTAGTCGGGGTAGGGCGATTTCGACGGCACAAAAGTCGATGACCACACGGTCGCGATCTCGGACATCGTCAGACAGTCGTCCTCTCGTAAAGCGCACTGGAGGGTGTACTGCCCAGTGCGGGAGGTGGTGTCAGTGGCAGCGGTCCCGCGCCGGCGAACCGCCACGGCAGACTCACCAGCCGTCCGGTGCGCAAATCCGGGTCGGGGTGAGCGATTTCGGGGAAGAAGCCACGTGCGGCCAGGTGCGGGTCGCCGACCAGTTCGTCGGCGCTGCGTACGACGGCGGCGCGGACACCAGTGGCGGCGAGTTTCGTCGCGATGACCTCGGCGCGGGACGACCCGATCTGTGCGGTGAGCTCGGCCGTGTCGATGGACTCGTCGTCGGTCGACTCGACCGCCACCCACCGCTCGTCGGCGCTGCGGTACACCGCGCGGCGCACGGCCGAATCCGAGTCCACCAGTTCCGCTGATGCCGCGGCGAGGTATTCGGCGACGGTGTAGGCGACCACCTCCGACATCGACAGGTCGACGACCGCACCGGTGTCGGCGCGCGGTCCGACCGCCCACGCGGCGATGACGACCGCGGCCACCACGGACGACAACGGATCGGCCAGCACGGTGCCCAGCCGCGCGGGTTTCCCGTCGTCTCCCGTCGTCAGGCCCGCCAAGCCACCGTAGGACTGAACATTGTTCGCGTACACGCGATATCCGGCCAACGGCCCGTCCGATCCGAAGCCCGACACCCGCATCACGAGTCGCCCCGACGCGGCCAGTTGCTCCGGTGACACGTTCAGCCGATTCAGCCGGGACGACCCGACGTTCTCGATGACGACGTCGGCCTGCGACAGTGCCGCGGCGACGTCGTCGATTGCGTGATCCGGGTCGATCAGCACGCTCCGTTTGGAATGGTTGGCCACGGCGTAATAGGCGCCGCGTTCCAGCCCCGCGATCCCGTCGGCGAACGGACCGCTGCGCCGGTAGATGTCGAGGCGGTCGGGATCCTCCAGGCGTACCACGGTCGCACCCATCGCGCCGAGCAGCGAGCCGACGATCGGGCCCGCCAGGACATGGGTGAGCTCGGCGATGCGCAGCCCACGTAGGCCATCGGTCCGGCGTTGACCGCTGTCGCCGAGATCGGTACGCCACGGCGGACCCAGCACGGTGACGTCGCGGTCCCCGATTCGCGCCGTGGTCAACGACTTCCGGTGGGCCAGCTGCGGCGACATCAGCAACTCACCGGGCAGATTCACCGGTGTCGAGGGGACGCCGTTGGCCTGCAGGATGGCTGCGCATTCGGCCTTGTCGCGGTCGCGGGTCCACTCGGTGACCTTGGCATTGATCAGGCCGGCGTTTTCGATCCGGGCGGGACGGTCGTCGAGGCCGGCCGCCCATTCGGGCTGTCCGAACGCCGCCAACAGGCCCCTCCACTGATGGTTCTCCACCGCCGTGATCCGCACCAGCCCGTCGCGGCACGCAAACACCCCCGACGGTGCAAGGTACCGACCGCTGCCCGCGCGACCCGGACATCGGTACATGACATGTGCGCACTCCGGCAGAGCAGAGGTGTAAATGACCGCTTCCTGGATCGACACGTCGACGCGTACAGGTGTCGAAGAGTCGCGCCGGTCCAGTCCGTGGAGCGCGGCCAGTGCCGCGACGGCTCCCGCGGACTTGAGGGCGACGTAGCCCGGCGCTGGAACTGGCCGCCCGTCACCGTCCTCGATCGTCGCGAGGAGTCCACCGCTGGCCTGGGCGACCAGTTCGCCTCCGGGGTGCGGTGGTCCGTCGGCGCCGAACGGGGTGAGTGTCACCACCACCGTGGGCCCGTCGACGGGTGGGGCTGCTGTGCCGTCGACGATGACGATGTCTGCGTCGCGGGCGTGTTGGGCCGGGTCGGCGGCGGGGTCGAGTATCCGCTTGCGGCGGTCGAGCACGAAGTCGACCGCAGCGACCGGACCCTCGGGTGCCGCCAACTGTGGGCCCTCCCGACGCGCGTTCTCGCCGGGAATCCTGGCGACGTCGGCGCCAAGGCTCGCCAGGAGCGCGGCGGCGGCCGAGCCGGCGACGCCATCGCCGACCTGCAGAACGGCGACGCCGGCCAGGACATCCGTCGTCGTGGGACGTGCCTGGCTCACCGTGCGCGCTCCTTCCCGCGGTTGCTGAACAATTGAACATTATTCGTTCTGTTGAGTCCACAGTGACCCGATGCGCTCGTCCTGCGCCATGGGTTCACAGATTCACATGAAGTGTTCTATTGTTCATAATATGTCGACGATCGCCGGCCTGTCGGAAGCCCGCTTCGATAACCCCGCGTTCTACCAGGGCGACCCCAACGCGACATTCCGGCGGTTGCGCGAGACGGATCCGCTGCACTGGTACGACGAAGGTCAGTTCTGGGTCGTCACCAAGTACGACGACATCAAGGCGATCTCGGCGCGACCGGAGAAGTTCAAGTCGGAGCGCATTGCGATCATGATGGATTTGATCGCGCATCGCCAAGGGGTCGACCCGCAGGGATTCGGAAGTCGCGGGATCATGTTCATGGACCCGCCCGACCACCGTGCGCATCGCAAGGCGATCGGGGTCAGGTTCACCCCGGCGGCGGTCGCCAAGATGGAGGATCGCGTGCAGCAGGTCGTCGCTGAGGCGTTCGACAGTCTGCCCGACGGTGAGTTCGACTGGGTCGAGCACATCGCAGAACCGATTCCGGTGTACATCTTTTCCCACTTTCTCGGTGTGCCGGAGTCGGACTGGTCAAAGGTCGCGTCGTGGGCGACGACCATAGCGAAAGCAGGCAGCGGGCTGGCCAGCGACGAGGATTTTCAGCTGATCTTCGATCAGATCGCGCCCTACCTGTTGGCGCTGGCCGCAGAGCGAGCGAAGGATCCGCGTGACGACCTGTTGACGATGCTCACGCAGGTGAGTATCGACGGGGAACCGTTCAACGAGATCCAGATCATGGTCTACGCGATGACGCTGCTGGCTGCGGGTAGCGAAACCACCCAGAGCCTGCTGGCCGGCCTCATTCACTGTCTCGATGTGCACCCCGGGCAGGCCGAGGCGCTGTTCGCCGATCCTTCGCTGGCGGAGAACACCGTCGAGGAGACGATGCGGTGGTGGACCCCCGTGATGAGCATGGCCCGGCAGGCCGCCGCCGACGTCGAGCTGCGGGGTAAGACGGTCCGCGCGGGCGACGGCCTCCTGATGGCGTACGCCTCGGCCAATCGCGACGTCGACCACTGGGGCCCGACGGCCGACGAGTTCGACATCACCCGCCCCGATGCGTCCGGCCATCTCGGTTTCGGTGTCGGGGAACACTTCTGCATGGGGGCGGCGCTGGCCCGCCGCGAGGCGCGGTTCGTGCTCGCCGAGGTAATCAAGCGGGCGAAGCGAGTTCGCGTCACGGGGCAGCGGGTGAAGCGGGAGTCGTCCTTGGTCAACACCTTCGACCGGCTGGGCGTCACGCTCGACTACCGCTGACGAGTACTGCTTCGCGACAACGGAATCAGCCGCGTCCGGCCAGCCAGTCGGTGACGAGTCGGCGATGCTGCGCACGCGAACCCAACGCCGCGATGAGCGTGGTGGCCCGCCGCAGGTACACATGCGCGTCGTGTTCCCACGTGTAGGCGATGCCGCCGAAGACCTGCATCGCCCCCTCCGGGACGGCGCGTAGCGCATCGATGGCCCAAAAAGCCGCCAGCGACACCAGCGCTTCCGCGTCGGGCTGATCGTGGTCACAGGCATCGGCGGCCCGATTGACCAGCGCCCGACCGACTTCGATCGCCCCGCGCTGGTCGACGAGCCGATGTTTGATCGCCTGAAACGCGCCGATCGGCCGGTCGAACGCGACGCGGACCTTCGCGTACTCGGTCGCGGCCTCGTTCGCGGCGGCGACGACGCCGACGACCTCGGCCACCTCCGCCACGCGCATGCGCATGACGGCTTCGCGATGGCGGCGGACCGCTTCCCCGGCTCGGGCGATCGTCTCGAGCGGCGCCCGGTCGAGACCGATGCGCGCCGCGGGGCCGTGATCGAGGGGGGTGACCGGCGTGCGCTGCACTCCCGCGCCCGCGAGGTCGACGACACCCAGCACCTGCCCGCCATCCGCCTGGGCAAGCACGACGAGGCGGGTGGCGACGGCGCCGTACGGGACGCAGTCGAATGTGCCCGATACCGTCTGCCCGACGAGCGTGGCCGGCTCCGCAACCACGAGCGCGACGCCGTCGACCCTTCGGCCCTCGGACCAGGCCGCGGCCCCGGTCGCGGCCAGTGGCAGCGGTGCCGCGACCGATCCGGTCACCTCGGTCAACACCGCCAGCTCGCGCAGGGTGCCACCGGCGCCGCCACCGCTTTCGGGCACCAGCACGTCGGGCCAGCCCAGCCCGCGGATGGTCGCCCATAGCGCGTCGTCGAACGCGGGGGTCGGCCCTTCCAGAAGCGCGCGGCTGCGGTCGACCGACCACGCCCGGGCCACGATGTCGAGTGCGGAGCGACGCAGCTCGGCCAGTTCGGCTGCCGTGTCGGCTATCTCGGCGAGGGAGACGGTGGTATCAGGGGTCACGGGGCAGCCCCAGCAGTCGTTCGGCGATGACGTTGCGTTGGATCTCCGACGTGCCTGCACCAAAGGTGGCCGCCCGCATCAGCAGGTAGCTCGCGGCGACGTTGCCCCGCTTGGCGGCGCCGGGCGATCCGCGCTCCAAAACCCCTGACGCTCCGGACAGTTCGACACCGAAGTTGGCCATCGACTGGTCCACCTCCGAGCTGAGAAGCTTGGCGACGGAGGCCTCCGGGCCAGGAGCGACGCCCCGCACACCGGCAGCGGTGGCCTGGGCGGCGATCTGACGTAACGCCTCGACCTGGGCCGCATACCGGGCGATCCGGTCGGCGACATAGCTGTCATCGAACCCGCTGTCGGTCAGCGCATTCGGCTCCTGCGCCATCTTCACCAGGATGTCGAGGCGACGCTCGATCCGGTGCGTGCGGCTTTGGCCAACCCGCTCGTAGCCCAGCGTCGACTTCGCCACCTTCCAGCCGCCGTGCAGCGGTCCGAGCACATTGGCCAGCGGCACGCGCACTGCGTCGAAGAACACCTCGCTGAACTCGGCGGCACCGGTGATCTGCCGAATCGGCCGTACCTCGATGCCCGGCGTGGACAGCTCGGCCAGGATGTAGCTGATTCCCTCCCGCTTCGGCGCGGTAGCGTCGGTCCGGGCCAACAGGTAGATCCGGTTCGCGTAGGAGGCCTTCGACGTCCAGATCTTCTGTCCGGTGATGACGAGTTCGTCGCCGTCGATGACTGCCTTGGTCTTGAGCGCCGCGAGGTCGCTGCCGGCCTCCGGCTCCGAGAAGCCCTGACACCAGACATCTTCCGCCGACAGGATGCGGGGGAGGTAACGCGCACGCTGCTCGTCTGTGCCCCACTGGATGATGGTCGGACCCAGTTGGTTGATCGCGCTGCGGTTGATCGGTTCCGGGGCGTGCACGGCAGCCATCTCGGTGTTGAAGATGAGCTGTTGGGTGGGAGTCGCGGCGCGCCCGCCGAATTCGGTCGGCCACGAGATGGCCGCCAGCCCGGCGACGTGCAGGCGATTCTGCCATTCCCGCAGTCGGTCGAGGCGAGCCGTTTCGTCTCCGTCGCGGCCGAGCAGGTCGGAGGTCAGCGACGACGACAGGAAGGCGCGCACCTCGTCGCGGAAGGTCCGGTCGGCGTCGGTGAGCACGACGCCGTAATCACGATCGGTCACGTGCCGCCGCGGATGATCGACGCCATGCGCTGTTTCATGTCACCGTAGGTGATCGCGGTGGTGCCGGCCTTGGGGGCGCGGCCCGCATCGACCTTCGGCGCGGACAGATCGAGTTCGGCGATCTTCTCGCGCAACGCCTTCACGGTGCAGTTCTGCCGCCCGAGACGCTCGACGGCGTCATAGCCAAAGGCGCGCGCGGCATTTCGCCAGGTGATGTCTTCGACCTCATCGGGCGAACAACCCTCCAACTGGGCGGCGAGCTGCTCGGGTGCGTCCGGCCAGCTGCTGTCGGAATGCGGGTAGTCCATTTCCCAGCAGAGGGTCTTCACGCCGATGCGGTCGCGCATCTCGACACCGACCCGGTCGCGGATGAAGCACGACATGAAATTGCGGCGGAAGACATCGGTCGGGGTCAGGCCGTCACCGAGGTCGTCACCCGTCCACGCGCGCTGGCGGGCGTAGAGGTCTTCGAACCGTTCGAGCATGAACGGAATCCAGCCGATGCCGCCTTCGGAGAGGGCGAACTTTATCGTGGGGAACTTGACGACGACGGGGGAGAACAACAGGTCTGCGGTGAACCGCATGGTGTCGATGGCCAGCATCGAGTTGTACGCGAGGTAGGTCGTCTGGTCGGAGGGGACGGGAACGCCGCCGCCGGTGCCGATGTGAATGTTGACGATAGTCTCGTGCTCACAGACCGCTTCCCACAGCGGATCCCATTGCGGATCCTGCCACGGCGGCTGCCCGTAGTTTCCGATGTGTTGGGGCACCGTCACCGCGTGACAGCCGTTCGCCGCGAGCCGCGCCACCTCGCCGGCCGCGAGAACGGGGTCCCACAGCGGAAGGATGCCCAGCGGGATGAAGCGGTCCGGATGGCGGCCGCACCAATCCTCCAGATGCCAGTCGTTGTAGGCGCGGACCATCACTTCGGATACGTCGCGGTCGCCGCGGTAGGTGAACAGCGCCCCGGAGATGGTCGGAAAAGACGGGAAGCACAACGAGGCCAGCACCCCGGCCGCGTTCATGTCATCGACGCGGGCATCGACGTCAAAGCAGCCGGTGCGCATGTCCTCGAAGCGCGACGGTTCGAAGCCCCACTCGTCGTTGGGTCGGCCCGCCACGGCGTTGAGCCCGATGTTGGGCATCTGCAGACCCGCGTACTCCCAAAAGCAGACGCCGTTGTTGTCCTGCACGATCTTTGGTGCCTGGTCTGCGTAACGCGACGGCACCCTGTCCTTGAACATGTCGGGTGGTTCGACAGTGTGGTCGTCGACGCTGATCAGCACGAGGTCCAGAGGGTCGATCACCGGGAACAGTCTAGGCTATTGAACAAAGTATGTATATCTGTTCCAGCTATGCGGTGGAGTTCACCGCCGCCGCCGCCAGCCAGTCGGCCATCATCCCGTAGACCGATTCGATGCTCTCTCGCGCGCTGGCGTCGTCGCCGGATGGTTCGTAGTCCACGTCCCACTCGACCCGGCAACCGTCGGCACCGGACCCGATGACCGAGACGACGGTCTCGAAGCGGCTTACCGGCAGCGGGTTGTTGGTGATCCGGTAGGAGATCTGTCTCTGCTCGGGCCGTGCCCACAACAGCGTCTCGACCGTCGGCTCACCGTCTGCGGAGCCGCGGATCCTGCGGCTCATGCCGGGCCCGTCCCCTTCGACCTCGACGTCGTTGATCACCGGAATCCACCGGACGTCGGCGAAGTCGGCGAGTAGGCGCCAGACCGCCTCGGCGCTCGCGGCGACGTCCTTGCTGACCGTGATCGACGCCATGTGGCGACCCTACCATCTATGTAACAATAGAGCGGAATATGTTCAGATGTGCAGTGTGCTGCCGGGTGGAATCGGGGTGTCGTGAGCGCTGACGATGGGTCCGCGGGCGATTTCGAGGTCGACGAGAATTGGGTGCGCTACGAACTTGTCGAACCGCACATCGCGCAGATCGCGATCAGCAGGCCCGACCGCCGCAACGCGATCCTGTCGCCCGACATGCACGCCCTGTTCAAGGCTCACCTCGATCGCGCCGAGGCCGACGACGAGGTGAAGGTCGTCATCCTCGCGGCCGACGGCAAGGACTTCTGCAGCGGCGACGATGTCCGGCGGCTGCCCGTCGAACAGGCCGGCCTGAAGAAGGGCAGAAAACTGCCGCAGACCGCGCGGATGGGCAATGCCCGCCGGTTGCACCGCCACCTGACCAATTGGCTGGAGTTTCCGAAGACGGTCATCGCCGCGTGCCAGGGTGCGACGCTGGGAGCCGGGATGAACCTGGCGCTGGCCGCCGACATCCTCGTCGTCTCCGAGGACATGTACCTGGCGCGGCCGCAGGCGCGGATCGGGTTCGCCGGGTTCTCCACCGCGATGCCGTTGATCCTGCTCAAGCTGGGTCCGAACCGCGGCTACGAGGCGATGATCACCGGACGGAAGGTGCGCGCCGCGGAACTGCGCGACTGGGGGGTGGCCGCGTCGGTCGTGCCGGCCGACGGTCTCCGTGAGGAGGCGCTGCGCTACGCGCGTGCGATCGCCCACCACTCGGCCGACGGGCTGATGGTCGGCAAGCACGGGTTGATCACGTTCTGGCACGCGGTGGGGATGGCGCAGTTCGGGGACTGGGTTCCCATGGCGCACAGCGTTTTCAGCAACCTGTCCTGGCGGGACGACGAGTTCAACTTCATGAAGGAGCGGTCGGCCAGGGGCGGCCGTGAGGCGCTCGCCGAACTCGAGCGCCGGTACCGGGAGTGGGGCTTCGACTAGACAAAACAATTAGACAGAGACTGTGTTTGTGTTTTGTATGATGAACGTGCGGTGAGGAGAGACGAATGGGTGTGCTGGACGGACGGACGGCCTTGGTCACCGGTGCAGGTCGAGGGATCGGTGCCGCCGTAGCCGAGGGTTTGGCGGCCGAGGGGGCGACCGTCCTGGTCTCCGACGCCGGCGTTGCGGTCGACGGCACGGGACACGACGCGGGGCCGGCGGAGGCGGTGGCCGCGGCCATCAATCAGCAGGGTGGCAAGGCGTTCGCCGACGCCACCGACATCACTGACTTCGCCTCCTGCGAGGACTTGATCGGCCGCGCCGCCGATACGCTCGGCGGTCTGGACGTCGTGGTCAACGCCGCGGGCATACTGCGCGACGGCATGGTCTTCAAGATGAGCGAGCGGGACTGGGATTCCGTCGTCGCCGTCCATCTCAAGGGCACGTTCAACATCACCCGGCATGCCGCCGCATGGTGGCGGGAGAACCGTGGCGGCCAGTACCGGCTGATCAACTTCAC
Organism: Mycolicibacterium novocastrense; assembly: GCF_001499835.1. Lineage (NCBI taxonomy): Bacteria > Bacillati > Actinomycetota > Actinomycetes > Mycobacteriales > Mycobacteriaceae > Mycobacterium > Mycolicibacterium novocastrense. Next base: position 166,208 of record NZ_LQIH01000003.1, read on the forward strand.
CTCGATGTCCGGACTACAGGGCGCACCCAGCCAACCGAACTATGCGGCCGCGAAGATGGGCGTCGTCGGTCTCACCTTCTCCTGCGCCAACGCCCTGCGCAACTACGGCGTCACGTCGAACGCGATCGCGCCGATCGCCGGAACCCGAATGACGCAGGGCATCAAGGGCGGTGGAAGCATGGACTATTCCGATTCGAACGTGCGTCTGTCACCGAGAAACTGCGTGCCCCCGGTGGTGTACCTGGCGAGCGCACAGTCCGACTGGCTCAATCGGCGCGTCATCTTTGCCGGAAACGGCCGCATCAGCCTGATGTCGAACCCAGTCGTCGAGCGAGAGCTCGTCTCGGCCACCGGAACCTGGGACATCCCCACTGCCTTCGCCGAGATCGAGACGTCGTTCAAGGAGGCCGTCCTGTGGCCCAACATCTTCGACAAGCCCCCTACCAAGTGACCCGACGGGGGAGGTGACGAATGACTGAGATGACGACCCACCGTGTACCGCAGAAGTACGCCTGCGGCGAGACTTTCGTCCCCAAGAGCCGCTACATCGACCCGGAGTTCCTGCAACTCGAACTCGACCGGCTCTTCTCTTCGGTCTGGCAGCCCGCCTGCCGCGAGGAGGAGATACCCGACCCCGGCTGCTACTACGAGTACCGCATCGGCGGGCAGTCGATCGTGGTGGTGCGCCAGAAGGATCGCAGCATCAAGGCGTTCTACAACTCATGCGCACACCGCGGGATGAAGATCGTCTGCGATACCGGCACCGCTACCGAGGGCGACCTGCGGTGCGGATTTCACGGCTGGCGCTACTCGCTGGACGGCCGATCCTCCTTTGTGCCGTGCCGTGAGGAGTTCGCCCCTCGGCCGCGCGAACAGTGGGGTTTGACGCCGGTCCACGGCGGGAGCTGGGGCGGTTGGGTATTCATCAGCATGGCGTCCGATCCGCCGGACCTGCTCGACTGGCTCGACCCGCTGCCCACCGCACTGGCCCCGTTTCGCCTGCAGGACATGCGATATGGGTGGCGTAAGCGGACGACACTGCCGGCCAACTACAAAACCGTCATCGATGCGTTCATCGAGGGCTACCACACGCCCGGCACGCATCCGCAGACGTTGCGCACCGCCAACACTCCTCACCCGAGCACCGAGCCCGCACAACCCCAGGAGTACGTCTACGCGCCCTACACGCCGACAATCGCCTACAAGAACCACTCCCGGTTCATCTACACGCAGCGTCCCGAGACCACCGAACGCGACAAAGGGCGTCAGCAGCAGGCTTCCCGCCCGGAGGTGTTCGCGAACGCGATGCAGTACAACTACCTCGGCGTCAACGCGCTTGTCACAGAGCGCGATTACCGAGCCGCGCAACGGTTGGCGACGATGGAGCCCAGCGAGATTCCGCCGTTCGTCCTTTACCACCAAATGTGCGAGGAACTGGCGCTGGCCGAAGGTGTCGACTTCCCGCAAATGTCGATGGAGGAGTATTTCGCGGGCAACGGCGACTGGCACATCTTTCCCACGTTGGTCATCCTCGTCGAGAAGTCGTGTCTGCTCGGGTACCGGATGCTGCCCGACGCGACGGATCCGAACAAGTGCACCTTCGAGATGTTCACGCTCGAACACTTCGCTCCCGGTGAGGTCCCCGACACCGACTGGCAGGAGTTCGAGCGCTGGCAAGATCATGACGGCTGGGGTGAACTGCCCACGCAGGACCTGCAGAACATCGCCGCGATCCACGCGGGCATGCACTCGAACGGGTTCGAGGGGCTCTGGCTGAACACCGCCCAGGAGATGACGATCCGCAACGAGCACGCGATTGCCGATCGGTTTCTCTTCGGCGTCGACGAGCGGTGAGCGACGGGGATGAGTGCCGGGGCGAGCGAAGCGACGGGGATGAATGAGGCGATACAGCAGCGGCCGGTGCCGCTGCTCACCGAGCTGAACCGGCCCTATTGGACGGGCGGCTCCGACGGCACTTGGCGGCTGCAACGCTGCCTCGGCTGCGAGCGCCTGGTCCATCCGCCGGCCCTGCGTTGCCCGCACGATCACGGTGTTCTCGAGTACGCGACGCTCAGCGGCCGGGGACGGGTCGAAACGTGGACCGTCAACGAGCATCCGTTCTTCCCGGATTTCGCGCCGCCCTACCTGGTGGCGTTCGTGAATCCGGTTGAGGACAGCCGCGTTCGGGTGCTGACGAACATCGTGAACGTGCGGCCGGAAGACGTCACCGTCGGACTGCCGGTGCGCGTCACGTTCGAACGGCACACCGACGGAGACGACGAGGTGTTCATCCCGCTGTTCGAACCGGACCTCTGATGGGTTCACCGCTTGCCGAGAAGGTCGTCATCAGTGGGGTCGGCCAGTCCGAGATCGGTCGGCGGCTGGGCCGAGACGCCCTGCAACTCACCGCGGACGCGTGCCTGGCCGCCGTCGAAGATGCAGGACTCACCCTCGCCGACATCGACGGGTTGACGACGTATCCGGGTGCGTCCCAGGCCGGTCCGGGGTTCTCGGGGGCATCGCTGCGCGACATTCACGACGCGCTCGGCGTCAAACCGAATTGGGTAGCCGGAGGCGTGGAGTCTCCGGGCCAGCTGGGCGCCGTGGTCGATGCGATGCTCGCCGTCGCCGGTGGCATGGCCAACCATGTGCTGTGCTGGCGCAGCATCTGGGAGGGTACGGCCCAGGGCGCGGGCCGACGTCAGGGCTACGGCGCGCGGGGTGGCCGGCCGAGCGGGATGATGGCCTGGCAGCTGCCCTACGGCGCCACCGCGGCCAATCTGGCTGCAATGCAACTGCGAGCCAGGATGATTCGATACGGCCTCACGCGCGAACAGCTCGCCTCGATTGCGATTGTCGAGCGCACCAATGCGCGACGAAATCCGTCGGCGATATACACCGACCCCCTCGACGTTGAGACCTACCTGAATGCGCGGATGGTGTCGGAGCCGCTGTGCATGTACGACTGCGACATCGCCTGCGACGGAGCGACCGCGTTCGTCATCTCGCGGGCCGCGCATGCTCGAGCACTGGACCATCCCGCGGTCACGGTCGAATCGCTGGACTGCGCTCATCACGACCGCTTCACCTGGGAGGGCGGCGAGGACATCACCCGGATCAGCTCGCGTTGGTCGACCATCTGGGACCGAACGGATTTCACCGTGGCCGATGTCGATTACGCCTCGTTGTACGACGGGTTCAGCGTATTCGTGCTGTGCTGGTTGGAAGATTTCGGCTTCTGCAAGGTGGGAGAATCCGGCGACTTCATTGCCGACCCGGCACGCATCTCGCTCGGCGGTGAACTGCCGATCAACACAGCGGGCGGCCAATTGTCCGGAGGACGGCTGCACGGATTCGGTCACCTGTACGAGGCGTGTTTGCAGATCCGGGCCGAGGCAAGCGGCCGTCAGGTTGACGACGTATCACTGGCAGCGGTCGGGGTTGGGGCTGCCAACAGTGGAACGACAGCCATGCTGCTGCGACGGACGCTGTAGGTGGGCAGAAGATCCACCGTGCTTCGAACACCCTGAGGCATGTTCTCGTCAACGTAGAGGAGCCACTTTGCACATCGACCTACAGACGTGTTTCGAGCTGGAGCAGGCCAAATCGAGATACTGCCGGCTGTTGGACACCAAGGACTGGGCCGAGTTGGCTGAGCTGATGACCGACGACATCGTCTTCGATCTAGGCGGCGGCGATGAGGTGCCGCCGATCGTCGGACGCGACGCCACGCTCGAAGCAGTGCAGACGTCGGTGACAGATGCGGTCACGGTTCATCAGGTGCACAGCCCGGAGTTTCACCTCGACGAGAATGAGGCACGCGTGATCTGGGCGGCTCAAGAGCGAGTGAAGTGGAACAACGGGACGGGGTTGACTGCCTACGGTCATTACCATGACCGATGGGTGCGACGCGACGGAGTGTGGCGTATCGCCGAGCTTCGGCTCACCCACCTTCTCATCGACGTCGACTGATGGGGTCTCGCCGACGTCAACTGAGGCGGGGATAGGTCATGAGGTCCACCCAATTCTCGGCTATGGCCCTTTTAGCTGACCCACTGGCGTACAGGCTGGTTCCGGCGTACGGGTCGAGAAACTTGCCGGTCGCCGGATCGTAGGTCGTCACGGCGGCGCCCGCCTGTGGTTGGGTTGCTCCCGCCAATCCGGCTTCAGCCGGTAACGGGTCGTTCCGGGGAGCGGGCGGCGCTGTGGGGCTTGGATCTACCGGAGCGGGCGGCGCCGACGGCCGGACGTATGGCGGGATCACCTGGTCGGGCGGCGGCTGAAATGGTAGAGGCGGTGGAGGAGGTCCGGGGGTCACCGGCGGGACCTGCGTCGGATACGGCGCGGTCAGTGCCGGCCCTGGCCCGGGCGGCACACCGGGCGGAAGCTGTACGGCAGGAGGCCCGGGATCGTAGTCCGCTTGCGGCGGAATGTAGGGATACTTGTTCTGCGGCAGGGTCATCCGAGGATCGGTTACCGGTGTTCCCACGGGCACCGGCGGTCCACGCCATGGGTTGCTTCCGACCGGCACATAACCCCGCGGATCGCGGCAGAGCTGCACCGTCGGCGCCCGTTTGCCGGGGAATTCCTGGCAGGGATAGTTGCGTGCGCCGCGAACGACTGTCGGATCGTTGTGCGGGACCTTGCAGTACATGTCTTTGGGGACGTCGCGAAGCGTGGTGTCGGCGGGCGAACGTATTTCGGCCGGAGGCACGAACCCGGTGATACACGGCGGCGGATCACCGAAATTCAGCTTGAAGTCCGCCTTGGCGCCTTCGTCCGCCGGGTACTGATTGGCGATCGTGATGACTGCCGCGGCAAGGGCAGGCATGATCACCAGAACCTGTTCGATCGACTTGTGATAGATGACGCCAACACGGCCGGCGTTGGCGAGGTTAGCCGCCAGCACCGGAAACGTGGGACGGATACCTTCGAAGAGGGCAGTTGCTTCGCCGGTGGCGCCGGGAGCCGACTGCAGAACGGCGCGTATCTCTGGGTCGGCTTCCCGAAGATGAGTCGTGAGGCGTGCCAGGCCATCTGCCACCGACCTGATGTTCTGCCCGGACGCACGCTGAGCGTCGAGCAGCGGTTGAGATCGTTCGAGGAGCTCAATTGTCTCACTGGACGTGTTGTCGGCTTCTTCGATCAGCGACCGTGACGATTCGATGAGCCGCGCGAGCTCGGGACCCGACCCGTCGAAAGCTGTGAATGCCTCCCTCAATACGTCCCGCAACCGGCTTCGATCAAGCGAATCGACCAGGCTTTGCGCCTCGCGCAGCAGGCCGGCGATGTCGCCGCTGATGTGCGTGCGGTCGCGGTCGATGTGCCCATCGTCACCCAGGAAATCCGTGGACGCATTCGGCGGCGGCACCAGATCGACGTACAGCTCGCCGATGGCCGACACACTCTTGACGTAGGCGTCGACGTCGTCGGGAACTTTCATGGCATCGTCGATCCGCATCTCGACCAGGACATCGTTGTCGCGGGTCAGCGAGACCGATGTGACCTTGCCGATGGTCGTCCCGCGGTAGGCGACGTTCGCATTCGTATACAGACCGCCACTGGCCACGAAATTGGCCGTCACGGTGTAGGTTCCGAGGCCGAACGCCTTCGGCAACTGTACGTAGAACACCGCGATCACGAACACACTGACGAGCGCGACCAGGGAGAAGATGGTCAGTTGCAGGCGGACGAGGGGAGTGAGCATCAGGGTTGGCCTGCAGACTGTGGATCGGGAGGATTGAGGGGCGGGATCTGGAACGGATCGGCAGCCTGCCCGGACAACGACGATGTCGCTCCGACGAGGTAATCGGGGACGGAGACGACTTCAGAAAGACGTTTCATGTTGGGATCGAGAGTGCTTGTCGTGAAGAAATTCTCACCCATCCGCCGCACCGTGAGGTCAAACGTCGCGAAGACGTTGAGGAAGTCGCCCCTGACCGCCCGCGGCAGTCCCTCGTTGAGCGGTATCGGAAACGCAGGCAGGATCGGCAACGCGTCGACGAGCGTTTCGGCGTTGTCGCTGAGAGCCTTGACCAAGGCATAAGCGTGGACGAGATCAGCGGCGAAGTCCGCTTTCGTCTGGGCCAAGAGGGGGGCAGAGACGTCCGCGAGCCGCTTCAGAGCCGCAAAGGCATCAACGATGCGGTGGCCATTGTCGTTGAGTACGCGCGTGGCCGACGGGAGTGTCACCAATGCGCGCTCGATCTTGTCCCTACCACCGGCGAGTCGACCTGCTAGGCGATTGACCTTCTCCATCGCCGTTGCGATGTCGTGCGCCTGAGCATTCAAACCTGCGGCCAATTCGGCGAGTCTGGGCAGGAACGCGGCGAACTGACCGGCGCGCCCGGCAATGGCAGCGTACGTCTCATCCGTAATATCCTGCAGCACACCGAGGTTACCGTTGTTGACGACGATGGCCAGGGACGACAGCACATCCTCGGTGCTCGGATAATTGCCGGTGTTTTCAATGCCGATTCGGGAATTCGGGCCCAGGGAGCCGATGGGTCGTTCGGCGACGGGTTCGGCCAGTTCCAAATGCCGCGAGCCCAGCAGAGATGTTTGACCGACGGTCGCAGTGGCGTTGGCGGGCAGATGCACCGAGCCGTCGAGGGACAGCTGCACCAGCGCATAGAACGTGCCGTCGTCACGCTGCACGGGCTTGATACCTGACACACTGCCGACGGTCACGTCGTCCACCTTGACGGGGGAATTCTGTGGCAGCGACGAAATATCGGGTAGCTCGACCGATACGGTGAACGAACCGTCGCCGTGGCCCGCGGTACCCGGCATGTTCAGTGAGTTCAACCCATTGAATTGGCATGCCGAAACCACCACCGCGAGTGAGCCGATCGCCGTGGCTCGCCGCGCCCATCTGTGAAGGTGTCGGTTGATCATCTGCCGGCTCCCGCCTGTCCGTCGGGCTGGTGGGGCGCGGTTGGCGCGTCCGGCACCATGAGCGAACTCAGATCGGCGTCGGGCGGTATTGATGGCGGAGTCACCCCGGGCAGCGGGTGCCATTGCAGTTGTGCAATCGGCGTCTGCGCTTTGGCTTCCGTCTGCGGTGTGTCATAGATGATCTGCCCCTTGTACGCCGTGATGCTGGTTATCGGGCGAAACAGGAACGGCGGATAGTTCATCTGGAGCCGCTTGACCACCGGCGCCATCCGCTGACGGCAGATCTCCGCGCGCTTGTAATTCTCTGGCGTCTCCGCGGTCTCGAACATTCCCGCGCACATCAGTTGTACCGGGTTTCCGAAATTGGGCAACGTCACGATTCCCGCCAACGACGCCTGGGCCGGATTGTAGATGTTGTAGAAGTTGGCCAGCGCCGTCGGCGCCAGGTGCAGAACTTGTTCGATATCGTCGCTGCGTTCGTTCAGCAGGCTGGTGAAGTCGGCGAGTCGGTCGATCTGGCCGATCAATGCGTCGTTGTTGTCACTGAGCAGGCCCCGGACGTCGGAGAGTGCATTGTTCAGAGAGGCCAGCGCTTGATCGATGTCGAGGGAACTGTCCGCGAGCACCTGAGACACTGAGGCGACGTGAGATGTGAACGCCACGATCTGTTCGTTGCTCTCCGCCAGGGCGTTCACCACGATGTGCAGGTTCTTCACGGTGTCGAAGATGTCGGCACGCGAATCGCCGAGACGCCCTGCCACTTGCGATAGTTCACGGACGGCACTTCTGAATGACTCACCGGAACCGTCGAAAGTGTCTGCGGCTTGGTTGATCAACTCGCTCAGTGGCCCCTGCGCCGAGCCTGGTTTGGGCCCAAGCTGCGCGGACAACTTGGTCAGTTCGTCCTTGACCTGATCCCATTCGATCGGTACCGCGGTCCGATCGAGTCCAACGACTGCGTTGTCAGACAGCGTCGGGCCGCCGTCGTAGATCGGCGCGAATTCCACAAACCGAGCGGAGACCAGATTCGGCGAAACGATGAGCGCGGCGGCATCGGCCGGAATGGGGACTCCCGCCTCGACACTCATCGCCACCCTGGTGTGCTCTGGGCCTGGTTCGATTCCGGTGATCCGACCGACGGTGACTCCGGCAACCTTCACTTCGTCGCCGACGTACAGACCCACCGCCGAGGAGAACAAACCCGTGATGCTGCGCTGCTGCGCGCGCGGCCATACTGTGTACACCCCTGCAATGAGTGTCACGGTCAGCACCGCGGCGAGCACAGCCCTGGGCCATCGTCGGGGGTGGGCGAGTCCGAGCGCGGTCATGGCGTTTTCGGCCTGATCACGAGTCGCTCCCGAATGAATCCGCGGAGCATGTCGGCCAGACTGTCGGGCAGCTTGCCCGGCTGGAAGTAGGTGTCCAACAGCACGCCGGCGACGGCAGGAGTCGGCACACCCCAGACGTTGACGGAAAAGCCCGGGCCGGACCCCACAACTTCACCCAGTGTCGTGGAGAAGGCAGGGAGCCGCTTGAGCGCCTCGTCGAGATGGGCGCGACGGGAGTTCAGATTTTCGAGCACGAGGTTGAGCTTGACCAGCGCGGGACCGAATTCACGACGGTTGTCGGCGACGAACCCCGATATTTGCCGCGACACATCGCCGATTCCCGCGACGAGAGAGGCGAGCGCGGTGCGCTGTGCACTGAGCTCGGCGAACAGCGCGTTACCGTCGGTGATCAGCTGATTCAGTTGACGGGAGCGAGTGGCCAGGATCCCCGATAGCGACTTCGCGTGAGCCAGTAAATCGGCGAGATCCTCGTCGCGGGCGTTGATGCTGCGGGAAAGCGCGGTCACGCCGTCGAGCGCGCTACGCAGTTGGGGGGTGGCGTCACGCATCGTGGCGGTCAGAGTTTGCAGCGCGGTTTCGAAGGTGTCGGTGTCCAACTCGGCTGCGGAGTTTCCCAGATCCTGTAACGCGTCGGGCAGGGTGTACGGGGTAGTCGTGCGTCCGAGCGGCACGGTGTCGACCGACCCTGCACCACCCGGGGTGACCGCCAGGATCCGTTGGCCGAGAACGGTGTCGGTCTTGATCGCCACCAGCGTCTGGTCGCCGAGGCGCAGATCGCGGTCGACGGTGAAAATCACCTTTGCGGCGCGGGCGCTCACGTCGAGGTCGACCGAGCTCACTTTGCCGACGTTGTATCCGTAGATCTGCACATCGCTGCCGCTGGTGACTCCGGCGGCGTTGGTGAAGTAAGCGGTGTAGACCTTTCCCTGCGGCATGAAGGGCAGTGTGGAGTAACCGAATGAAACGAGCACCAGCAGGATGACGAGAATGATCCCGAAAATGCCTGTGCGTAGGGGGTTTCGGCGACCCCGCTCCTCAACCGTCATCGGAGCACCGTCCCTTTGACGAATCCGTCGGCCCGAGAAGCGGAATCAAGATGTCGCTCCCAGCGGGACCGTTTATCTTGATCTTCACTGCGCAGAAGAAGATGTTGAAGAAGGCGCCGTATTGACCGAGCGCGCTGAGTCGCAGGTAGTTTTCGGCGAGGGGTTCGATCACGGCGTTAACCTCGTCTTTCCGGTCATCGAGAACGGTCGCCAGGGGGCGCGCATTTTCGATCACCCCCTGCAGCGGACGTCGCGACGAGGTCAACAGATCGGTGAGGTCGGCCTGCGCGGAGGCGAGCGGCTGGATCGCCCCGGCAATCGGGCCGCGAGCCTCCGATAGGGTTGTGGTCAGTTGCTGCAGGTGATCGATACTCGTGTCCAGTTGTGCCCCTTTGTCATCGATCGATGTGAGTACGGTGTTGAGATTGTCGATGACTTCGCCGATCAACTGGTCGCGTCCCGCCAGCGTTCGGGTGAAGGAGTCGGTATCGGACAGGACCTTGGCCAAGGTGCCGCCGTTGCCTTGGAGTAGTTCGATGATCGCGTTGCTGACCTCGTTGACCTTGCTCGCGTCGAGGCCTTTGAGGACCGGGCGCAAACCGCCCAGCAGAGCGTCGAGATCCACTGCCGGCACGGTGTTCGAGCGCGGAATGGTACCGCCAGGCGCCAGCGGCCGCAGTTCCCCTGAGCCAGTCGAGATTTCGAGGTAACGGTTGCCGACCAGATCTTCGTACCGGATCGCGGCACGGGTCGAGCTGTATATCCGGTATGTCTTGTCGATCGCGAACTCGACGTCGACATGGTCGCCGTTGATGGCGATGTCGGTGACGGACCCGACGGGGATGCCTGCGACACGTACGTCTTGGCCGGGCTTCAGGCGTGACACCGAGTCGAACTCCGCACGATAGGACACTGTCGAGCCCAGCCGGAACTTCCCGAAGGTCACGACGAGAAGGCCGAGGACGAGCAGCATCACAACGGTGAAGGCTGCAACCTTCATGCCGAGTCGGTCCCTGGGCATCAGTAATCGTCTCGCTCGGCATAGGCACCGTTGAACAGAAACTGGAACGTCGTCAGCGGATCGAATTGCAGTTCGGTGTTGGGCTGGTAGGGAATGTAAGCGTTGTCCGTCACCAGGAACTGCGGCCGAAACCACGATCCGTTCTTCATCTTTCCTGGCAGATTCGGCAACCCCCGACAATTGGGGCCGCCGGACGCGTTGACGATGGGCAGGCTCTCGGGGTAGGTGTACGGCGCGACGCCGGGAATGAAGAAGGCGTTCATGAAAACCCCGGGCACAGTGCCGCCCCAAGCGGGAGCGAATTCCTTGAGCGTGGTTGCCAAACCGGCGAGCAGGCAACCCAATTGGGGGGAGTAGTCGCCCAGGACCTTCAATGGGGCCCGCAACCGCTGAATCGCGGCGATCAAGTCGCGCTGGGAGGGCTCGAGCACGTCCGATGCGGTGTTCCCCAGCCCGACCGCCGCCATCAACGTCGTAGCCAGGTTCTCCTGCTGGTCGACAATGGTGTTGCTGATCGAATCGGTATTGTCGAACAAGGTCAGTAGGTCCGGCGTCGCCTCTGCGTAGATATCGGCGACTTCGCCCACCTTTTGGATTCCCGACTGGAGCGTGGGCAGGTGCGGGTTGAACGTTCCCATGTAGTCGGTGAACGTCGAGATCGTGGTCCCGATGTCCCTCCCGTTTCCGCGCAACCCTTCGCCGATTGCGGTCATGGTGGCGTTCAGCTCCACCGGATCGATCTTCTTCAGAGTGTTGACAAGCGTTTCAAAGAGCGTGTTGGCTTCCACGGCGACCTCGGCGGCATGCAGATGCGAGTTGGCCGCGAGTGCGCTCTTGTCGGGGATCGTCGGGCTGAGGAACTCAACGGATTTCGCGCCGAACACGGTGTTGCTGGCGATACGGACGGTGACGTTGGAAGGGATGTAGTTCATCTGATCGCGGCGGATCTCCAATGTCAGTTCCGCCTGTGCCCCGTCGTATTCGATCGAGGACACTTTGCCGACTTCGACTCCCAGGTACTTGACCTTGGCCTCCCGGTCCATCACGAGACCGGCCCGCGCCGAGGTCACTGTGACGGTGTCGACGGGAATGAACGCCCCCGAGTAAGCAAGGTAAGTCAGCGATGAGATCACTGCGAACACCGCGGCCATGATGAGCGCCGCTATCCGCAGCGCTCTCTTGCGGTGGATCTTGATCAACGCCCGGCATCCTGCGCGGGATTCGGCGGGAGTTGAACCGTGATCATCGGACTGCCAGTTCCAGACGTTCCAATCTGCGGACCAGGATGCTGGTCAGCCAGTCACCCACGTCGACAGCCTCGATCCAATCGGTCCGTTCGAGCAGCATGCGCAAGACGATCCGGGCCTCGAGCCGGGCAAGCGCTGCGCCCACGCAGAAATGAGCACCCTTGCCGAACGTGACGTGGCCCTTGCCGCTGCCGCGGTCGAGCCGGAACTCGTGCGGTGAATCGAATTGTGCGGCATCGCGATTGGCGGCGCCCCACAACAGCAGCAGATGTGAGTTGGCGGGGAGGTCGACCCCGCCCAGCGTGGTGTCGTGCAGGACGTGGCGGTAGTGGCCGCGGAATGGAGGCTCGTATCGCAGCGTCTCCTCGATGAAGGGCACCAGGAGGTCACGATCCTCGCGGACCTGTTTCTGTATGTCGGGTTGGCTGACGAGAATCCATGCGGCGCTGCCGAGCAGCGAGGCCGTGGATTCCCCGGCGGCGCTGAAGAGCGTGAGCATGATGCTCAAGGCGACCGGCTGTTCCACCTCGCCGGACGCGCAGCGCGCAGCGAGATCGCTGATCAGTCCCGGTTGTGGATCCCTGCCCGCCGCTTCGAAGTGTTCCAGCACATAGCCGCCGAGTTCCATTGCCGCCAGACCGGCGGCTTCGAGTTGCTCCGGGGTGACGATCCCGTCGAGCAACGTGGTGGTGGCGTATCCCAGCCTGATGAGTTTGTCCACATCGTCGTGGGGCAAGCCGAGCAGTTGAGCGACCACCTTCATCGGGAGACGGTTGGCGATGGCGCTCATCCATTCGATTCGTCCGTCGTCCACCGACTCCGTCCACAGCTGGTGCGCAGTCTCCTCCGCGAACTCCTCGATCACCTGGACTCGTCTAGCCGACAGGTGCGGCAACAGAATCTTGCGATGCACGGCGTGTGCGGGGTCGTCTGCGGTGGCGAGCGCGTGCGCCGGGTCGCCGAGCGGCATCATCGGGAACGGGTTCACCGCCCCGCTGTGGTCGTAGACCACGGTTGCGGTGAGATTTGAGGAGAAATCCTGCACCCGGTTGGTCGCCTCGACGAGCGCGTCCCAGCCGCAGACCGCGTAGAAATCGGACTCACCGATGCGGTGCACCGGTGCTTCTGACCGCATCTGCTCGTAGAGCGGGTACGGGTCCTGGATGGCGGCATTTCCGAAGAATTGAGCAGGGTCATCCAAGATCGCCACGGTCCTAGCGTTCGTCTCCTGATGGAGACCGTCAACGCCGCTGGCCGAAGTTGAAATGCCTCTCGTGGAGCAGCCGAACCTGGCCTTCTCACGAACGCGCCCTCACCAGCGGCGTCCATGAGAGAATCGGCGCTGTCCTTCTCATCCTGAGAGATAGAGCCCTGAGGCTGTCGGCGACAGGAGACGGTGCGGTGGCTGGTACCGATTGGCTGGTCGGTCGAGATCGAGCCTCCGAAGCGACCAGACGCATACACGCCGCCGCCGCCGATCTGATCGCCCGTCGTGGATGGGAGGCGTTCACCATCGACGCGCTGGCTGCGAAAGTGCACTGTTCGCCCGCCACGATCTACCGGCACGCCGGCGGCAAGACCGCGATCCGCGACGCCGTTGTCGCCATCCACGCGGCCCGCACGGTCGAGACCGTGCGCGAAGCCATCCGCGGCCTCTCCGGTGCGGAGCGGGTGGTGGAGGCGACGGCGTTGGCGTTGGAGCGGGCCCGGTCCGACCCGTTGACCAACGCGCTCCGCTCCGCCCATCCGCCCACCGAAACCGACTGGCTGACGACGTCTGAGGTCATCGCGCAGTTCGCCGCCGAGATGCTTGGACTCGAGGATCCCGACCCCCTTGCGGAGCAGTGGCTGATTCGGGTCTTCTTGGCGCTCTGGAGTTGGCCCATGAAGGATCCCGACGCCGAGTACCGAATGCTGCAGCGATTCCTCGGTCCGCCCTACCGTCAGGAGGCCCAGCAGTCCTGACCTGAGAGGTGAGGTACGCGGCAGGCGAGTGGTTGCCGCCGTGCGCGGTGCCGCCCTACGAATTTGGCCGTTTCGACCGGCACCCCCTGCGTGTGGACATAGGCTTTGCGCGTCCAGCCCGAGGCGACTGTCCGATCGTGATGTCTCCCAGGGAATTTCCGATTCAATCGCGCGACCGCAAGGTCAAGCCTGACGGCTATCGGGTCGGCGACGTCGGCGCACAAGGGAGGCTCGCAACGTTGTCGACGAAGGCGATGGCCAAGCGGTGACCCACGAACGAGGGCGTCTGCTCGGGAAGTCCGCCGTGATCACCGGGGCGGCGTTCGGCATCGGCCGGGCGACGGCGGTGCGCTTCGCGGGCGAGGGAGCTCGGTTGACCGTGACCGACATTCAAAGTGAACCGCTGCTGGCGCTCGCCGACGAACTGCGAGAGACCGGAGCGCAAGTCGAGACGATCGTCGGTGACGTCTCGGTCGCCGACGATGCGAAGCGGATGGTGACGGCTGCTGTCGACCGCTACGGACGGCTCGACGTGCTGGTCGCCAACGCCGGAATCATCCCGCTCGGCGACGCGCTGGAGGTCTCCGCCTCCGATTGGGAGGAGGTCATGGCCATCGACGGGCGTGGGATGTTCCTGACCTGCAAATTCGCGATCGAGGCGATGTTGTCCACCGGGGGCGGCGCCATCGTCTGCCTCTCCTCGATCTCCGGACTGGCAGGGCAGAAGCGGCAGGCGGCCTACGGGCCCGCCAAGTTCATCGCCACCGGCCTGACCAAGCATCTGGCGGTCGAGTGGGCCGACCGGGGGATCAGAGTCAATGCCGTTGCGCCCGGGACGATTCGAACCGAGCGAGTCAAGCAGCTTCCAAGTGAGCCGGGTGGCTCGGAGTATCTGGCCGCGATCGAGCGCATGCACCCGATCGGCCGTATCGGCGAGCCCGCCGAAGTCGCCAGCGCCATCGCCTTCCTCGCCTCCGACGACGCCTCGTTCATCACCGGTGCCGTGCTACCCGTCGATGGGGGCTACCTAGCGCAATAGTGGTCGGCGCTCCGCCCCGCGCATCGATAGAGAAGGCGCCTCCGCTCGAGCAAAGGAGCTCCGAGGATGAAAGCGACACGAACCGGTTCTGGCGGCCCACCCTTGGTCTTCGTGCACGGACTTGCCTGCGATGCCACGGACTGGCAGGCCCAGGTCGACTGGTTTCAGACAAGAACCACCGTCGTCGTATGCGAGCTGCCCGGGCACGGTTCCGTCCAGAGCGCACCGGCGGACTGCACGGTCGAGGCGTATGGAGCTGCGGTGGTCCGAGCCATGGTGGAGATGTCGCTGCCGCCGGCGATCGTCGTGGGCCACAGCATGGGCTGTCGCGTCGCTCTCCACGCGTACCGGGTACGGCCCGGCGCGGTGTCCGGCCTCGTACTCGTCGACGGCAGTCGGATCGCCGAGGGTGATCCTGCGGTCGCCGAGCGGGCCATGTCCGATGAACTGGCTGGCGATGGCTACGGGCGATTCATGAAGTGGTTTTTCGAATCGATGTTCGTCCCGTCCAGCGATCCCGTTCTGGCGAACCGGATCGTCGATCGAGGGGTCGGCTTTCCCGCGCCGTTGGGCAGGAATCTGCTGACAAGCCTGGCCGGTTGGGACGCCGGGGAGGTGGAAAGTGCACTCGACGCTGTGCGCGTCCCGCTGCTGGCAATCCAGTGCACGACGCTCGACGCGGCGCGCGAGCGTGTCTCGCTCGAATCGGGACAGAGTTCAGCCTGGATTGATCTGGTCCTCTCGCATGTGCCGCAGGCCACCGCGGTGGTGTTGGCCGGCGCTGGCCACTTCCCACAGATCGAACAGGCCGAGGAGATCACCGCGCGGATTGCCGACTTCTTTGACGCCATCTGAGTGTCGCCAAGCTGATTTCCGGTAGTTTCCCCGAGTCCATCGAGCGCCTGTCCGCCGTGATCACCGCGGCACCATTGGTCGGAGAGCCGCCCGTGGGCGATAGTCTTCTGACATGTCAAAGTCGTTCGACTGCACAGTCGAATCCGCGGTCAGCGTCCAACAGATCCAGGCCGCGTTCTCCGAGCGGGGATACTGGCTGGCGCGGTTGGAACCGCACAACGGCACTGCAGAACTGCGCTCATTCGACGTCGGCGCGGGCGGCGAGGTGCGGGTGACGGTCGCCCAAGACCTGCGAAACACGGTGCTGCCCGGTGTCCTTGGCAAGCTTTACCCCGGCGGGGTGGAACTCGTGCAAAGCGAGACCTGGACGGTCGACCGTGGCGACAAGGTGCGAGGGATGATCCACGTCCGCGCCCACGGAGCACCGGGCTCCGGCCGCGGCGCCATCGAGATGACGCCGACGCCTGACAATAAGCGCCTCGAGTGCAGCGGCACCGTCAAAGTCAAGATCCCGATCGTCGGCGGCAAGATCGAAAGCTACTTCGGGCGCCAGATGATGGATCAGATTCCGGAGATACTTCGCTTCATCGGCCAGTGGACCCGCGAGCGCGCTTGACGCTGCGGCCGCAACTGGACGAGCAGAGCGCGACACGGCCGCTTCGGGTACCCCGGCGGCCGCTTCGCGTACCCCGGCGACTGCCTACCCCTATTGCCCAGCTCTGCGCGAATTATTCGCTGCCAGCGAATTATTCGCTCGTAGGCGGGCAACGGCAGCAGTGGTTCCGGCGGCGAGTGATGACGCCGGTGTCAACCGCCGCCCTCCGAATCCACGTTGGGCAAATCACAGTCCCGGCGCGGGTCCCCGCGAATCCGAGGAATCCCGGGCACGATCCCCAGGGCGCGGCGGCGCGGCCGCTCCAGAAGGGCGCTGTCCGCAAACCGAAGTTTCTCCGAATTCCCCGCTCAGACGACGGCGATCGTGATTCACTGACCTCCACGCAAATTCTTGACGGGCGTCAGGAGGAATTCGGTGGCTGATCAAAGCGTCGACGATCGGGAGCAAGGCCACGACTCGGAGTTGGCCGTGGACGTCCGTGTCCGCGTCAACCCCGACACGGACGCCGAGGCTCGTGGCGTCATCGTCGAAGATTTCGGTGAAATGACCGCCGTGCCCGTCGACATCGGCTCCAACCACATCGCAGATGCCGCCCGTCGATGGGCGGTGATGCTCGACGAGGGCACGCTGCTGTTCGCCGACTCCGATCAACTCACGCCCGAGTAGCTCCGGTTGACCTCTGACCCCGCCGTCCTCACGCAGGCGGCGGGGGCGGCGGTGGCGGCGGCGCAATCGGCGGTGGAGGCGGAGCCGGGG